>NZ_DALZCH010000047.1:13977-24311 GCF_031978065.1 Oscillibacter sp.
ATCCCTCGGCATTGAAATAGACGCTGTTAGACCCGGTATGGTTAAACACGCCGTCCAAAAGCACGCGAATGCCCCGCTCGGCCGCTCTGGTGCACAGCTTCCGAAAGTCCGCTTCCGTTCCCAGCATGGAATCGATGGCTGTGTAGTCCGCTGTGTCGTATCGATGGTTGGAGGCGGATTCAAACACGGGGCAGAGGTAAAGCGTGGTGACGCCCAACTGTTCCAGATATTCCAGTCGGGAGAAAATACCTTGCAGGGAGCCGCCAAAAAAGTCGTTGTTTCGCACCTCGCCCTGCTGGTCGGGTCGCCAATGGGGCGCGTCATCCCAATTTTTGTGAACCGTACGGTTTCCAACGAGGCCCGCAGGGTCGGGAACGGATAGACGGCAAAACCGGTCGGGGAAAATTTGATAGGTTACGCCGTCACCAAACCACTGGGGTGTAGGGCGAGAAGCGTCGTATACCGTTAGCTGCCAATCAGTGGCGCGTCCGTCGCTGCGATAGCCCGAGGCGTCCAAATCGCAGCCAGAGCCGTCGTCCCGCCAGAAGCGGAAATGATACCAGACCAGCTCCGGCTGCTCCGGCGCGTCATAAGCGAGAGAAAAAAGAACACGATCTCCCGCCGGGCCGCCGGGCAGCAGCTCCCGTTCTTCCTGCACACCGGAAAATTCGAGATGCAAAACCAAAGCGCAGTGAGTAAATTCCTCACGCGCCAGAGGGCGCACGCGAAATAAAATCCGGCCGCCACAGACCGTCGCCCCAAAGGGTTCCTTGCACAGGCTGTGTCTGGGGTCGAAAACATAGGGTTCGCTCATAACGGGCACAGTCCTTTCCAAAAAGTGAAAGTAAAAGCGGCGTAAAAAACGGTCCGGCGGGAATAATCCGGCCGGACCGCATCAAAGAGTTAAGGGAGAAGTTGGTTCTCGCCCAGAATCACGGTGCCGATTTCCTCTTTCGTAAAGTAGGCGTTGAGAATTTCCACGGCGGTGGAGGCCAGCGCCGCGCCAGAGCCGCCCTGTTCAATCACCAGAGCCACAGCAATTTGCGGGTCGTCGAAAGGGGCAAAGCAAACGAATACGCCATTGTTTTTGGTACTTTTGGTAATCTGCGCTGTGCCGGTTTTTGCGCCCGTGTCCACCACGCAGTTGCGGAAGTAGCTGGCGAGGCTTCCCTTGGTGGTCAGGTCGTGCATTCCGTTTTTTACGGCGTCCAGATTTTGGGGTTTGATTTCGACGGTGTTCACCGGGTCCGGCACGCCGGTGTAAATCACGGAGGAGTTGTCATAGGCCTTTACCGACTTGAGAAGGTGAGCCGGATAGTGCTCGCCCCCGCCCACTAAAGTGGCAATGTAGTTGGCAAGCTGAAGCGGGGTGAAGAGGTTGTCGGACTGCCCGATGGCGGCCATGACGGTGTTGCCGCCGTACCACGTCTGGCCCACTGACTCAGAATACTCCGGTCCCGCCAGAATGCCGGGGTCTTCTCCGATTTCAATGCCGGTTTTGCTGCCAAGTCCGAAGGCGGCGGCGTATTCGTCCAGCCGCTCAATTCCTAGACGGTAGCCCATGGTGTAGAAAAAGTAGTTGCAGGAGTTGGTAATGGCCTGGGTAATGTTTTGCAGGCCGTGACCGCTTCGGTTCCAGCACCAAGCGGAAAAGGGATCGGTTCCGGCAATCATGTCGGGATAGTACCAGCGGCCCGTGTCCCGGATTTTCTCCGTCAAAGTCACCACGCCGGATTCCAGCGCGGCAATGGCCGTGCAGGGCTTGAAGGTAGAGCCGGGGGGATAGCGGCCATGGGTGGCCCGGTTATAAAACGGCTCTCCCGGATCGCTGCTGAGCAGCGCATACTCCTGATTGTAGTTGGCAAGGCGGAAGGTGGGGTAAGAGGCCAGCGCCAAAACCTCCCCGGTGCCCACCTCGATCACAGCGGCGCCGGCGCCCCGGGTGGTGTTTCCGTCCTTTTCGTTCATGTTGGTAATGGTGTTTGCCAGCGCCTGCTCTGTGGCTTCCTGAAGATTCAGGTCCAATGTCAGGGCGACGGTGTTTCCCGGCTTAGGCTGGGCGGTATAAAATTCACTGGTAATTTTCCCCTGATCGTTGGAGGAAATCAGACGCGTCCCGTCCTCGCCTCGAAGATATCCCTCAAAGGCCAGTTCCACACCGGACTTTCCAATCCAGTCCTCGCCGCTGTAAATATCGGGGTTGGCGGCCAAATCCTCTGCCTCCACGCGCCCCACGGTGCCCAGCACATGGGCGGCCGCGTCGGTGTCGTATTCCCGGACGGAGGAAGTAAAAACCTTTGCGCCCCGGTAGTTTCCGTCCTTCACCAGAGAAATCAACTCCGTATTCACATCCTCCGCAAAGACATAGGCCGTGGTGTTGACCAGCTTGCGAATCTCCAGCTCATACCGCACGCCCGCCACGGCTCTTGCGTCCGCATCCGCCCAATCCTCCGGAATTTCAAAAAGTGTTCGCATCTGTTTCATCAGCTCGCGCGGCGAGAGGATGGAGGAAAGCAGCTCATTGGTGACGTTTTCCCGGCTCACATTGGTGGACAGAACCTTCAAACTGGACTGCAAAAATTTGGAAAAGCGGTCCCTCTGCACTGTTCCCGCGGTGTCCACGGTGTAGGCGTAGGGCGCGGTTTGGCTCATGGGAAGATTGTCTTTCCACAGAACACCACGCTGCTTGCATAGTTGAATTAGGCGCAGAATGGCTTCGTTTTTGTCATCCTCTTCATTGAGCAGGGACATGTCAAAGGTAAGAGCGTAGGTCTGTCGATTGGAAACCATCACCTGTCCGTTGCGGTCGGTAAGAATGCCCCGGGAGGCCTCCACCGTCTCCGTGCTGGCAATGGTGCGGACAGACTGCTCCCGGTAATAGCTCCCGTTGCTGATCTGCGTGTTGTACATCACGCCCACGTAGGTCAGAAGCACGCAAAGCAGAAAGCCGCTCAAAATATACAGGCGGCGTGTGGAATTGAATTTTGTATCAAGCAAGGGTCTACCTCCAGACAATCGGGCGGGTCCCCGCCCAAAGGGCGCGGGTCCGCAAAGCAAGCATTTGTAAAAATGAGGGGAAAAGCCCGCCACACAAAGCAGGAACTACGGCTTATAAACGAGTGGACTCATTTTCAAGGCACCTGCGCCACACTCGGCGAAACAGAAAATACACCGGCAACGCCCAGGGAAGAGACATGCCCAGTTCCTTGGCGCAGACAATGGCCGTCTGCCCCCAAGCGGGGCGGGAAGCAAACATAAAAATCAGCCCGTGGAATGCGCCGGTGAGAATAAACGCGGCCATAGAAGTCACCAGCGCGCTGAGAAAGCCGGAGGACAGCACGCTTCTGGCCAAAATCCCCGCCAGCAGACCGGCGAGAGGGAAAACCAGTGTGTAGAAGCAAGGAATGGGTGCGGAGATAGTCAAGTCGCAGGCCACGCCCAGAACTAAAGAATAAATCATTCCAGAAACAGGTCCCTCCAG
Source organism: Oscillibacter sp. (assembly GCF_031978065.1). Taxonomy (GTDB): domain Bacteria; phylum Bacillota; class Clostridia; order Oscillospirales; family Oscillospiraceae; genus Oscillibacter. Next base: position 17,459 of record NZ_DALZCH010000047.1, read on the forward strand.
TGTGGAGAGAATTGCGGCAAGAATGGGGTATATAAAGGGAAACACGCCCCAAAGCCGCATATATTGCAGAACCGCTCCTTGCCACGCGCAGCAAAACAGCGTAAGCAGGGCGTACAGCCCCCATTTATGAATGGTTTCCTGTCGGGGAGTCATAAACGCCGCCTTTCAATCCACAATGTCGAAGGATTTGATAATAAAGACCTGCGTCAGGTCGTCAAATTCCGCACTGGGGCGCAAAATGGCATAGGATGTGGCCCCGGAATCGTCGGTTTGGACCTCCTCCACCATGCCGATGACAAGGCCGGAGGGGTAATAGCCGCCAAGACCGGAGGTCACCACCAGATCGCCGTTTAGAAGCTGCGCCCCGGCGGGAAGAAAGTCCAGCCGCAGTCGACTTTGGCTCATCAGCGCAAAGTCTCCCTCGGCCACGCCGATGTCGTCTGTGCGAAAGACCTGCGCGCCCATGGAGGTGTCCGTGTCGACAATGTTCAGCACGGTGCACCAGTTGCTCCCCACCTCGCTGACCACGCCCACCAGATATCCGGTCTCCGTGATCACGCAGTCGTTCTTTTCCACGCCGTGGTCCGTGCCCCGGTTCAGTGTCAGATAGCTGGTCCAGTTGGAGGTGGAGTGCTCTGTGATGGTGGCGGCCTCCAAATCGCTGAGGTCCCGTCGCTGCTCCCGCAGATTCATCAAGCTGCGCAGCCGCTCATTTTCCTCGCTGTCATTCTGGGCCTGACGCACCTCTGCCTCCATTTCGGCAATCCTCTTTTTCAGTTCCTGATTTTCTGCCTTCAGGGCCGAGGTATCCTCATAGTAGTTTTGCTTATCCATCAGCCAGCCCGCGGCGGCAGTGTACGCCGCCCGAAAAGGAGAGGTGATAGTCTGCGCCAGATTCACCAGCGGGGAGGAGGTGGTGCTGAACACGGAGAGCACCGCAAGCACCACGGCGATCACCGCCGTGGCGAATAGGACCCAAAGTCCGTGCCGTTTCAGAAATTCTTTCAAGTCAATGCCCCCGACAAATTCTCAGCAATTCCAAATCAGTTAAAAAAAACGAATACCAAACCGGCCCAGTATGCGGCTAAGCCGCAGAGCGGGAAGACCCATTACGTTGTAAAAGTCGCCCCGGATGCCCTCCACCAAAAGTGCGCCCAAACCTTGAACCCCATAGGCTCCGGCTTTGTCCATCGGCTCGCCGCTGCGGATATAGGCCGCCAGCTCCTCTTGACCGGCAGGGCGGAAAAAGACCTCCGTAGATTCCGACTCCGTCACGGTTTTTCCATTGCCGCAGACGCTTACCCCCGTGCAGACCACATGGCCCCGGCCCTGAAGCAGCGTCAGCATCCGCAGGGCGTCCGCCTCGTCTGTGGGCTTGCCCAAAGGCACGCCGTCCACAAACACCATGGTGTCCGCCGCAATGATAATCTCGTCGGAAGCGGCGACAACCGCAGCCGCATCGCACTTTTTCCGGGAGATGTATTCCACCGTCTCCTGCGAAGTCAGACCGGAGGGAAAGTCTTCCTCCACCTCCGGGGGCCTGATTTCAAACTCGCTCAGCCCCATCAGCCGAAGCAGCTCTTGCCGCCGGGGAGACCCGGAGGCCAATATCATCTTAGACATCCTGCCCTCTCCTTATTCCAAAAGCGGGCAATGCCGCCGGAATATTTCTAATTTTAATAAAAATTACTTCCCCGTGGACCCAAAACCGCCCCGGTTCGGGCCGTCCAGATGTTCTACGGCGGTAAATTCCAGCCGGGGCTGGTGGGCCATCACCCGGAACTGGCAGATGCGTGTGCCCTTTTCCACCGTCACGTCCCGTGTGGCATAGGCGGGAAAGCGCCAAAGATCGTTGTCCCCGCAATAGCTGTTGTCCACCACGCCCATGGAGTTGGTCTGCAAAATGCCATAGTTCTTAAAAGTGGAGCTGCGGGGAACGATGTGGGCTTCGTAGCCCTCCGGCAGGGCGATGGCCACGCCCAGAGAAATCAGGCGAAATTCGCCTGACTTCAGCGTCACCGTCTCCGCCGCCTGTAAATCAATCCAGTCGGACTTTCCATCCACATAGCGCAGAGGCTCCAAATCCTCGCAAAAATAACGGACCTTGATATTCATAAACACTCCAAAATCAATACAGATTGTAAAATAGCTCGGAAGAATTACAGATAGGACTAAAAATTGTTCACTCCACGCCCCGGTCAAACAGGCCGCGGGTAAATTCTGCTGGAGCGTCTCCGCCAGAAAGATAGTCCCGAAAAACCTGAACGCACTCTTCCGGGGACTCCGTGGTAAACCGCAGTCGGGCATACCGCAGGCCAAGGCGTTTCCAGTCGTCCCGGTCTCCCAGATACAAAGGCTTGCAGTTTTGAAGCTCCGTCCGGTGGCCCCAGACGGGAAGAAGGGGGAAGGCCGCGCCCGTTCGGTCCATCAGGGCATAGGGGCGGCGGCAGGAGCAGCCGGTTTCGTTGCGAACAAGGCAGTTTTCCGTAAGCATCAGGGGAAGACGGCCGTAGACAATGGCCTCCGTGGGCAGAAGTTTCGGCATATCCCGAATCTGCGCGCCCCGCAGTTCAAAGGAAACCGCGGCGGATTGAAGGCCCTTGTTTGCCAGATATCCCAGCGCTCGTCCGTTAAAAACGTTTAAACCAAAATCACCATAGAGAGAAAAGCCCTGATTACGGAGCAGGGGCAGATGGCCCAGATTCCCCACCATGGCGGCGGAAACGCCTAGACCTGCCGCCTTTTTCAGTAGCTCCGAAAAATACGGCTCGTCCCCGTCCCGCCAGACACGAGGGACAACGACGCAGTATTCCCCGTCAAATGTCGGCAAAGCGGCCAGCGTTTCAAAAAGCTCCAAGGGAAGATATACTCGCTCCGGGCGCAGAGCCAAAAGCGCGGGTGTAAGCTGCTCCCGGCGGACCAGAGAGCAGGTCAAGGCCGGTTCTCCGGCATAGTCAGCGGCCTTTTCAAGAGAGGGAACGGACAAAACGCGCCGCTTTGGCGGCGCAATTCGTAGCGCGGAAAGATTGGCCAAAGCGTCCCGCCGCAGGGCGTTTACCGTTGCCGCCGACACGGACAGCCCGTCCTCAAGCGTCACCGACACGGCTTCGCACCGATAGGCGGTGCCGCCGGTTTTTTTCAGCCGGGTTTCCAGATCTTCCGCTGTCACCGCCCTGTTTCGCGCTTCCTCGGGGGCGGGGCCGGTGGCCGTGCCCGTCCGGTTCGCGTCGTCCCGGACAGTCAGGGTGCAGGGCTGGTTTTTGCGAAAAACGGCCTCCATAATCACGGGGACCGTCCGCATCCCGCCCTTTTCAACAGCGGCTTTTGCCTGAGCGAACAGCTCCTTCGGCTCCTCCGCGTCGGCAGAGCGCACGCCGAACTGTGCGGGACCGGACAGGCCCCGCCAGTATCCGTCGGTAAAGCCGGAGCGGGAAAAGGCGGACTCCAGCGCGGCGGCTTCTTCCGCCGTGGGGCCACGGTGCTCCCGCAGAAGGAGGGCATAGATACCCGTTACCACCGCCACATACTCAGGGCGCTTCATGCGCCCTTCCAGCTTCAGGCAGGCCACGCCCATTTGGGCCATGTCCTCTAAAAAGCCTGCCAGACAGTTGTCCTTCAGGCTGAGGGGGTAGGCATTTTTTTTCGGATTTCCCAGCAGAGACGGCGGAGATTCCAGTCCGGACACGTCCGGTCCGGATAACTCCGTCAGGGTATAGGGCAAGCGGCAGGGCTGGGCGCACCGGCCCCGGTTTCCCGACCGGCCCCCAATCAGCGCGCTCATGGCACACTGACCCGAATAGCACATGCACAGCGCTCCGTGGACAAAGACCTCAATCTCGGCGGGGCAGCTTTTGTAGATGTTTGCTGTGTCCTCCCGGGAGCATTCCCGGGCGATGACCACCCGCTCGCACCCGTCCGCCGCCGCTTCGCAGGCCCCTCCGGAGGTAAACAGGCTCATCTGGGTGCTGGCGTGGAGCGGAAGGTCCGGCAGAGCGCGGCGCAGCAGGTCAAACAGGCCCAAATCCTGCACAAGCACCGCGTCCACCCCCAGATTGGCGGCGGTTTTTGCGCAGGCGAGGGCGGCGTCCAGTTCCCGGTCGGACACCAGCGTGTTCAGCGTCAGATAGACCTTTACGCCCCGCTCGTGGCAGTATTGCAGAGCCTCAAAAAACTCCTCATCGGAGAAGTTTTTCGCGCTTTGACGGGCATTGAAGCTGCCCCAGCCCAGATACACCGCGTCTGCTCCGCACTCCACTGCGGCGCGAAGGGACTCCGGGGACCCGGCGGGGGAGAGAAGTTCTGGCCGCATCAGCGCCGGGTCCCGTTTCCGCCGGTCTTAGCGTCCAACTTCTGCTGAAGGCGAAAAACCTCCCGCTTCAAATCGGAAACCTCACCTTGGGCGCGGCCCGCCTCATCCGCGTAGTTTTTAATCTCGGAGCGCAGCTTTTCCGCCGCCTCATAGGACTTAAACAGCTCGTCCGCGATGTTGACGGCGGTAAGGACCGCGGCGTCCGTCCGGCCCACCTTGGCGCCGGTGATCAGCTCGTCCATTTTTTTGCACACAAAGGCGCCCACTTTTTCCATGTATTCCGGGGACTCGTCCGCCACAAAATTGTAATCCTCTCCGCAGATCGTCACGGTGACACGGTTATTCATCCTGTGATTCCTCCTCTTTTAAAGCTGCCGCCCGGGCGCGGCATAGTAACCCATTTTTATAAGTCAGCATTATATCATATATGCCCGCAGGATTCCAGCTTTTTTCCACGCTGGAGCAAAGTTTTGGGCTTGTCAGAAGCGCTCAAGTCGTATACAATGGGGAATGTCAAAAAGCCGGGGCGGTTCAGTCTCCGGGAGAACGGGCAATTTCGCGCACCTTGGTGGGCGGCGCTGCCGTAAGACAGAGGGGAGGCGCACCTGATGGCAGGAATTTTAAAGCATTTGGGAGACGAGAGCGTCACCGTTTCCGGGGCCGCGCTGCGTCGCCTTTTAGAGCGGGGAGACGGGGACGCGTCCCTTTTATATCTGGCGCTGCTGCGCCATCAGGGGCTTACCCAGCCCCGGTCCCTTGCGGGAGAGCTGCGCTGGGAGCGGACCCGCATCGAAGCGGCGGAGCTGGTGCTTCGCCAGTTGGAGCTGGTGTCTCTTCCGGCAGCCGAGCTGCCGGAGCCGGCGGACGAGCGGCCGGACTACCGGCAGGAGGACGTGACGGGGGCGCTGGAGGATGACGGGGTGTTTCGCGGCCTTGCCGCCGAGGTGGAGCGGAAGCTGGGGAAAAAACTTTCCACCCCGGACATGGGGACGCTTTTGGGGCTTTACGACTATCTGGGCTTGCCCTCCGACGTGATTTACCTTCTGGTGTGCCACTGTGCGGAGCGCATTCGCCTGCGCTATGGAGAGGGACGCCGTCCCACCCTGCGTCAGATTGAAAAAGAGGGATACGCATGGGCGCGGATGGGACTTGATACCCAAAGCGCGGCGGCCGAGTATCTGAAAAAATACGCCCGGCGGCAGGAGGCTCTGCCCGCCTTTATGCGGGTCCTTCAATTGGGCGACAGAACGCCGGTGGGGGCGGAGGAAAAATACTTGGCCGCATGGCAGGAGTGGGGCTTTTTGCCGGAGACGGTGGCTCTGGCCTATGAAAAGACGGTTTTAAAGTGCCACGAGCTGAAGTGGCCTTACATAAACGGCATCTTGAAGCGCTGGCACGAGGCGGGACTGCACACCCCGGAGCAGGTGGCGGCGGGGGACCGTCCCCGGACGCAGGCCCAGCAGCCCCGGCGGGATCAGCGTCCGCCGGAGGAGGAGATGTTCCGGTATGTGCAGGCGCTGCACCGGGGCAAGGAGTAAGGGGGAAGCGGAATGTCCTACGACGGAAAAATTATGCGCCGGGCATCCGCCCGGTTCGACGCGGACCGCCGCCGCCGGGAGGAGACCTTCCGCAGGCGGCAGGAGCAGACCTATGCCCGCGTACCCCGTCTGAGGGAAATCGACGCGGAGCTGACCTCTACCATGAGCCGCATTATTGTCTCCGCCCTGCGCAAGGGGTCGGATCCCCGTCCGGCAGTGGCGGTGCTGCGGGACGGCAACTTAAGCCTTCAGCAGGAGCGGACGCAGCTTCTTGCGGATTTGGGACTTTCGCCGGACTATCTTGAGTACAAGCCTGCCTGCCCTTTGTGCGGCGACGCGGGGACAAAGGGCGAGGCGGCGTGTGTCTGCCTGAAGCGATACTATGCCCAGGAGCAGCAGGCCGAGCTGTCCCGCTCTCTGGATTTGGCAGGGCAGAGCTTTGATACCTTTTCCATGGATTGGTATGACCAAACCCCGGACTCGGTTTACGGCATCTCCCCCCGGGAGAACATGGAAACGGTATATGAGGTTTGCGCAAACTATGCTCACGCGTTTAAAAAACACGGTGGGAACCTGCTGCTGTACGGCAAGCCGGGACTTGGAAAGACCTTTCTCTCCTCCGCCATCGCGGGAGAGGTCAGCGCCGCGGGCTTTTCGGTGGTGTACGACACTGCGTCCCACGTGTTTTCCCGGTTTGAGGACCGGAAATTTGGCCGGGACGAGGGAGAGGGCGTAGAAGAGGATTTGGAGCGCATTATGCACTGCGACCTCTTGATTCTGGACGATTTGGGGACGGAGATGACCACCTCATTTGTCCAGAGTGCCCTGTATGAAATTGTCAACACTCGGCTGCTGGAACGCCGGTCGGTGATTTTGAATACGAACCTGTCTCCGGAGGAGCTTTCCAGACGGTACGGGGCACAGATTGGATCGAGACTTGAGGGCGAGTATCAGATTCTTCCGTTTTTTGGACGGGATATTCGGCGTTTGAAAAAGGAGCGGGGCT
>NZ_DALZCH010000048.1:0-24210 GCF_031978065.1 Oscillibacter sp.
CGGTTCTGGGGCGGACGGCATTTCACCGTGTTGGCGACATAGACTTTCGTCCGGTCCAGTCCGATGATCTCCAGCATATCGTCCAGCAGTTGCCCCGCCTTCCCCACAAAGGGAATGCCCTGCTCGTCCTCGTTCTGCCCCGGTCCCTCGCCCACCAGCAGCACCTCCGCCGTCTCGCAGCCGTCGCCAAACACCACGGTGGTGCGGGTCTGTGCAAGGCCGCAGTTCCGGCACTCCAGACACTCTCCCCGCAGCTTTTGCCACTCTTCCATACCGCTTCTCCTCGCCCTCTATTTTTCTTAAAAGCGCCGCATGAATTTCTCTCCCCCGGACAAACTGAAAAAAACAGACGGAGGGTTTTCATTTGGCATACTGGTTCTGGGTCTTCATTTTTTACAGCCTTGTAGGCTGCTTTTTAGAGCGGGTTTACGCCCGCCGCACCACCGACGAGACGCATCCTGTCCGGCGGTGTCTTCTGTTTCTCCCCCTGTGCCCGGTGTACGGGCTGGGGGCCATGGCGGTGCTGGCCCTGCCCGCGTCCATGCGGGCGGGCTTGTGGCTCCCGGTGGCGGGAGCCGCGGCGGCCACGGCAGTGGAATTTCTCTACCACTGGGCCTGCGAGGCGATGCTGGGCGTGAAATTCTGGGATTATTCCCACGTCCGGGGGAACCTTCAGGGACGGGTTTGCATCCTGTTCTCCCTTGCGTGGGGCGCACTGGCCTCCATGGCTCTTTTGCTGATTCATCCGATGCTGGAGGCGGTCATCGACCGTATCCCGCCCCCGCTTACCTTCCTCGCACTGCTGATCTTCACAGCCGACGCGGTGTGCACCCTCCGCATTCTCTCCGTCACCCACAGCGTGGCGGCGCTGCGGGGAAAAGCGTAGCGCTCACGCCTCCCTCTCAGCGGGAAGCCGGGCCAGCAACCAGTCCGTCAAATCACGGCAAACCTCTTGCCTGCAAACATCGTTTAAAATTTCATGCCGCGCGCCGGGATAGAGCCTTAGTTCCGTATCCCGAACACCTGCTCTCTTAAAGCTGCGGTATGCCCGCCGTGCGCCCCGTCCCCGCTCGCCCACCGGGTCTTCTTCCCCGGAGACAAACAGCACCGGTGTGCTGAGGTTCATTTTCTCTAAATTGGCCCGGTTGGTAATAAACGCAATGCCCCCCAGCATCTCCCGAAACAACCCTACGCTGGGATTTTCGCCGCAGTGGGGGTCCTCCTTATAAAAATTCACCGTCGCCTCTTCAGAGGACACCCAGTCAAACTCCGTCCGGTTAGGGGCGAATGCCTTGTTGTAGGCGCCGAAAGCCAGTTTCTGAACAAGGGGGCTGGACCGCGCATCCCCGATTCTGCAACATTCGACAGCCGCAATTGCCCGGCCCGCCGCCGTCAATACCCTAGGCATCTGCCCCGTGCCCATCAAAATCGCGCCGTCCACCGTGCCGGGATAACGGATCAGGTACGTCCGGACCAGAAAGGACCCCATGGAATGCCCCAGCAGAAAATAGGGCAGACCGGGAAACTTTTGGCCCGCTAAACAGCGGAGAGCGTATAGATCGTCCACAACCGTGTCCCAACTCCCCGCTGGGCCAAAATAAACCCGGGGCGCGCCGCTTGCAACAGACGCGCCGTGCCCCAAATGATCGTTTCCCACCACGGCAAATCCCCGCTCCGTCAGATACGCCGCAAGTTCTTTGTAGCGCAGGACATATTCCGAAACCCCGTGGGCGATTTGCAGCACCGCCCGGCATTTTCCCTCCGGCAGCCACTCTACCGCGTGAAGCTCCGTTTTTCCATCGCGAGAAAGAACGGTAAATTCCTGCTTTACCATGGCAACGCGCTCCCCTCTGTGCTATAATGCCTCTCATACAGATATCATAGCACACGGCGCGTAAAATTTCCACAGGAGGTTTTGCCATGGAACCCTTTGTCGCTGCACTGGATCAGGGCACCACCAGTTCCCGGGCGATTCTGTTCAACCGAGCGGGGGAAATTGTCTCCCGCGCCCAGCATCCCTTCCGCCAGATTTATCCACAGCCCGGCTGGGTGGAGCACGACCCCCGTGACATCTGGGAAACAGAAAAGCGGGCGCTGCAAGAGACGGTGGACGCCGCCCACATCGACCCCAAGGCCATTGCCGCCATCGGCGTCACCAATCAACGGGAAACCACGATTCTCTGGGACAAGAAGACCGGCAAACCGGTCTACAACGCCATCGTCTGGCAGTGCCGCCGCACGGCGGGCCTTTGCGACGAGCTGAAGGCCCGGAACTTTGGCAAAACAGTGGCGGAAAAAACCGGTCTTTTAATTGACGCATACTTTTCCGGCACGAAAATCAAATGGATGCTGGACAATATCCCCGGCGTCCGGAAAAGAGCGGAGCGGGGCGAGCTGCTGTGCGGCACGGTGGACACCTGGCTCATCTGGAACCTTACCGGCGGGCGGGTCCATGTGACGGATTACTCCAACGCCTCCCGCACCATGCTGTTCAACATTCATACGCTGGAGTGGGACGAAGAACTGTGCCGGGAACTGGACGTGCCCATGAATCTCCTGCCCCGCCCGGTGGGCAATTCACAGCAATACGGCACGGTGGCGGAGGGGATTCCCGGTCTGGAGGGCCTTGAGGGCATTCCCATCTGCGGCAGCGCGGGAGATCAGCCCGCCGCCCTGTTCGGTCAGAGCTGCTTTCAGCCGGGACAGGTGAAAAACACCTACGGCACTGGCTGCTTCACCCTGATGAATGTCGGAGGTGCGCCGGTGGTTTCAAACGCGGGGCTGGTGTGCAGCGTGGCGTGGAGTCTTGGCGGCAGGGTCTGCTACGCGCTGGAGGGCAGCGTGTTCAACGCGGGCAGCACCATCCAGTGGCTGCGGGACGAACTGGGGCTGATTGAGAGTGCCCCTGAGTGCGACCGGCTGGCGGAAAGCGTGCCGGACAGCGGCGGGGTACTGGTGGTCCCGGCGTTCACCGGCCTTGGCGCGCCTTATTGGGACATGTACGCCCGGGGAACCATTCTGGGCGTTACCCGGGGTACCGGAAAAGCCCACCTCTGCCGCGCGGTGCTGGACTCCATCGCGTTTCAGGTCTGCGATTTAATCACCGCCATGGCCGCCGACGCGGGTCGTCCCATCACCTCTTTGCGGGTGGATGGCGGCGCGTCCGTCAGCGATCTTCTGCTCCAGCTTCAGGCGGACGCGCTCCGATTGCCGGTAGACCGGCCCGTACAGGTGGAAACCACCGCCTTTGGCGCGGCGGCGCTGGCGGGACTGGCTGCAGGCGTATGGACCGGTCCGGAGCAGCTCTCCGCCTTGCGGCGCAGCCAGCACGTGTTTCTGCCCGTGCGGGACGCGGCGGTCTGCCGGGAGGACCTGAGCCGCTGGGGCCGGGCCGTGGCGCGGGCACAGGGCTGGATTGAGCCGGAGACGTGACACGCACGCCCTGGACCGGCTGATCTTACATGGAGCTGCATCCACTTGAAAACGAACTGTGAATTTTGGAAAAATCGGTTGCGTTTTATCTGCCGACCATGTATACTAAATGCAAGTAACCTGGTCTAAGGACTGCACTCCAACGGATACAGCGCGAAAGCGCGGGAAATGAAAGGGGTTTTCAACATGGCATTTGACTTTTTGAACGATCTTGGAAAAAAGGCGCAGGCCGTTGCCGCTGTCGCCGCCGACAAGGCGAAGGACGCCGCGGAGCTGGCGAGAATCAACATGTCCATTGCCAGCGAGCAGCGGGAGATTGACAAGAATTTCCGCGCCATCGGCGAGTGGTATGTCAGCGAATTCAGTGGTGAGATTCCTCCCGCGGTGAAGGATTTGGTGGACGCGGTGTCCGCCTCCAAGGCAAAGATTGCTGATCTGGAAGCCAGCAAGCCTGTGAAGGAAGAGGCTTCCGAAGCTGCCCAGAACGCCAGCAAGGCTTGCCCCATCTGCGGGACCTCCTCCGACAGCAAGTTCTGCCCCCAGTGCGGCGCGCCCATGGGCGAATAATCTCCGCGTGAAAAGCCGAAGGCCCGGACAAATGTCCGGGCCTTCGTTTTTTACTTTTTACTTCTTTTGGAAGCGCGCCTTACAGCGCCGCCATTTCGGCAGTCACCACGTCCTCGCAGGCGCGCATTGCCGCAAGCGTCTTGTCCAAAAGCTCGTCCAGCTCCCAGCCCAGACGCTCCGCCCCGGTTTGAATCACGTCCCGGGAGCAGCCGGCGGCAAACTTTTTATCCTTGTATTTCTTTTTCAGGCTGTTCAGCTCCATGTCCTGGCAGCTTTTGCTGGGCCGCATCCGGGCCGCAGCGCCGATCAGGCCCGTCAGCTCGTCGGCGGCGAAGAGAACCTTCTCCATCTCCTCCGCAGGCTCCACATCGCAGCAAATCCCATAGCCATGGCTGCAAACCGCGTGAATCAGTTCGTCGCCACAGCCGATTTCCTTCAGCAGCTCTGGCGCTTTCAGGCAGTGCTCCTCCGGCCACTTTTCAAAGTCCACGTCGTGTAGAAGGCCCACCGTGGCCCAAAAATCCGCGTCCTCGCCATGCCCCAGCTCAACGGCATACCACCGCATCACGCCCTCCACCGTCAGCCCGTGCTGAATGTGGAAGGGCTCGCCGTTATACTTGCGCAGCAGAGCCAGCGCCTGTTCTCTCTGGGGATAGTCTTTCATGGATGTTTCCTCCGTTTCTAATGTGCGGCACACTTCTTATCTAAAGCCGCGCGTCTGTGTAATTACGCCGCATGATACGCGTCTTTTCGTGGGTTTGCAAGTCCGTTCAGCCGGGTTCCCGAGGATCGGGGTCGCATTCCAGCGTCACGAAATAGTCGTAATAGAGCAGGAGAAATACATAGCCCGTTTTCAGACGATCCACCAGCTCCCGCGTGAAGAGACTCTCGTTCAGCTTGTCCCGGTGGCCCATAGAAAAGCTCTTTTTCAAATACCATGGGGCCAGCAACTCGCTTGGCGCGCCTTCCTTGGGCCGCTTATACTCTTCTCCCTCCAAGGAAAACTCCTGTTGCCGGTTCAGTCTCCGGGTCAGCGTCTCCATGGGCTTCGGATCCCGCTCCATGCGGGCGCGGAGCTTCATCATGGTGGAGGGGCTGGCCGCGTAATATCCAAGGCCATAGCTCCATTCGTCCGGTCCCAGTTCAAACCAGAAGCAGGGCTGCACGGTCCACACGCTTTCCGCCGGGGCCTCCACACTGATCCACAGGTGATCCTTGAAGGGGCCGCGCCCATGAAGCCGCCGGGCATCCCGATAGATACGGGAAACGCGGCCCCGGAGGGGAAGCTCCGGCCTCTGCTCCGAAAACCAGTCGTACAGCTCGTCCCCCAGCTCCTTCATCGGGCGGTAAAAGCTGGATAAATAAATTTCCTTATGCGCCTCGAACCACGGCTTTTCATTGTTGAAGCGGATGCCCCACATAAAATCTACCGTTTCGTCCGTAAAGCCATTGAACATGATTGCCTCCCGTTCCGTTGTTTTTCCAAATTGCAAGGGCGGCGGCACAAATCGCCGCAGTTTTTTCTACAAAGATATCATACCACCGATTTTTCCAAAAAGGAATTGAAAAATTCATTTTTGGGGTGAAAAGGTTTGCTTTGCCCTCTGTCCGTGCTATACTGTACAAATACTTCTGTAAAATACGGGAGCCTGCGGCTGCCCGAACTTTTGAAAACCGGAGGGATTTGTTCATGAAGCTCGATTATACAATCTGGGACCCCACCAAAAATATCACCCTGCTGGTTTCCACCTCCGTTCCCCGTGACATGCAGCCCGAGGTAGCGGCAAAACTGATGTCCGACCGGCCTCAGGTGGAGCAGGTGGGCTTTATCGAGCCTGCCACTCTCCCCGGCGCGGCGCTGCGCCTGCAAATGATGGGCGGCGAATTCTGCGGCAACGCCTCCATGTCCGCCGCGGCCTATGCCGCGGACAGGGACGGGCTGACGGCTCCCGAGGTTCCGCTGGAAGTCTCCGGCCACGAGGGCATTCTCACCTGCCGTCTTGACCGGCGGGAGGACGGGCTGTGGGGCACTGTGAACATGCCCCTGCCCGTGGAGATTACCACGGCGGAGCTTCCCGGCGGGATTTCCATCCCCGCCGTGGTGTTTGACGGCATTGTCCACTGCATCGCCTCCGCCGGGACCCTTTCCCGTGAAGCGGCGGAATCCGCCATCCGCCCCCTGTGCGCCGCGATGGATGCGGATGCCTGCGGTATTATGCTCTATGACGGGGCCGCAGGCTCCATCACGCCGCTGGTCTATGTCCGCTCCACCGACACGGCGGTGTGGGAGTCTGGCTGCGGCAGCGGCAGCGCCGCCGTGGGGTCATATCTCGCTTCTCAGGCGGGAGAAAGTGCCTCCGTGGACCTTCGCCAGCCGGGGGGAACCATCACCGTTTCCGCAGCATGGGAAAACGGGCGTGTCCCCGCCCTGACCATTACCGGCCGGGTGGCGCTGGCGGAGCGGGGAAGCTGTGAACTGTAAGTATTTTTCCGTCATTTTTGCAGTGTCGTACATAGAAACTGCCTAAATGTAAATTTTATTCGTTGGGCCTGATTTTCTTTGCATTTTTTAAAAAGGTGTGGTATGCTTATCGTTGCTTTTGGCGACTGCCTATTTATATAAGGAATATCATTCCGACTTTTTCTCCCAAAAAGCCGGGTCAGAAAGGATCTTTAATCACCTATGAGCTTCATGAAGAAAATTTTCGGAGATTACAGCTCCCGCGAGCTCAAGCAGATTTATCCCATCGTCGATAAAATTGAGGCGCTGAGCGACGAGTACAAGGCGCTGAGCGACGAAGCACTGCGGGGCAAGACCGCCCAGTTTAAAGAGCGTCTGGCAAACGGCGAGACGCCGGACGCCATCCTGCCGGAGGCATTTGCCACCGTGCGGGAGGCTGCGGACCGCGTGCTGGGCCTGCGTCCCTACCGCGTGCAGTTGGTAGGCGGCGTGGTGCTGCATCAGGGCCGCATCGCGGAGATGAAGACCGGCGAAGGCAAGACCTTGGTCGCCACCCTCCCCGCCTATCTCAACGCGCTGACCGGCGAAGGCGTTCATATCGTCACGGTGAACGACTATCTCGCCAAGCGCGACAGCGACTGGATGGGCAAGGTTCACCGTTTCCTCGGGCTGGAGGTGGGCCTGATTGTCCACGGCCTTACCACCGCCCAGCGGCAGGCGGCCTATAACGCCGACATCACCTACGGCACCAATAACGAGATGGGCTTTGACTATCTCCGGGACAATATGTGCATTTACTCCGCCGAGCTGGTCCAGCGGGGCCACGCCTTTGCCATCGTGGACGAGGTGGACTCCATCCTGATCGACGAGGCCCGCACCCCCCTGATCATTTCCGGACAGGGTGAAAAATCCACTCAATTGTACGACATGGCGGAGATGTTTGTCTCCCGCCTGAAAAAGCGTGTTGTGGCCGAGGTCGACAGCAAGGAGGAGGACGACGAGAACGAGTCCGCCGACTACATTGTGGACGAAAAGGGAAAAACCGCCATGCTCACCGCCAACGGCATTGAAAAGGCGGAGCAGTTCTTTCACCTCGAAAACCTGTCCGACCCCGAAAACTCCACCCTGTCCCACCACATCAATCAGGCCATCAAGGCCCACGGCGTGATGAAGCGGGACATCGACTACGTGGTGCAAAACGGCGAGGTCATCATCGTGGATGAGTTCACCGGCCGTCTGATGTTCGGACGGCGGTATTCCGCCGGACTGCATCAGGCCATCGAAGCCAAGGAGCATGTGACCGTTGCCAGCGAGAACAAGACGCTGGCCACCATCACCTTCCAGAATTATTTCCGCCTGTACGAAAAGCTCTCCGGCATGACCGGAACGGCCATGACCGAGCAGGAGGAATTCGGCACCATTTACAATCTGGACATCATCGAGATTCCCACCAACCGCCCCAATCAGCGCAAGGACAACCACGACGTGGTGTACAAGACGGAGACGGGGAAATACCGCGCCGTCATCCAGCAGATCAAGGAGTGCCACGAAAAGGGCCAGCCGGTGCTGGTGGGCACGGTGTCCATCGAGAAGAACGAGATTCTAAGCGGGCTTTTAGGCAACGAGGGGATTCCTCACAGCATCCTCAACGCCAAGAACCACGAAAAAGAAGCGGAGATCATCGCGCAGGCAGGAAAGCTGGGCGCCGTCACCGTGGCCACCAACATGGCGGGCCGCGGCACCGATATCATGCTGGGCGGCAACGCCGAGTATATGGCGCAGGCGGATTTGCGCAAGGCCGGTATGTCCGACGAGTTGATCGGCGAGGCCACCGGCTATGCCGAAACCGACAGCGAGGAGATTCTGGACGCCCGGAAGCGGTACGCCGAAGCCCTCGCCCGCCACAAGTCTGAGATTTCTAATGAAGCGGAAAAGGTCCGTGAGGCGGGCGGCCTGTTCATCATCGGCACCGAGCGCCACGACTCCCGCCGGATTGACAACCAGCTCCGCGGCCGCGCGGGCCGTCAGGGTGACCCCGGCGAAACCCGGTTTTATATCTCTCTTGAGGACGATCTGATGCGCCTGTTCGGCGGCGACCGGATTACCGGCATCATGGAGAGAATGGATCTGGATGAGGACACGCCCATTGAGAGCAAAATGCTCTCCAAGGCCATTGAAAATGCCCAGACCACTGTGGAATCCCGGAACTTCCAGTCCAGAAAGTCCGTGCTGGAATACGACGACGTGATGAACAAGCAGCGGGAAATCATTTACGGCCAGCGCAAGCAGGTTTTGGACGGCAAGGACCTCAAGGAGATTCTCCTTGGCATGACGCGATCCGCCATCACCGATCAGGTGGCGCAGGTCTTTGGCGAGCAGACCGCCTTGGACGAGGCGGGCTTCCGGGAGATGCTGACGGGACTGGAGGGGCTGTATTTCCCCAAGGACACCTTCCATTTCACCGAGGAGGAGTTGACGGAGAAGACCGAGCAGGCCCTTTCCGAGCTGTTTTACGACGAAGCGGAAAAGACCTACGAGGCCCGGGAGCAGGAGTTCACCCCCAGTATTGCCAGAGAGCTGGAGCGTGTGATTATGCTGCGCGTGGTGGACGAATACTGGATGGACCACATCGACGCCATGGACGATTTGAAGCAGGGCATCCGCCTGCGGGCCTACGCCAATACAGACCCCGTCATCGCCTATAAGCAGGAATCCCTCACCATGTTTGAGGAGATGATTTCCGCCATTCAGAGCGAGACGGTGCGCCGGATGTTCTCCGTGCGCATCAAGACCAACGAAGAGGTCAAGCGGGAGCGGGTGGCCAAGGGTATGACCGAAAACGTGGGCGGCGACAGCACCGCGCCCAAAAAGCAGCCTCGCAAGGTCACAAAAATCGGACGCAACGATCCCTGCCCCTGCGGCAGCGGGAAAAAGTTTAAAAACTGCGATTGCGCGGAGTATCACTCCTGACAAATTGCAGCGCGATTCAGGCCGTCCCCTGTTCTCCTGCCGGGAGGGCGGGGGACGGTTCTTACTGAAAGGAGCGTTTTATGAAAGACGACGCAAACGGCAGCGCGATACATTTACTGTCGGACATCCGGAATATTTTACTGGGAATCGTCCTAATGCTTGCGGGGATTGGCTCCATCGTGTTCTCCATGGCCATTGTTCATGATTTCTTTCTTGGGCTGGGCGGTGTTTTGCTGCTTTGTGGCCTTGTAAAAGTGCTGGGTCTTTGTCTGAACGGCAAGATGGACGCCGAAGCAGTCCAAAACGCCAATCCGCCGGAAAGCGCCGCTCCCGGCGCTTCTTCTGACCAACCCAACGCCAAAAAGGAGGACTGACATGCCCCTGACAACTCATGAGGAAAACGGCCTTGTCTATTTCACCTCCTCCCTGCTGGACGGATGCGGCGGTATCGCCCACGGCTTTTCCACCCGGAAGGGCGGCGTGAGCAAGCCCCCCTGTGACACCCTCAACCTCGGTCCCAGCCGGGAAAGTGACCGTCCGGCTGTGGAGGAAAATTACCGCCGCTTCTGCGGTGCCGTGGGTGCGGATATGCGTAATGTGGTGCTGGCCCGGCAGGTTCATGAAACCACCGTCCTTCCCGTCACGGAGGAACGGGAAGGCATGGGCCTGTGGCGGGAGCGAGACTTCACCGCCGACGCGCTGGTGACCAATGCAAAAAACATTCCCCTTCTCGTTTTCTCCGCCGACTGCGGGATTATTTTGCTCCACGACCCGGAAGCATGCTGTGTGGGCGCGGTTCACGCCGGATGGCGGGGCTGCGCACTGGGCATCCTTGAAAAGACGGTCCGGGAGCTGACCCGGCTGTACGGCGCAAACCCGGACCGAATGGTGGCGGCTATCGGGCCGTGCATCGGTCAGTGCTGCTTTGAAACCGACGGCGACGTGCCGCAGGCCATGACCGCGGCTTTGGGCGAGGATGCCGCGCCCTATCTTGAACGGCGGGGCCTTAAATGGCATGTGGATTTGGCAGGGCTAAACCGCCAATGGCTACTGAAAGCGGGCCTTTCCCCGGAACATATTGATGTGAGCGGTCTTTGCACCCACTGCCGCCCGGACCTGTTTTGGTCCTATCGCCGGGTCGGCGGACAGCGGGGTGCGCAGGCAGCGCTGATTTCACTGGCATAAGCCGCAGGCGGAAACGGAGGGGGCTATGAAGCGATTCAATAAAATTTTATTTTCCGTGCTCTGTGCGGCACTGCTGCTGGGCGGCTGTACTCCCTCGCCCAGCCCGGACGAAGAGGAGCTTCCCCCGGGTCAGGTCGGTGAGAGCGCGGACCCGTCCGGCTCCGAAGCGGCTCCCACTGTTTTGCCGAAGGAGCTGGCCTTGCCGTGGTATCCGGAGCTGAGTCTGGACCCCATTACCTGTGCGGACGGGGTTCAGCAGACGGCGGCGGCGCTTTTGTGTGAGGGGCTCTTTGCGCTGGACGAGACGCTTGCGCCTCAGCCCCTTCTCTGCACCTCCTATACGCAGGACCCTTCTGGAACCGCGTATACCTTCCTCCTCCGCCCCGGCGTGTTGTTTTCCGACGGCACGCCCCTCACCGCCAATGATGTAGCCGACACACTGCGCCGAGCGCAGTCCTCCGGACGGTATGGCGCGCGGCTGCGGGATGTTTCCTCCATCACGGCGGGAGACGGGTCTGTAAGCGTCCAGTTATCCTCCCCCAACACCGCGTTTCCTGCCTTGCTTGATATTCCCATTGTCAAATCCGGCACGGCGGACACCGTGCCCGTGGGGACAGGGCCCTACGGCTTTGTCTCCGGTGAACCGGACGCAGCGCTTGTCGCCAACCCCCACTGGCAGGGCGGTAAACAACCGGTAGAGCGCATTGTTCTGCGGGCGGCGGACGACCCGGATGTGATGCTTTTCCAGTTTACTTCACACGAAACGCAGCTTTTGACTTCGGACCTTACCGGCTCCAATCCCATCAGTGTCACCGGCAGCATCCAGTTTTACGAGGCGGCTTCCACCGTCTTTCAATACGTGGGAATCAACGTCCGCTCCTCCGTTTTGTCCGATGCGGCGGTGCGTCAGGCGCTGAATCTGGGGCTTGACCGGGAACGGGCCGTCAGCGCGTTTCTATCCGGACATGCAAAAGCCGCTCAGTTTCCCGTTTCCCCCGTCTCGGCCGACTATCCTGCGGAACTTGAGAAGACCTATTCCTACACCGCGTTTCAGCGGGCCATGACCTCCGCGGGCCTTAGCAGCGGTGAGCACCTGTCCCTTGACATGATTGTCAACGAGGAGAGCAGCTTCAAAGTAGCTGCCGCGCGGCACGTTGCTTCTCAGCTCTCCACCTTTGACTTGAAGGTCAGCGTTCGGGTCCTGCCTTGGGAGGAATATTCCGCAGCGCTGGCGGCGGGCAATTTTGACCTTTACTACGGCGAGGTGAAGCTGACGGCGGACTGGGACCTTCGCCAGCTGCTCTCCACCGAGGGGGCATTGAACTATGGCGGGTTTTCCGACCCCGAGCTGGATGCGCTGCTGGCCGCTTGCCGCAGCTCCGCCAATCCTTCCGCCGCGCTGGAGCGGGTCTGCCTCCGCCTTCAGGAACAGGCTCCCATCTTGCCCATCTGCTTTAAAACGCTTTCTGTGTTGCTTCAAAGCGGCGTGGTGGATCATCTCACCCCCACCGCTGCCAATCCCTTTTACAATCTGGCGGAGTGCACGGTAAATCTGCGGGAGGACTGAGCAGGCCCTATTCGGGGCGCGGGGGCGCGCGGCTTTTCAGCCGTAATCCAGACCACTGTCATCGTTTTGCCCCTTAAATCTCTTTTGCCGGGCAAAGGCTCTCATGCCTTCTCGGGCTTTATTTTACCGTAAAAATGTATAAATGGGAGGACAAAAACCTTTTGGCTTTTGTCCTCCCTGTTTTAAACATGCCGCAAGCATCGTTCCAAGGGCATTCTTCCGGGTAGCTCCGCCCGCTCCGGGGAGAACCCCCGCTTCTCAGTACCGCCGCACCACGGCGGTCACCTTGCCCAAAATCTGGGCGCGAGTCCCGTCAATGGGGGCGTATTCCGGGTTCTCCGGCAAAAGCCAGACCCGCCCGTTTCTCCGGGAAAACCGCTTTACCGTGGCCTCGTCGTCAATCATGGCTACCACAATCTCCCCGTTGACCGCCGTCTCTCTGCGGCGCACAATCACCAAATCCCCGTCCAGAATCCCCGCATCGATCATGGACTCTCCCCGGACATGGAGGGCAAAATGCTCGTCCTCCGGCCCTTCCGGGTCAAATGTCAGATACTCCTCCACGCACTCCTGCGCCAGAATGGGGCTTCCTGCCGCCACATTTCCAACAATCGGCACCTGCTTGGGCGGCGGCGCCTCCGGATTCCGGGAAGTCCCACGCTGGAACGGGCCCGTCAGGGCAATGGCCCGGCCCTTGCCCGCGCCCTTTTCAATGTAACCGGCCTCCTCCAGGTGCTTCAGGTGAAAATGGACCGTAGAGGGGGACCGCAGACCCACCGCCTCCCCGATCTCCCGCACCGAAGGCGGATAACCCTGTTCCCGGATGGAGGACACCAGATAGTCATAAATCCTCTGCTGCATTTTGGAAAGTTTCTCCATGGAAGCACCTCCGCTTTCATTGTGCTGTGGGGGCGGCACAGCCCGCCCCGCTCCCGGCATGCCGCCGAGGCCTGTCTGCCTTTGTTTTTTTTAACAGTATAACACATCTGTTGTCATAATGCAAACAGATGTTCCACAGAATTTTGACTTTTTATCTTTTCTCACAGAAAGAGCCTCCTTTTTTTAAAAATCCCTTGCCAATGCGCAGAAGCTGTGGTAAAATTCAAGTCTGTGAATATATGTTCCGCAGTCCTTTTGCGGAAATGATTTTTTGGAGGAATCTTGAAATGCAGCTTTTTGTAACGATTTTTCAGCTTTTGTGCGGTCTGTGCCTGATCCTTGTGGTGCTGTTCCAGTCCGGCAAGAGCGCGGGCCTGTCCGGCTCCATCGGCGGCGTGGCCGACTCCTTCCTGTCGAAGAACAAGGCAAAAACCGCCGACGCGAAGCTGGCCCGGGCGACCAAGTGGATTGGCGGCGTGTTTATCGTTCTAACCCTCGCTTTGAACGTTATCTGATTTCTCTTGAAAAAACGTCTGCCGTGAGTATCTCACGGCAGACGCTTTTTTTCCAAACGCCGCTTCCATGATATGTTACCGTGCGCTGGTATAAAATTTTCCCTCCTGGGGGACCACTCCGTACAGTGCAAGCAGCTCCTTCACGGTGACAAACTCATAGCCCTGTTCCTCCAGCGCGTCGATAATTTTAAATGCCGCGTCCACGGAGGTGGAGTAGATATCATGCAGCAGGATGATGTCTCCCGGCTGGACATGTTTCAGCACATGGGCGGTGACCTTCTCCGCATCCCGCAGCTTCCAGTCCTCCGGGTCCACGCTCCAGTGAACCAGAGGCGTGGAAACGCTGCCCCGCCCGCCCTTGTCCAAAAGCCCGTAAGGCGGACGAATCCAATAATCACCGTCTCCGCAGACGGTGCGAAGCAGCTCGTCGGTGCTGTCAATTTCCCCGCCCAGCACAGCGACGGGCACGTCCTTCAGCCCCTTGTGGTCCCAGGAGTGGTTCCCGATCTGGTGTCCTTCGTCCCGCATACGGCGCACCAGCTTCTCATTTCCAGAAATCTTACTGCCAACCAAAAAAAAGGTGGCGCTGGCGCCCCGCTCTCGCAGGCCGTCAAGCAGCCGTCCCGTGGTGTCAGCCCTTGGACCATCGTCAAAGGTCAGCGCCACGAATTTAGTCTCGGAGAGCTCCGCCCACGCCGTCGCCGGAACGGCCGCATCCTCCCGGCAGATAAGCAGAAGCGCCGCCGCCATGATTGCCAAAAACGCTGCTCTTGGCCTGTTCATGCTCTCCCTCCTTTCATATTTCTCAAAAGACAGTCTGTGTAATTTTTAAAGAATTACACAGCCAAAACGGCACCGCCGGCGGGCATTTTGTCGCCGGCATCCGGTTTTTCCACAGATGAATTGCCGTTTCCCACAGGTTCTGCGCAGAATTTCCCCGGCTTTCTGTTTTTTTGATCATTGTTTTTTTACCGTTTCCCTTGACCTCTCCCCAATAATGCAGTAAAATATTTAATCGTATACGTATGAACATTTCAGAAGGCTTCATGCCTCTATTTCCTTGATTCTTTACGAAAGGCCGATCGACATGATTCATCCCTACAAGACGCGCCAGGGCGGCGCAACCGTCACCGTCTTTGTCCCGTATGACTGCCACAACCACTGCCCCTTCTGCATCAACAAGGAGGAGTACGCCGATCTGACGGGCTTTTCCGTGGAAAAGATCTGCCAAAGCATCGGGCAGATGCATGCCATCGCCCCGGAGTGCGACTTTGTGTTCACCGGTGGCGAGCCTTTGGCGGATCTGGACGCGCTGCAAGTGATGCTGGACTGCATCCCCTCCGGTCACAAGGTCTATATCAACACCACCCTGCCGATATCCGAGTTCCAGTCCGAGAGCGACATTGTGGAATTTACCCGCCGCAACCGGGAGAAAATCACCTGCCTCAACGTCTCCCGCCACATGCAGAAATACGTGGTGGAGTCCAACGACGCGCTGCTGGGCCGTCTGGCGGTTCCCTTCCGCATCAACTGCGTGCTGTACAAGGATTATCCCAAGGCGGATTTGGTGCCTTATCTGGAGCGGTTCCGCAAAATTTCCGGTGCCAATATCCAATTCCGCTTTGACTATACCGCCACCACACCGGAAAACCTTTACGACGAGGGCGGCGACATGATTCTCCACGACCTGAAGGAACTCTCCCGCTACACGGGGCTGGACGGCTGCCGGATGCGCTGCGGCTTCCACTTCGATTACAAGAGTATGGAGCTGACCTACCACAAAACCCTGCCCTATTCCACCATTGTGGAGCGGGACGAGGGGGACGGCGTGACCTATGCCATCCTCTACGACATTCTCATCAAGCAAACCGGTGAGCTTCACTCCGACTGGGACGGCACAAAGCTGGACTTGGACGCATACAGCAAGGTAAAATTCGAGCCGTATGACCTGCGGTGGCGGGAAACAATTGCATCCTGAGCCTTCATTGCGGGAGCCGGAAGGCTCCCGCATTTTTATGATTGATAAGGGGGAGAACGCCATGAAAGAGATCAAAACCGTGGGCATTGTGGGTTTGGGTGCGCTGGGCGTGATTTTTGCCCAACAGCTTACCCGGGGTGCGGGCTATGAAAACGTAAAAATTCTGGCAGACGCAAAGCGCACCGCCAAATACCGGGACGAGGGCGTAACCCTCAACGGCGAGCGCTGTGTCTTTCAATACGCCGACACGGCGCAGGAGCGCGAGCCGCTGGACTTTTTGCTGTTCGCGGTGAAATTCAGCGGACTGCAGGACGCCATTGACCGCTGCCGCCATCTGGTGGGACCGGACACCGTGATCATTTCCGCCCTTAACGGCGTTTTCAGCGAACAGATTTTATCCGACACCTTTGGCGCAGAGAAAGTGGTATGGTGCGTGGCTCAGAAAATGCCCACCCGGAAAGAGGGCAATCATGTCATCTGCTCCAACTTCGGGGAACTGGCATTGGGAGTTCCTGCAGGGCAGGATGATAGCCGCCTGCGGGCGCTCACCGCCTTTTTCGACCGGGTGGGCTTCCCTTATGTCCTGCCGGAGGACATTCGCATTCACCTATGGAGCAAGCTGGTGTGCAACACGGGCTGCAATCAGGCGGCAATGGTATTTGAGTGCGGTTATGGCGGCTTACAGGTCCCCGGCCCCGCCCGGGACGCCATGCTGAGCGCCATGCGGGAGGTGGTCCTGGTAGCCAACGCAGAGGGAATCTCTCTGTCGGAGCGGGACGTGGAGGAATGGGACTCCATCATCTGCGCCCTTCCTGCCGATGGGGGGCCGTCCATGCGGCAGGACGGAAAGGCCCATCGCAAGAGCGAGGTGGAACTGTTCTCCGGCACCATCCGCCGCCTTGCCGCGAAGCACGGCTTGTCCGTGTCGATGAACGACTGGCTGTACCAGCGGGTTCTGGAGATAGAGAGCGCCTATTGAGCCGGTTTTTCGGCACGCGTATGACTGAAATTTCGGCGGCAGCACCTTTCACCCGTGGGAAAGCCTTCTCACGTAGAGCGCGCGCCCTGTGGTCAGACCAATAAAAAAATGAATGGCCCCGGGGAACTCAATTCCCCGGGGCCGTTCTTCATATTACCCGCACACAATGGACCTATCCCTCAAAATCCCCGGAAGACGCTTTTCTAGTCTCAAAAAATGGACCCACGGAAACTCTTGCCCCATTGGTCAGGTGCAGCACGGCCTCTAACACACCGCCGCCCACCGCCAACGCCTTGTCTGAGGCGGTAAAGCAATTGGCCTTTTTGCCCCGAGGGTCTACGTCCCCGGCCTTCATTCCCTTAAACACCGGCGTTCCGTCCGCCAGAATCCCCCGCAGCACACCGGTGAGGGTGCACCGCATGGGAAGCCCCTCCACCTCGGCGACAACGTCCCCCTCTTGCACCATGGCGCCGATATCCCGCAGTTGGTGAAACACTCCGTCCGCCGGGGCGCGGAGAACCCGCTCTCCGGAAAATCCGCCGATCAGCCCGGGAATCCCCGTGTTGGGCAGGGCAGAGCCTTGATAATACACGCGGCCAAGCGTGTGACCCCGCATGGTTTCCACCACTGCGTGGCAGTCCACTCCCGCCGTAAAGCCGGGACCCACCGCCACCACCGCCGGTGCGTCGGTCAGCTTTGTCCCAAGATTTTTCTTTGCAAGAATTGCGTCCACCACCGCGTCGGGCCGCAGCTCCGGGATGCACGTTCCCGCCGGGTCCGGCAAAACGGGGATCATGCCCTCCTCCAGCAGGGCCAGCGCTTCCTCCGCCGTCTCAGCCCGGACGGCCGTCACATCCTCCACTTTGGTCTGGCCCAGCACGATGGCCTGCGAAAAGCAGACCGTCCGCCGGATAGCCGTGGGACGTGGCAGGTCGGTCATCACCACCGCAAGGCCGCTGCGCCACAGGCGCAGGGCGATTCCCGTGGCAATATCCCCCGCACCTCGAATTACTGTCAGCATTGGTATCCTCCATTTCCGCAACAGCGGTTAAAATATTTTTTCCAGCTTTAATGACCCGGCTACAGCGGGACAGTCCAGCAATCGAACCAATTCCCGAGCTTCCTCCGCCGCCATCTCCGCCTGATTGACTAAAACTCCGGTGTGCAGCCCCTCCGCCCTCAGCACGGCGGCGGCAATCCGGGGCGTAACCAAGTCGTCCTCCCCCACACCCGCCAGCGCCGCGTAGCGCTCCGGCCTGTGGGCCGCCTCCCGGATGAGCTTTCCAAAACCCGAGGCCCCTACTACGCAGATTATCCCCTCCGCCTCCGGCGGAATCACCGGCTCGTGGGGCGCGTGGGCCTTGAGGGGCAGGAGGGCGGAGCCGTCGGCCTCCACCAGCACATAGTCGAACAGGGCTTTCAGCCGCGCCATGGGCACCGCCGGGGCGGTGAGCTTTCCATTATCCAGCAAAGTCCCCACACAAAGGAGCCTGCCTTGCGCCCGTGCGGCCAGCAGCGGCTCTTCCCCCGGCTCCGTCACGCAGGGCAAATCGGAGAAAGGATAGATTTTTGCCGTGGCGCACAGCAGCACATTCAATCCGGCGGCTGCAAGCGTTTCTCCCGCCGTGCGCAAAAGAGTGGTTTTCCCGCCGCCGCCGATCACAGCGGTGACGCCGGGACGCATCCCCAGCACCTGCGCCCAATCCATCCGCCTTCCCCCTTTTTCGTTCTTCTTTCAGAAGAATAACACATATGTATTCTTCCCGTCAAGGCGACAGAAAGTCATCTTTTCTTGACTTCCTTTACCAAAAATGCTACACTGACTCCGTTCACCTTTATTCAGTATCACGGAGGTGCTTATGACCGACGGCTGCGGCCGCACAATCCGATATTTGCGGCTGTCGGTAACAGATTTGTGCAATTACCGCTGCCGCTACTGTATGCCGGAGGCGGGCGTTTACAAGCGTCCGCACCGGGAGATTCTGTCGGTGGAAGAGTGCGTGGAAATCGGACAGGCAGCAGTGAACTGCGGCGTAAAAAAAATCCGGCTCACCGGCGGCGAGCCTCTGGTTCGCGGTGGCATTTTGGAAATCTGCCGGGGCCTTTCTTCGATTGAAGGGCTGGAAGAGCTGTGCCTCACCACCAACGGCAGTCTCCTTCCAGAGTTGGCCACACCCCTGCGGGATGCGGGCGTTGATCGCCTGAACGTCAGTGTGGACAGTCTTCACCCCGAGCGTTTCTCTCATATTACCCGCCGAGGCCGTCTCGACGATGCGCTGGCAGGTATCGCGGCGGCAGAGCGTGCAGGATTTACAAAGCTGAAGTGCAACGTGGTCCTGATGGGCGGCATTAACGACGACGAGATCGTCGACTTTGTGTCCCTGACGGAGCATAAACCCTGGGAAATCCGCTTTATTGAGCTGATGCCTATGGGAGAGTGTGCCCAGTGGGAAAAAAGTCGATTCATCCCGGCGGAGACGGTTTTGGAGAAGGTTCCCGCCCTGCGGCCCCTTAAATCCTCCGGCACGGCGGCGCGCTACGGCGTGCCCGGCTGGGCCGGTACCGTGGGGTTGATTCGACCTATGAGCCACCGGTTTTGCGGCCTTTGCGACCGTATCCGCGTCACGGCGGACGGAAAACTGAAGCCCTGTCTTCACAGCGATGCGGAGCTGCCGCTTCGCGGGCTTCACGGACCGGAGTTGGAGGAAGCCATCCGGCGGGGCATCGCCCAAAAGCCGGAGCGCCACCACCTGACAGAGGGCGGCAGCGACACTCTGCGGAATATGAACGAGATCGGCGGCTAGCGCAGTCGCAAGCTCCGCTCTATTCGCTTGCGCCTTTGGCGAAAGCAAACGATGATTTTGAAGATGCTTTGCATCTGGTATATAAGAGGTATCCACATGGCACAGGAATTGACCCATTTCAACGAACAGGGCCGCGCCCACATGGTGGACGTTGGAGGAAAAGCCGTCACGGTGCGGGAAGCGCTGGCTGGCGGTGAAATTCTCGTTTCGCCTGAGGTTTTGGAAAAAATCCGGGCCGGAACCATGAAAAAGGGCGATGTTCTGGCGGTGGCGCAGGTGGCCGGGATTATGGCCGCCAAGCGGACCTGGGAGCTGATTCCCATGTGTCACCCCCTGCCCCTGACAAAAATTGACATCTCCTTCCGTCTGGAAGACAGCCCCAGCCGGGTGGAAATTCTGGCCACCGTCGCCTGCGGCGGGGTCACGGGCGTTGAAATGGAAGCGCTCACCGCCGTTTCAGCCGCGGCGCTGACCATCTACGACATGTGCAAGGCCGTCCAAAAGGACATGCGCATTGGGAACATCCGTCTTTTAAAAAAGAGCGGAGGGAAAAGCGGCGACTACGCCGCGGAGGAAGCATATGGCGAAGGTAACATCCGTCAACATCAGTGAACAGAAAGGGACCCAGAAGCACCCTATTTCCGAAATTCAGTTAAAGCTCCGCCATGGCATTGTGGGAGATGCCCACGCGGGCGACTGGCACCGTCAAATCAGCCTTTTGGCGGAGGAAAGCGTGGATTCTATGCGCGCCGCCAGCCCCATACCGCTGGACGAGGGCGTTTTTGCGGAGAACATCAACACCGTGGGCGTTGATTTGAAGCATCTGCCGGTGGGGACACACCTGCGCATCGGGGAAACCGAGGTGGAGGTCACTCAAATCGGCAAGGAGTGCCATAACGACTGCGCCATCAAGCAAGCCGTGGGCAAGTGCGTCATGCCCACCGAGGGAATTTTCGCCGTGGTGGTGCGGGAGGGAAGCGTCCGCGCCGGAGATGAGATCGAAATTCTGGAGGCGGGTGCATGAAACTTATTAAAACGAGAGAGGCCGTGGGCCATGTTCTGTGCCACGACCTGACCCAGATTATCCCCGGCGAATACAAGGGCGCCCGGTTCCGCAAGGGCCATGTGGTGGCGGAGGAGGACATCCCCGTACTTCTCTCCATGGGGAAGGAAAATCTGTACGTCTGGGAACTGAACGCCGGGATGCTCCACGAGGACGACGCGGCCCTGCGGCTGTGCGGCCTGTCCATGGGGCAGAACATTCGCCGGACAGAGGACATTAAAGAGGGTAAAATTGAGCTGTTCGCAGAGTGCGACGGCTATTTTACTGTGGACGCGGAGCGGCTTTTCGCCGTAAACTCCGTCCCCGACGTGATGCTTGCCACCCGCAAGGGCGGCACGGCGGTACGCTCCGGGGACAAACTGGCGGGCATGCGGGTCATTCCCCTGATTGTGCCGGAGTCTACGCTGGAAGACGCGGAAACAGCGGCAGGCCCCGCACCCATTTTGAACGTTCATCCCTACAAGCTGAAAACCGCTGGCATTGTCACCACCGGCGGCGAAGTGAAAACCGGCCTGATTGAAGACCGGTTCACTCCCGCTGTGAAGAAGAAGCTGGCGGGCGTGGGCATTGAAACCGTTGCTCAGATTTTTTCCGGCGACGGGGTTGAAAATGTGGCCGCCGCAATCGCCGAGGTCCGCGCACAGGGCGTGGATCTGGTGCTGTGTACCGGCGGCATGAGCGTGGACCCCGACGACAACACTCCCGGAGGCATTCGGGCGGCTGGTGCGGAAATCGTCACCTATGGCGCCCCCGTTCTGCCCGGCGCCATGTTTCTTTTGGGCTATTTTTCAGACGGAGTACCCATCATGGGCCTGCCCGGCTGCGTGATGTTTGCGGGCGCCACGGTGTTCGATCTGGTGCTTCCCCGCGTAGCGGCGGGCGTACCCGTCACCCGGCCCGATATTGTGGCCCTTGGCAACGGCGGCTTGTGCCTTGGCTGCAAGCCCTGCCACTGGCCCATTTGCCCCTTCGGAAGATGAAGGCGTTTCGCGCCCACGAGGGCGCGTTCCCTTTTCATTTCGTTGGCCTCAATTGAGTATCACGGTCTGTAATCTCCCTTGGGAGTTCAGAAATACAGCGTCCTTCGGGGCGCAGCCCCTGGCGGCGGTGCCGCCGAGACATGAAAGGAAGGTTTGTACACATGAAAAAAGTTCTTGCACTCACATTGGCCATGGCGATGGCCTTGGCTCTGGCCGCTTGCGGCTCCACCGGCGGCTCCAGCTCCGGCTCCGGTTCCGCTCCCGCGGGTTCTTCCGCCGCCGGCTCTGCCCCTGCTGGCGAGCCGGTGGAAATCACCGTCTTTGCCGCCGCGTCCATGACGGAGACGGTCGCTCAGATTATCGAAGCCTACAAGACCGTGGCGCCCAACGTCACTGTCATCCCCACCTATGAATCCTCCGGCACCCTGCTGACCCAGATCAAGGAGGGCGCGGACTGCGACCTGTTCATCTCCGCCGCGCAGAAGCAGATGAACGCGCTGGACGGCTCTTTGAAGGACGACGCCGAGAAGAATCCCGACGGTTTGGACATGATCGACACCGCCACCCGCATCAACCTGCTGGAGAACAAGGTGACGCTGGTGGTTCCCGAGGGCAATCCCAAGGGCATTGAGAGCTTTGACCAGCTTGCCGAGCACCTGAAGGCCGGGGATATCCTGATGGCCATGGGCAACAGCGACGTGCCCGTGGGTCAGTACACCCAGAAGATTCTTGCTTTCTATCAGTTGGATGAGGCCGCTTTGAACACCGCTGGTGTGCTTACTTACGGCTCCAACGTGAAGGAAGTCACCACTCAGGTTTCCGAGGCTTCTGTTGACTGCGGCGTCATTTATGCTACCGACGCGTACTCCGCCGGTCTTACCGTGGTGGACAGCGCCACCGCCGAGATGTGCGGTCAGGTGATTTATCCCGCCGCCGTACTCTCCGGCTCTCAGCACGCCGCTGAGGCGAAGGCGTTCCTGGACTATCTCTCCACTCCCGAGACCATGGCCATCTTTGAGGCCGTGGGCTTCTCCGCCGCATAATTCACTCAAGACTTCCGGGCGGCGCGGGGACAAAAGTTTCCCCGCGCCGCTCTCCAACGTTTCTTATCCCCGCGATTTTCCCCTCACGTTGAAAGCCTTTGCGGGAGCCTCCCGCAGAAAGGAGCTCCCATGGATTGGTATCCTCTCTATAACTCTTTGAGAATTTCCGCCATCTCTACCGTGGCGGTGTTTTTTCTGGGCCTGCTGGCCGCGTATTACATCGCCCGCCTGCCCCGGCTTGCAAAGGGCGTTTTGGACGTGGTGCTGACGCTGCCCCTGGTCCTTCCCCCCACGGTGGTGGGCTATCTGCTGCTGCGTCTGCTGGGACCCAACCGGGTTTTGGGAAGCTGGGTGCTGGAGCAGTTTGGCGTGAAAATGGTGATGACATGGTGGAGCGCCATTTTTGCAACCGTCGTGGTGGCGTTTCCCTTGATGTACCGTACTGCCCGGGGGGCCTTTGAATCCTTTGACGAGACGCTGGCGGACGCGGGGCGGACGCTGGGCCTTTCGGGCAGCTACATTTTCTGGCGGGTGCGGATGCCCTTTTGCAAGCAGGGGATTCTGGCGGGAACCGTGCTGGCCTTCGCCCGGGCGCTGGGAGAATACGGGGCAACGTCCATGATTGCAGGCTATACTCCGGGCCGCACCGCCACCATTTCCACCACCGTCTATCAGCTCTGGCGCACCGGAGACGATGCGGGCGCCACCCGATGGGTTCTGGTGAATCTTGCCATCTCCGCCGTGGTACTGCTGGCGGTGAATCTTCTGGAATCCCGGCAGAGAGGGGGAACCCGCTGATGCTTCGTGTGGATATCCGCAAGCGGCTGGGG
Source organism: Oscillibacter sp. (assembly GCF_031978065.1). Lineage (GTDB taxonomy): Bacteria > Bacillota > Clostridia > Oscillospirales > Oscillospiraceae > Oscillibacter. Next base: position 23,254 of record NZ_DALZCH010000048.1, read on the forward strand.
GCCTTTTCTCTGGATACGCACTTGACGGCGGAAAATGGGACGCTTGCGCTGCTGGGGGCTTCCGGCTGCGGAAAGTCGGTGACGCTTAAGTGCATCGCGGGCATTCTCCGTCCCGACGAAGGCCGCATCGAGCTGGACGGGCGGGTGCTGTTTGACAGCGCCGCCAAAATCGACCTGCCGCCCCAGCGGCGGGAGGTGGGGTATCTCTTCCAGCAGTACGCTCTGTTCCCCAACATGACCGCCGCCCAGAACATCGCCGTGGCGGTGAAGGATAAGGCGAACCGGGACAGTGTGGTTGCCGAAAAGCTGCGCCAGTTCCGGCTGGAGGATGTGGCCGCAAAGCGCCCCGCTGCCCTTTCGGGCGGGCAGCAGCAGCGCACGGCGCTGGCCCGCATTCTGGTCTCTCAGCCCCGGGCGATTCTGCTGGACGAGCCTTTTTCCGCGCTGGACAGCTATCTCAAATACCAGTTGGAGCTGGAGCTGGCAGAAACCCTCGCCGCCTTTCCAGGCTCGGTTTTGTGGGTCACCCACGACCGGGGCGAGGCTTGGCGCAACTGCCACAAGGTCTGCGTAATGAATAACGGAAAAAGCCAGACCGTACAAACGCTGGAAGAGCTGTTCCGCTTCCCCGGCACCGAGTCCGCCGCCCGGCTCTCCGGCTGTAAAAACTTCACCGCCGCCGTGCCCGGAGATAGAACGGTTCTCCTGCCCGAATGGGGAGTAAACCTTCGCTGCGGCCGCATCGTTCCTCCGGAGACAAGCGTGGCGGGCATTCGGTCCCATCACGTCCGGTTTGCCGTCGAAGGTGCAGAAAACGCCTTCTCCTGCACCGTGGCAAACGTGATTGACGATGTATTTGAAACCATTGTGCTGCTACGCCCTATCGGCGCGGCGCAGGATGCGCCGCTGCTGCGGATGGAACTTGACAAAGCCGCGTGGGCGGCGCATGATGAAAAA
>NZ_DALZCH010000049.1:0-23705 GCF_031978065.1 Oscillibacter sp.
CGGCAAACTCCCGCTCGAAGCCAAGGCAGCTTCCGGCGGAAATGTTGGTTCCGGAGCGGGAAAGCCCCGGGCAAGTGGCCACAGCCTGCGCAATGCCCACCAGCAGCACATCCAGCACGGTGGCGCTGCGCTCGGCCTTGCGCCCCCGGCGCACCCGGTCGCTGGCAAACAGCAGGCAGCCCGTAACGAGCAAGGCTCCCGCCACAACGTAAATATTGTCCGACAATCCTTCAATCCAATCCTTTATGGGAAGCACCGCGAACAGCGGTAGGGTTCCCACGATAATCAGAAAAATCATCCGCCGGGCCGGAGGCAATGGCGTGGGCGTGGTGCGGTGGACCAAATCCCCCACTCCGAGGAACAGTTCCCGCACCATGGCCTTGATATCATCCCAATAGGCCGCAAACACGGCGGCCAGCGTGCCCATGTGCAGCAGCACGTCAAAAAAGTCCGGTGGGGTTCCGACGCCCGCCTCTCCCAGCAAATATTCCGCGATGGCCAGATGCCCGGAGCTGGATATGGGCAGGAATTCCGACACGCCCTGAATCAGCCCCAGGACGACAGATGTCAGCAGTGACAAAAGCTCACTCTCCTTCTATGTGTGGGAACGTTTCTTTCTAATTCCCGCGCTGCCCGCGGGAGGGCGGCTCTCCGGAGCGCCGTTTTTATGCGCCGCCTGAAAGCCCATTTTGAATTATAAGTATACCACGCCGGTCCGAAAAATTCCAGTCATATTTACACCTTGTCTTGGCAGTCGCATCCAGAGAATTCACGGAGAACCTCTTGGGCGCTTCTTTGCCACCCCTCCGAATCCCCATCTGAACGCTTCGGAAATCTTTTCGGAGGCATTGGGCAAGCCGGGGCGGCGGGTTGCCCCGCCGCCCCGTATGTTCTTTTCACAGTTATTAGAAACCGGCTTTTATAGCTTCTCTAAAGCGGCCCGGGCGGCGGACTGCTCCGCCTCCTTCTTGCTGTGGCCGCCGCCCTCGCCCGCCACCGCGCCGTTGAGCAGCACCTCTGCCACAAAGGTCTTGTCGTGGTCGGGGCCGCGCTCGGCCACCATGCGGTAGACAAGGGTCTGATCCGGCTTGCGCTGAATCAGTTCCTGAAGTTCCGTCTTAAAGTCCCGCCGCCGTTCCTCCACGGCTTCCTCACACTCTGCGTCCAGAAGGCACCGATGAATCAGTGCGGAGGCCGCCTGAATCCCGCCGTCCAGATATACGGCGGCAAACACCGCCTCGGTGGCGTCCGCCAAAATGGAGGTCCGCTCTCGGCCCCCGCCGGTTTCCTCGCCCTTTCCCAGCCGCAGATAACGGCCCAGCTCCAGCTTCCGCGCCACCTCGTACAAGCTCTGCTCGCATACCAAAGCCGCCCGAATACGGGTCAAGTCCCCCTCCGGCAGGTCAGGATGCTGCAAAAATAAAAACTCAGCCGTCACAAAGCCCAGCACCGAGTCGCCCAGAAATTCCAGCCGCTCGTTGCTGTTCATCTTCCGGCCCCGATGCTCGTTGGCGTAGGAGCTGTGGGTCAGCGCCTCCTCCAGCAGCGGCAAAGTTCGAAAGGCATAATTTAGTTTTTTCTCCAGTTCCTTCATAAAAGCGCACCCACTCTCTCCCAAAAGGAAACCCCGCTCGGAGCGGGGTTTTCCTCTCTTATCTGTTCAGTTTTGCGGCGATATAGCGGACAGCATCCCCCACGGTTTTCAGCTCGCTCAGATCGTCCTCCTGAATTTCGCCCACGTCAAACGCCTCTTCCATGGCCATCACCAGCTCCACCAGGTCCACGGAATCCGCGCCCAGATCCTCCTCAAAGGAAGTCTCCATGCTTACTTCGTCGGCCTCTTTGGCAAATTGCTCGGCCACCAGATCACGCATTGTCTGAAATACCTCTTCATTCGACATACCAGTCACTCCTCAGGTCACAATTGTTGGAGTAATCATACGGCAGCGCCGCATATCTGTCAATAGGGTATCAGATTTTTTCCGCCAGATCCATCTGCATCTGCGCAACATTTGCCTCCACATCGGCAATAAACCCGCTTGCGGCAAATTCCGCCGCGCGGCGCACCGCGTTCTGGATTGCCCGGGCGTCGGACCCGCCGTGGGCCTTGATCACCGGCTTGGTAATGCCAAGAAACGGCGTTCCACCCACCTCTCCGGGGTCCATCATCCGCTTGAATTCCGCCATCTTATCCTTCATCAAAAGCGCGGCCAGCTTTGTCTTGGTCCCGGACAGAAACAGACCTTTCAGCTCCTTGGACATGAGCTTCGCCGTCCCCTCCAGAGATTTAAGCATCACATTTCCGGTAAAACCGTCCGCCACAATCACGTCCGCCCCGCCAAGCATAGCGTCGGATGCCTCGATGTTTCCAATGAAGTTCAAACGGCCCGCGCGGGCCGTCTCCTCCAGCACGGTATAAGTTTCATGGCGCAGAGCGTCGCCCTTTTCGCTCTCCGCGCCGATGTTCAAAAGACCCACACGGGGACGCTCCACGCCCATGACCTTCTGCGCGTACAAACTGCCGAGGAACGCAAATTGCAGCAGATACTCCGCCGTGCACTCCGCGTTGGCCCCCGCGTCGCACAGCACGGCCTTTCCCCCCAGCACGGGGATTTGCGGGCACAGCGCCGCCCGGCGCACGCCCCGGATGCGCTTTACCACAAGCGTCGCCCCGGCCAGCAGCGCCCCGGTGGACCCGGCGGAGACAAACCCGTCTCCCAGACCCTCCTTCAGCATGTTCAGTCCCACGGTGAGAGACGAGTCCTTCTTCTTTTTAAACGCCGTGGCGGGGTCGTCGGCGATTTCCACCACCTCCGACGCGTCCTTAATCTGCACCCCGGCAGGCAGGGTCTTTTCACCGCAGCCCTCCACGGCCCCCAGCACCTGCGCCGCCCGACCCACCAGCACGATTTCCGTGCCGTAGGCTCTGTGGGCCGCCAGCGCGCCCTTCACAATTTCAACCGGGGCGTTGTCCCCGCCCATTGCATCCACGATGATTTTCATGCAGCCATCCCTTTCGCCGCGCCCGCGGGCGCAAAATCTCTCTAACGGAGCGCCTCTTCCCGCAGGCCATCTATGATGTTCAGCGACCGAAGGGAAATCTCCGTGTTTTTATCCCGCTTTCCCTTGACCCGATGGTCTAAAGGCGGCATGATGCCAAAGTTGACGTTCATGGGCTGGAACCGGACCACCGACTGATCGCAGACATACAGCCCCAGCGCGCCGATGGCGGTTTCCCGGGGAAAGTCCAAAGGCGGCAGTCCCCGCAGGCGGCGCGTCAGCTCCACCGCCGCCAGATACCCGCTGGCGCAGGACTCCACATAGCCCTCCACCCCGGTCATCTGCCCGGCAAATGTAACACGCGGCTCCTTTTTCAGCCGATAATACCGATCCAGCAGACGGGGCGAGTCCAAAAATGTATTGCGGTGCATTACGCCGTAGCGCAAAAACTCCGCGCGATGCAAGGCGGGAATCATGGAGAACACCCGCTTCTGCTCCGGAAATTTCAAATGGGTCTGGAATCCCACCAGATTGTAAACGCTGCCGTCGGCATTGTCCCGGCGAAGCTGCACCACCGCATAGGGCCAGCGCCCAGTGCGGGGATCGTCCAGCCCCCGGGGCTTCAGCGGGCCGTAAAGCAGCGTGTCATGACCCCGGCGGGCCATGACCTCCACGGGCATACAGCCCTCAAAGACCTTCTGGTCCTCAAACCCGTGAACCGGCGCCTCCTCGGCGGCGGTGATGGCCTGCCAGAACGCGTCGTACTCCTCTTTCGTCATAGGGCAGTTGACATAATCCGCAGAGCCTTTTCCGTAGCGGGACCCCAGCCACGCATGGTCCATGTCCACGCTGTCCGCTGAAATCAACGGCGCGGCGGCATCGTAAAAATGCAGGTCGGTGTCCGTGCCCAGAAGCGCTTGCAGGCGCTCCGCCAGCGTGTCGGAGGTCAGGGGGCCGGAGGCAACCAGCACCTCGCCCTCCGGCAGCTCCGTCACCTCGCCGGGAACCACGGTGATATTGGGACATGCCTTAATCCGCTCTGTCACCAGCGCGGAAAAGCCCTGACGGTCCACCGCCAGCGCACCGCCTGCCTCCACCCGGGTTTCGTCGGCGCAGGCAATCACCAGCGACCCCAGCCGCCGCAGTTCTTCCTTCAAAAGGCCCGCAGCGTTTTCCAACTGGTCGCTGCGCAAGGAATTGGAGCAGCACAGCTCCGCGAAATCGTCCGTCACATGGGCAGGATTTTTCTTTTGCGGCTTCATCTCCAAAAGCGTCACATGGGCGCCCCGGCGGGCCAGCTGCCAGGCGGCTTCGCTCCCGGCAAGGCCCGCTCCGATGACCGATACGTTCATACGTGTGTCCTTTCGCATGCCCGGCCCCCGCGTGGGGCGCTTCGCGCCGATATGGCGCGGGGCAAATCAGATTTCTTCGTCGGAGACGGCCTTTTTCCCGGCTGGCTTTTTCGCAGTTTTCGCCGGGGCCTTCTTTTTGGCAGCGGCAGTTCCTGCCGCCGTCTTTTTGGAGGCGGGCTTTTTCGCGGTTGTTTTCTTAGCCGCCGTTTTCTTTGCCGCAGGCTTTTTCGCGGCTGCTTTTGCAGCCGGTTTCTTCGCGGCGGGCTTCTTTTCGGCGTCCGCAGCTTCCCCGGCAGACTCTCCGCCCTCGTCGGTAGTTTTCTTGGGATAGCCCCGCTGGTCCTCCGGCAAGAAGTTGGAGCAGGCGGGGTTGACGCAATAGGGCCGCTTATACCCCCGCCCGGACCGCTTGAACATGGTCTGCCCGCATACGGGGCAGTCGTCCTTCACCGGCACGTCCCATGTCATAAAGTCGCACTTGGCGGCTTCATCTTTGGCGCTGCGGTGCTCACAGCAATAGTAATTATACTGCTTGCCAGACTTCTTACTCACGCCGGAGCGCTTCATAATCCGCCCGCCACACTTGGGGCAGCGGCCCGGCATCACCACCACCAGCGGCATGGTGAAGCTGCAATCGGGATAGCCCGGGCATGCCAAAAACCGCCCGAACCGCCCGGACTTTACCACCAGATTTCGCCCGCATTCGGGGCAGATTTCCTCGCTCACTTCGTCGGGCACCTTGATACGGGTCCCTTCAAGCGCTGTTTCCGCGTCTTTCAGGCTCTGTTCAAAATCGCCGTAAAACTCCCGCAAAACACCCTTCCACGGGGTCATTCCCTCCTCCACAGAGTCCAGCTTCCGCTCCATGTGGGCGGTAAACTGCAAATCCGCGATGTCGGAAAAGCGCTGCTTCATCAAATCCGTCACCACCCGGCCAAGGTTGGTGATTTTGAGGTATTTGCCTTCTTTCACCACATATTCCCGGTCAAGGATAGTAGAAACGGTGGGCGCGTAGGTGGAGGGGCGGCCAATGCCCTGCTCTTCCATGGCGCGAATCAGCGTTGCGTCAGTATAGTGGGCGGGGGGCTGGGTGAAGTGCTGATCCCTGCGGAACTCCTTCAGGCCCAATGCCTCTCCCTCCCTCAGGGCAGGCAGGGGAGATTCCTTTTCTTCCTTTTCCTCGTCCTTGCCCTCTTCGTAAACGGCGGTGTAGCCCGCAAATTTCAGGCCCGAGGCGGTGGCGCGGAAAATGTGCTCTCCGGCGGCAATGTCCACGGACACGCTGTCGTACACGGCGTTTTCCATCTGGCTTGCCAAAAAGCGGCTCCAAATCAGCTTGTATAGCCGATACTGCTCCCCGGTGAGGTCGCCCTTCACCTGCTCCGGCGTCAGCTCCACGCTGCTGGGACGGATGGCTTCATGCGCGTCCTGTGCGTTGGCCTTGGCCTTATAGTGGCGAACCTGCGCGGGGTAGTATTCTTTTCCGTACCGGCTGAGAATGAAGCTCTTGGCGGCCGCCTGCGCTTCCTCGCTGATACGCAGAGAATCGGTTCTCATATAAGTGATCAGACCCACCGCGCCCTCGCCCGCGATGTCCACGCCCTCATAGAGCTGCTGGGCAATGGCCATGGTGCGCCGGGGGGTCATACTCAGCTTTCGGGACGCGTCCTGCTGGAGGGTGGAAGTGGTAAACGGCGGAGAGGGGCTGCGCTGCTTATCCGTCCGCTTCACGGACTTGACCGCGAACGCCTGATTCTTGGTCTCCTCCACCACGGACTCCACTTCGTCCGCGGATTTCAGCTCGACTTTCTTGCCGTCTCTGCCGTGGTAATGGGCGGTAAATTCCGTCTTCTTCCCGTCGTCGGTGCGCAAAAACGCGTCCAGCGTCCAGTATTCCTCAGGCTGAAAGGCCTCGATCTCCCGCTCCCGGTCGTCCACCATCCGGGTTGCCACGGACTGGACCCGCCCGGCGGAAAGGCCCCGGCGGATTTTCTTCCACAAAAGGGGACTGAGCTGATAGCCCACGATGCGGTCCAGAATACGCCGGGCCTGCTGGGCGTCCACCAGATTCTGGTCGATGTCCCGGGGCCGCTGAATGGACTCCTGCACTACTTTTTTGGTAATCTCGTTAAAGGTCACCCGGCGGGTTTTGTCATCCGGCAGGTTCAAAAGCTGCTTTAAGTGCCAGGAAATCGCTTCGCCCTCCCGGTCGGGGTCGGTTGCGAGATACACGGTGTCGGCGGACTTGGCGGACTTTTTCAAGTCTCCAATGATGTCCTCCTTGCCCTTGATGGGCTGGTACACCGGATCAAAATCTCGCTCCACATCCACGCCCAGCGTGCTCTTGGGCAGATCCCGCAAATGGCCCATGGATGCCTTTACGCGGAAATCCTTTCCCAGATATTTTTCAATGGTCTTGGCCTTCGCGGGAGATTCCACGATGACCAGGCTTTGCTTTGCCATAGTTACCTCCAAAACTTTGCGGGAGTTGAGTTGTGATCAAAAATTTATGGGGTGAGGGTCACGACGCGGACATACCGCTTGCCCTCTCTCTGGGTTACAAATCCGTCGATTTCCAACATGGTGAGGGCCGAGAGTACCCGCCGCACAGGCAGCTCTGTCAGCTCCGCCAAATCGTCCACCGCCATAGGCTCCTCCGTCAGCGTCTGCAAAATCAGAATCTGATCGTCGGTCAGCCCCGCGTCTTTGGCGGAGAGGACGGGCAAGGCGGGAATTGCCGCCTCCACGGGCTGACCCGGCTGCTTTTCCGGGGGCGGCGGTGCGGCACGGGTCTGCCCGCGCAGTTTACCCGGAAACAGCGCCTCATACTCCCGCAGAATGTCCCACGGCTCCGCCGCCACCATAGCTCCGTCCCGAATCAGGCGGTTGCAGCCTTTGCTGTTTTCTGCGTAAATGGGACCGGGGACGGCAAATACGTCCCGCCCCTGATCCAGTGCCATTCCGGCGGTAATCAGCGCGCCGCTGCGAGTCGGGGCTTCCACCACCAGTGCAGCCACGCTCAGGCCGGAGATAATGCGGTTACGGATGGGAAAATGACCGGGCAGCGTCTCCGCACCCGGCGGATACTCGGAAACAAGACAGCCCGCGGCGGCCACGTCTTCATACAGCCACCCGTTTTCCCTTGGGTAAATCACGTCGATTCCGCCGCCCAGCACACCGATCACCAAGCCGCCCGCCCGAAGCGCGCCCTGCGCGGCCACGGAGTCGATGCCACGGGCCAAGCCCGTGACCACCACCGCTCCTGCCTCCGCAAGGCCGAAGGACAAATCCTCCGCGCAGCGGATGCCGTAGGGCGAAGCCTTCCGCGTCCCCACCACGGCGACGGCGGGCAGCTCGTCCACCGCGGGAAGCCTGCCCCGGATGTACAAAAGGCAGGGCGGGTCGTAAATACTGCGCAGGCGGACGGGATAGGCCGCGTCATGGAGCGTCAGCAAATGCAGGCCCAGACGCTCACAGTTCGCCAGAATCCGGTCCGCTTCCGCCAAATCCTTCTTCCCCAAAACCTCCGCTTCACGGCGGGAGATTCCCTCCGTAAGCAACAGCTCATCCCGGTCGGCGCAGTAAATATCCTCCGGCGTGGGAAAGCGCTCCAGAAGCGAGAGCTTCGTCTGACTGCCGACGCCTTCCAGCCGGGAAAGCCAGACCCAGTATTTCAGCATGGACATGTCCGTCCCTCCTCTATCCCCGGCCCCGGGCCATCTCCCACAGCAGCGCGGCGGCGGCCGCCGCCGCATTCAGGGACTCGCAGCGCTCATTCATGGGGATTTTTACCGTGGCGGTGCAAAGAGCAAGCATTTCCTGAGAAAGGCCCCGGCCCTCGCTGCCGATGGCGGCGGCGGCACGGGTATAGTCCAAATCCCGAATGTCCCGCGTATCCGATTGCAGAGCCGCGCCGTACAGCGGAATGCCGCTTTTATGCAGCAGTGCGGTAACTTCCGCCGCGCCGCAGGTCCACACCGGGCAGCGAAACGCCGCGCCCATACCGGCCCGCAGGGTTTTGGGATGGTAGAGGTCGGCGCAGCCGTTCACCAAAAACAGCCCGTCCGCCCAAAAGGCGTCCGCCGTACGGAGAATGGTGCCCACGTTGCCGGGGTCCTGCACTCCGTCCAGCACCACGTAGCGCCTGCCATCCAGCGTTTCTGGCAGGACCGTCTCCCGCATCCGGCAAATGGCCAACACGCCCTGGGGCGTTTTGCTGGGAGCGATGGATTCCATCACGTCCTCCGTCACCTCCACCGTCCGGACGGAGGGCGGCAGGCCATCCAAGGCCCGCCCCGGTGTGGTCACCACGGTGTCCACCGTCTGGTCTGCCCAGCGGAGAGCCTCCTCCACAAGCTTTGGACTGTCGCAGAGGAAGAGGCCTGTCTCCCGGCGAAATGCGCCGTCTGCCGCCAGCTTTTTCAGCTTCAGGCAGAGAGGGTTTTTTCTGCTTGAAATTCGCTCCACGGCCCCGCTCCTCACCCTCAAATTTCAAAACGGGCAGCCGATACATTAAATAGGTAGGCCCCGGATTTTGATGTGAAAGTGAGTATATCATACGCCGTCAAACAATTCAAGTCAACGATTTTGCGCCTAAATGGGGTTTTTTGCCGCTCTAACGCCACTGAAAAGCCCCGAAAAATCCCGGCTGCATCAAAATACGACAGGCCTCGCCCGGTTGGCGCCGGTTCCAGCTCCAACCGGGCGGACGGTCAGCTCACCCGCACTTCAATCTGCTCCGCCCGCAGCGCGCCGGCAGAACATAAGGCGGCAAACAACTGGTCACGGCGGCAGCCATGGGGCATCCGTTCCGCCTGAACAGGGACGTTTAGAGTTACATACGCAGGGATCGGCGCGCCGTCGTACAGCGGCAAGGTCACGGCGCAGTGCAGCTCCGGCCTGGGCGCGAACAGCAGCAGCGCTTCCGCCGCTTCCAACTGCGCCGGGGCGGGACGCAGCAGCAGCGACACGCCAAATTCCCGCCGAAGCTGGCGGGCCAGCTCTTCCCCGCCGTCCGGAATGTCCAGCAGCACATAGCGATAACGCAGACTCAGTTCCGTCACCGCCCGGACCAGTTCTCCCGTAAGATAGTCGGCGCACACCGCCACTCTGGTTGCCCCTGAAATTTCCCGGCTTGCAAGCTCAGCCCGAAGCCACTCCCCGGCGATACTGCGGTACAAGCGCGTCACTTCAACGGGAAGCACACCGTATTTCGCAAAAATTGCCTCATAGGGAAACGCCTCCGGAAATACCGCACGGGTAACGCCCACTTTTTGAAGCTTTTTCGCGGCCCCCGCCGCCCTGCGGCGCAAAACGGCAGCCGGAGTATTTTTCCGGCGAAGTAACCGCGCTTCCAGAAACCGCATTCGTAAAATCGCAGATTCACCCGCCCTGCGGGGCGCTTTTTCCTCCGTCCATGCCACAAATCCAATCATGTCAACCTCCCTGCCCTCCCGTGGGAAACTCGGAGCGGCCCTTCCGTGCCGTAGCAAATCGCTTCGGCAGGCGAAAAGCCCTCCCGTCCCATTCCTATGGGACAGGAGGACTTCTTATGCTGAGAAATCAGCGGGAGAGAGAATAACCTGTGAGATAATTCAGTGGATTGATGCGCACGCCGTTTTCTGAAATCTCAAAGTGGAGGTGCGGCCCGGTGGAGTTGCCGGTGGAGCCGGTAACACCGATAGAATCGCCTTGATTCACATAGGACCCGGCGGTGGTTCCAAGGCTGCTCATATGGGCATACAGGGTGGTGTTGCCTCCGCCGTGGGAAATGACCACGTAATTGCCGTAGGAGCTGGAGCGCTGGGCCACAATCACGGTGCCCGCCTTGGCGGCGTGGATGGTGGTGGTATAGCCCACCCGTCCGATGTCAACTCCCTTGTGGTTTGTGGAGCCGATGCCCCCCGGAGACGAGCGTCCACCAAAGGTGGAGGTGATATACCGGCTGTCCACCGGCCAGATATAGCCGCCAAGAGCTGCGTTGGAGGGCTTTCCTCCGTTGGCTGCGGCCTGCTCCGCCGCAAGCTTGCGGCTCAGCTCTTGAATTTCTTTCTGGATGGACTCCTGCTCTTCGGCAAGACCGTCGATCTCGGCCTCCGTCTCGTTCTGGTCGCTGGCAAGCTGGCGAATCAGGTCGTTGGCCTCCGCACGCTGGGCTTCCAGTTCGGATTTCTTGGACACAAGCTCTTTCTTTGCTGCCTCCGCGTCGGCTTTGGACGCGGTAAGCTGGGCTTCCTTCTCCGAAATTTCCTCCTGAAGGGCCTTGAGCTGGTCAATCACCGCCTGATCCGCATACATAATTTCATTCACCGCGTTCAGCCGGTCCAGAAGGTCCGTAAGGCTGTCGGCCTTAAAGAGGACGGACCAATAGCTGACGGTCCCCCCCTCCTCCATGGCCCGCACCCGGCGGCAGAATAACTCGTACTGAGCAGCTTCCCGCTCCTGCGCGTCGGCCAGCTCCGCCTGAGTCTGGGTAATCAGGGCGGCATAGGTGGAAATCTGCGTCTCCACGTTGCCGATTTCCTTTACCTGCACGGCAATCTGCTGATCCAGCAGCTCCTTCTTCTTCATGACCTGCGCCTTGTCATTAGAAAGGGCCGAAAGCTTTGCCTTCAATTCCTTTTTCTGCTTGTTCAAATCGGTAGCGCTGGTTTTCAGCGCGTCGATATCCGCCTGCTTCACGGCGGCCGCAGGCTGGGGCAGCAGCACCGCAGTGGAGATTATCAAAAGAGCCATCAAGCCCGCCGTGAAGCGCTTCATCCGTCTCATCAATGTTCCACCCTTCCGCATGTTTCGTAAGGCACGGCTTACACCTGCAAAAACCGCCGGATGGCGGACAGACTGCCTCCCACGCCCACGACAATTCCGGCCACCAAAAACGTGGCCGCCACAGGAAGCCAAAGCTCCCCAAAACTCATCACGTTGATAAGCTGAAGCGTATCGCTGCTCTCAACCCCCTGGGCCACGGCCTCATACAGCGTCCATTGCAGCAGGAAGGCCGCCACCGCGCCGGTGGTGCCCAGCATAAAGCCCTCATATACAAAGGGCCAGCGGATAAAACCGTTGGTGGCGCCCACCATGCGCATGATGGCAATTTCCTCCCGCCGGTCAAAGGTGGTGAGCTTGATGGTGTTGGACATGATGAACACGGACACCACAAGCAAAATCACTATCAGCGTCACGCACACCACCGTGGCGATGTTCCGCACGGTAATCAGCCCGTCGGAAAACTCCTCGTAGGCAGTGACTTCCGCAATGCCCTCCACCTTCTCCACGGCAGCCTTCGTCTCTCCCGTCAGCCGGATGTCCACGGTTTTTACGGCGAATCGATCCCGGAAAATTTCCGGGTCAAGATCCTGAAACGCCGACTCGTCGGTGTATTTCTCCTGAAAGTTCTTGGTGGCCTCTTCCTTTGTGATGAAGGTGGCGGAGGCCACGTTTGGCTGGGCCTCAATCTTACTCTGGAGCAGCCGTGCCTGCTGGGTGGTGTAGCTCTCGTCCACATACGCGAGGATTTCGTTGTCCCGCTCCATATCCAGAAGCTGCTGGTTGGCATTCACCGCCACCAGAGAAAACGTGCCCATAATCAAAAGGCAGGCCACAGTGACGCCCACGGCCGCAAAGGACATAAATCCATGGCTGAACATATTGGAAACGCCCTCGTGGAAAAAATAGCGGAAATTATGCCTTCCCATGGATATGTCCTCCCACATAGCGCCCTACGGAATCGTTGATGATACGGCCGCCGTCGATGGTGATGACACGCTTTTCAAAGCGGTCCACCAGATCCTTTTCGTGGGTAACCACCACCACGGTGGTCCCCAGCGTGTTAATTTTTACCAACAGCCGCATCAGTTCCAGCGACCGGTCCGGGTCCAGATTGCCGGTGGGCTCGTCTGCAATAATGGTGGTGGGGTTGTTCACCAGTGCCCGGGCGATGGCAACCCGCTGCTGCTCGCCGCCGGAAAGCTCCGTGGGGAAATGGGAAGCCTTTTCATCCAGCCCCACCAGCTTCAATACATAGGGAATGCGTTTGCGCAGCTCCTTCTCCCCCATACCCACAGCCCGCATGACAAACGCCAGATTGTCATACACCGTTTTCTTCTCAATCAGGCGGAAATCTTGAAAAATCACGCCCACGGTCCGCCGCATCAAGGGCAGTTGCTTGTCGGTGATGTTACTGACGGAAAACCCGTTGATCATCACCCGGCCCCGAGTGGGCTCCACCTCCCCCGTAAGCAGCTTGATAATTGTCGATTTACCCGCGCCGGAGGGCCCAACCAAAAAGATGAACTCGCCGTCCTCGATGGTGAGTGTAATGCCCCGGATGGCCTGCGTGCCGTTGTCATATTCCATTTCCACGTCCTTCAGACGGATCATATACGCACCTCGCTCCGATCCGGCAGGACCGCCGGAATTTCCAATTTTCTGGGATGGTAGACATAAATCTACAATCGATTGTATTATATATGCTTTTTCCCCATCATGCAAGTGAAAATATGAAATGTATCCGGAAAATTCCCGGACGCACAGCATTTTCCGTATCGCCCTCTTTTTCTGGTCTTCCGCCCCGCAAAAAAGGAGGACGGCTTGTGCCGTCCTCCCTGATCCGCGGCTTTAGTTTAGCCGCACCTCTTTTGCCGATTCGGGCTGAAAACAGCCCTTCATGTCGTACTTGTTGTACCCGGAATAGTCGGACAGGGCCCGGCCCTCCAGAGAATAGCTGCGGATGAACCGCTTGCCGTCCACCGAGGTCCAGTTTTCCGCATCCCATGTGAGATAGCCGTCCTCGTCGGTCTGCTTTTCGGCGAAAAGCAAATCCACCTGCCGGTTGTGGTTTGCCACAAGGTCCACCAAATTGTCCCAGCTTAACTCCTTCTCGCACTTTTCAATCAGGTCGTTGACTTTCATTTTCTTCCCCCTCAGCCCACGTAGCCGGCCTTTCTCAGAAGTTCCATAGACCGCTCGCTGTTGGCCTCGCTCATCATCACCAGCGGGCCTGTGCAGCCCATGCCGCTCTCGGCGTAAATCCCCGCCTTCCACAGCACGCGCACCGCATCCTCCAAATCCATCACCTCGATGCCCGCGATGCTGGCAGTCACCGGCTCGGCGGGCGGGGCTTTCACTTCCTCCGTCTCCGCGGCGGGCTTGAGGCAAGCGGTTTTCCGGGCCTCCAAAAGCTTGTTTAGGCCAGCCTTTTCCGCCTTGGTAAATTCCTCTTTCGCCACGTCGAATACCTTACCCCGCACAAGCTGAGCGGCAAATTCCAGCGCGCTTGCAATCAGCGGCGCACCGGAAGCACGGGAAATAATTAAAATCAGCTTTTCATAGCCCTTTCCAATGCCGGGGCCATAGCCATACCCGCTGGACTCGAAGCTGCCGCCGGTGGTGTAGGCCGAGAGCATTTTAATGAGGACGTTTCCGGTGAGGGGGTCCGTTACCAGCACGTCCGACGTGCCTTGAAGTACATCGTTTCCCCGCAGCACCGCGCCCCCGTCGGACCGGGCAGACTCCGCAAACCGGAAGGAATACCCGCCCGCCTGAAGCTGGCGGAGGGCAGTTTCCGTCTGGCGCGCGCCGTCCACGTTCAGGATTCCCACGGTGGGGTCGGCAACACCGCTGGCCTTGGCGGCAATGATGCCGTAGACCGCGTTTTTAATCATTCCCTCCACCCGGTCGGCACTGGAGGTGCCGGTGGTAGTGGCGATAAACATCTCCCGGCCCTTGGCGGGGGTCACCACCCGGCCCACGGTGGACACACCGATGGGGAACGGAAAGTGCATGGTCACAGCCCCGTCCACCGCGCCGCTGTCCACCAGCTCCTCCATTTTCTTGTGGCCCTCGTCCTCGCCTGAAACCTTCACGGTGGTTACGCCCGGGGCTTCCAGCGTGCCGATATAGTACACATCCACGCCCCGCTTTGCCGCCATTTGGGCGGCGGCGATGGCGTTTTCCTCGCCGTGCTCGCTGCCCATTCCCGTCAGCGCAATTTTGGGACGAATCCCGTAGGAGCCGCTTTCCAGCCCCTCGGCCATTTCCAAGAAGGTTTTGGCGATGGTTCTTTGAAGATTACTCATGCCGCACCTCACTCAATCTGCCTGCGCCAGCAATGTGGCCGCAAATTCCTTCATCGCCTTGGCAATCATGTCCCGCACCTGCTCCTCGCCCACGCCCGCTTGAGCGTCCTGCTCCCCGGCGTTTTTCTGGACGACGAAGGACACGCCGTCAAACAAGTTGGTCATGCGCCCAAGGAACAGCGAGCCCTTGCCCACAATCATAACCCGGCTGATCTCCCCTGCCAGCAGCTCCTCCCGGGCGAAGCCCAGATAAGGCACGCCCGAGGGAATGTGCCCCTGGGTAGGGGCCCAGCCGGTGAGGCCGTGCTTCACGGTGAAGTTCACCAGCTCCGCCTTTTCCAGCTCTCCCCGCTTCACCGCCAGCGCGGCGATCATCTTATAGTTGGAAAGGGGCACGTCGCCCGCCCCGGCGGGCTTTGTGATGTCGGGGTTCTGCATCTCGGGGGAGTATTTATCAATGTCGGTGATTTTCAGGCCCGCCCGGTCCAGCGGGTCGGTGACAAGGCTGGAAATGACCGCTTGAGGAGCGGAGCCGGTGCCCACGCTGTGGCGGCCCAGCAGCTCCAGATTGATTTCAGGGTTCACGCCGTCGTTCTCCGTGACCACCACGGCAAAGCCCGCCACCATATCCTCCAAAATGGGAAGGCCCTTTTTCACATGGTCCTTGCCGTTCATGCCAAGCTTTGCCGTGCAGCCCCCGGCGGTGACCACCACGGTTTTATATGCCCCGGCCTGCACCAGCGCGGCGGCCTCGATCATCGCGTGAGCGGGAGCGGCGCAGAAGCTCCTAAGATCGGAGCCAGTGGCCCCGGAAAGGCCCGCAATCTCCGCAGCGGCCTTGGCAAAGTTGCCGCCGCCCCGCTGGTTCATGTCGCCGCAAGCTTCCTCCGCGCAGTCGATGACGTAATCCACCTGAGACTTTTCAATTCCCGCGTTTTTCACGGCGGTGAGCAACGCCAGAACGGAGGACGCCTTGGACACCAAGTTTTCCATCATCACATGGGCGGAGAGGTTTCCGTCGATGTCGTGGGCGCGGTTTACGCATCCAACCAATTTGTCGTGGTGATACAACCCCTCGGAATGCTCCTGCTCCACCAGACGGGCAATCTCCGCGCCGTCGATTCCGTCACGAATGCGGGCCAGAATCGTCTCATCCATCAGGGGATTTGCGGCAATGTCACTCTTGTGGGCGGCCACAAAATCTCGATCCAGCTTCACAAGGTCGAACACGTCGCAGCTTTGCAGCAGCAGTAAAAACTCCTCCTGCGGCATCATCTGGCCGAATTTGCCGAAGCGCCCGTTTACGTCGCAGGTCTTGTCATACCACGGCTGTTCCACGGCGGCAAGCTCCGCCGGGGTTTTGTTGCCGATGTAGACCTGATTGGGCCAGTAGGACAGGGCCTGCTCAAAGCTCCGCAGGTGGGCGGGCAGCGCCTTTAAATACTCGCTCTCCGGGTTGACGATGCGCTCCGTGGTCTGGGTGGTGCCGCTGCGCAGCACCATGTCCGGCGTGTGGGCCAGAATGTAGCCCGCGCCCTTGATGACACTTTTCATGGCAAAATACCGTCCTCTCTGCACTTTCAAATCAATTTTTAGGTGTTCCCGGTCCTCCGGCTTTTGGTAGAATCTTTTATTAGTAGAATCTTTTATTAAATGTATCTGCGCATATCTTACAAGGTATGACGGAGCATTTACAGACAGCCGCGTATAAAAGGCGACAGCCGCCAATTGCGCTGTAACGCCTCATGCGCTTAGGGTTGGTCGAGTGCTTTGTGGAAGAATTTCACTTCTCCTTCGGTTTGATTCGCATTTTTAAGAATCTTGAGCTTCCCTTCCCAAGTTGCTTTCGTTTCCCTAAATCATTTGCAAATTTGTCAAATATGTCTCATTTCTACCGTGACTTTTCGTTTTTCCTCAAGCCATTCCGTGTTTCCCAAGCCGTTTGGCCGCCGCTGCGGAGAGACGCAAAAGCGCGGCGCTTTCGCGCCTCTCCCCGGCGACCGCCGGGGCCTTCTCTTAAAACGGAGGGACGGCGGCTTCTGCCGCCGCCCCCGCCGATTTCGGAATCAAAACTTGCAGTATTGCTCCCGAATGCTGGTCATCTCATTGACGATGTCGTCAACGTCCAAAACCATTTCCATCATGCTCACCTGCTCCTCGTAGACGGCCTCGTCAAATTCCGTCTTAATTTCAGGTTCGCACACATGATAAACCCTGAGTCCCAACTGGACTCCTGTCAATGGACCGGCATAGGTCGGGTCACCATTGGTGACCGTTTCAGCCGCAAGGCCGGAAGCCTCGCCCTCAGACGCGCCCAAAAGAACGACTACGTTCTCGGGGCCATACTGCTCGGCGAATTCCTTAACCCGCTTCTGATTCTCCAGATCCATTGCACCAGCGGCCGTTCAGACGAAGCACTCCGTCGAGGAAAACACGACCTCGGCGCCGGCGCTCTTGGCGCAAGCCTCGATGGCCTGGCCGGGGATGCCGTCCCGGTCGCCAATGATGACAACCTTCTTGCCCGCTAAGATACCCATGTTTCTGTTCCTCCTTTTCTGTAAGATTATAGTCAGCCGGACAAACAGGGATTCCGGCCCGCTACCTGAATTTGCAGCCTGAAACGCTTCCGGCCCCGCAGGGCGGGGCTTCTGACTCAGGCGTACTTTTTGATCATGGCCTCCACGTTTTCGGGCGTTGCGTCGTCCTTCACGCAGGAGTCGATCATCTCTCCGTTTTCATACACGGCAATTACCGGCAGACCCAGAATCTTCTGCCCGATGGCAAGGCGGCGGGCCTTGGTGGTGTTCAGGGCGCAGAATTTCAGACCGTCGCCGCTATACTTTTCCGCGAACTCATGGACGTGGGGCATCAATGCCGCGCAGGGGACGCAGCCGTCTCCATAGAAGTCCACAACGACCTTGCCGGGGGCTTGAAGCACTTCGGCTTCAAAGGTTTCCTTATCCAGTTCCAGCATATCCTTCGCTCCTTTTACTTCAGATTTGAGGTATAGTGCTCCGCCTGCATGGCGGCAATCGCGCCGTCTGCTGCTGCGGTGACCACCTGCCGCAGGCTCTTCACCCGCAAATCCCCTGCGGCGAACACGCCGGGGAGGTTGGTGTGCATATTGTCGTCGGTGCGGATATAACCGTTTTCCATATCTACCGCACCCTCGTACAGCTTTGTATTGGGCAGCAGGCCGATGAAGCCGAACAGGCCGAACATCCCGTCTTCCTCGTCCGCCTCCACGGTAGTCAGCTCGCCAGTTTTGGTGTTTTTAATCACCATCTTGGACAGCAGCTCGTCGCCGTCCGCTTCTTCCACCACGGAATCCCACATAAAGTGCAGCTTGGGGTTGGCAAACGCCTTTTCCTGAATGGATTTGGCCGCCCGCAGCTCCTCCCGGCGGTGGATAATTGTGACCTTCCGGGCGAATTTCGAGAGATACATAGCCTCCTCCACGGCGGAGTCGCCCCCGCCCACCACGAAGACCTCAAAATCCTCAAAAAACGCGGCGTCGCAGGTGGCGCAGTAGGAAATGCCCTTGCCCAAGAATTTGGCCTCGTTTTTGCAGCCGATGGGCCGGGGAAACGCGCCGGTGGCGAGAATTACGGTTTTTGCCAGATACTCGCCCTTGTTTCCCGTCACCTTCTTCACGTCGCCGGAAAGATCCAGCGACTTCATCACGTCGCTCACCCGCTCCGCGCCGAACTTTTTGGCCTGCTCCGTCATCCGGGCCACCAGCGAGGGGCCGGTTTCCCCCTCCAAAAGCTGCCCGGGATAGTTTTCAATTTCACTGGTAATCGCGATCTGTCCGCCATCCTGCCCTTTTTCAATGATCAGGGTATCCAGCCGACTGCGCCCGGCATACAGTCCTGCGGCCAATCCCGCGGGGCCGGCGCCCAGAATAATTACGTCATAGGTTTTGCTCATTGCTATCGCTCCCATGCTCGCTCCCCGGCGGCGGCCAGGCCGCCGCCGGAGGCGATGTTCAACTTTTGTCAGACCTCGAAAATGGTCTGGTCCTCCACCTCGGTGGTCAGGGCTTCCAGAGCGCGGGCCACCAGCTTTTTGCGCAAAGCGTATTCTTCCTCGTGGGCCAGCGCGGGGTTTCCAAGGGGATGGGGAATCGCGATGGTGGGAACGATTCTGTTTGCGCCCACCGTCATGGAGATCGGCGTAACCGTGCACATATGCACAACGGGGATACCCGCCCGCTCAATCTCTTTTACCATCGTTGCACCGCAACGCGTGCAGGTACCTCATGTGCTGGTCATAATGACCGCGCTTACGTTGGCTTGAAGAAGCTTCTGCGCGTATTCGGCGGCAAATTTTTTGGACGAGGCCACGGCGGTGCCGTTGCCCACGGTGGTGTAGAAGACATCGTGCAGCTTGCCGATTCTTCCCTCCCTTTCAAACTCCCGCAGCACATCCACGGGCAGCACGCGGTTGGGGTCCTGATTGGCGTAGACGGGGTCGTAGCCGCCGTGGGCGGTTTCGTATGTCTCCTCCGTCAGTTTCTCCACGCCCTGAATGTTGTATTCGCCGTAATGCGAGGCGTTGGAGGACTCGATATGGTCCGGATTTCCCTTGGGGACGATGCCGCCGGAGGTGCACAGGGCGACAATTGCATGGCTCAAATCCTTTACGGCCTTGTTGGGGGCCACCCGGTCAAAGGATGGCATGGGATATTCGGTGGTAAAGGGCTTTCCCGAAAGCTTTGCCACCAGCATATCCACGGCCCGCTTGGAGCCGCGCTCCTTGTCAAAGAAGTTGCGGCGGATGCCGTTGGGCAGATACCCGTCCTCGCAGGAAGCGCCGATTTCCTCGCCGTGCATCAGCTTCATGGCAAGCTTTGCCATGGCGGGAGCGGCCTTGCGCATACCGGCGGCACTGTTGGTGGTTGCGACAATCAAAACCTTGGTGCGCAGATCCGCACCGGGGTTTTCCTCGTACATTCCGGTGAGAACGGGAATCCCCAGATCGTCCTGAACAGCCTGACAGATGTTGGCGCAGGCGTAGCCGTACCGCCCGGCGTTGAAGGCGGGACCGGCGATAAACAAGTCCGGCTTTGCCGCCTTGACCCATTCCAGTACCTGTGCCTTGGCGTCCTTTTCATGTTCGGCAAAATAGGAGTCGCCACAAACGATGGTCTGCACCACCTCTGCCTCGCCCTTCCATGCCTGATTGAAGGCAAGGCCGGGGCCTACATGGCCTTCCCGCAGCTCGGGCGGCACATGGGCCATTTCCTCGCCGCCGATGTTGGCAAAGAACTGGTTGATATAGTGTACGACGCGATAACTCATGCTTTTCTCCTCCTCTCCTTATCTGGCGCTCAGGCGGTTAAAGCCCATTTCGTTGGTAGCGCCGGTAATGACCTGAAGCTCCGCCTCGATGGACCCGTCCGGCCGCAGGGACCCGACGTGCCCGCCCGCAATTTTGTCCACGTAATCCAGCATCCCGATGACCTTGTCAAGCTTGGGAAGGATCACCACCTGATTGGCGTTTCCGCCGGTGACCACCGCGTCGGCCAAGGCGTCCGCGTCCGCAAGGGACTGAGACTTGCCGTCCTGCCCGGCGTATTCGTCGGTAATCAAAACGGTGCGGATGCCCTTTTGCTCGGTCTTTTTGCAGTTCATAATCAGGTCGGTGTCAGGATTGCCGAAGCCTTCCTCGGAGACGACCACGCCGTCCAGATCCAGCAGCCGGGTAAGCTTGGAGGCCCAGTCGGAAGAGCGCTGCTTATCAGCCAGATACACGTTTTCGTTGGTGATGATGTTGCACACGTAGTTAATGGTCTTGCCGTGCTGCTCGAACAGGTCCGCCACCACAGGGTTGTTCTGGTGGTGATAGGTGGTGTTCTTGTCGCAGGCGGACACGCAGTTGCCGGAGATGATCGCCCCGTCCATGGTTTCGGTGGGATTCAGCAGGGTGGAGATAATCTTCTTCGCGTCCACGCCGTAGACATAGGTGTCGTGGAGCAGGCCCTGACTCTGGAGCATATGAACATAGCCCACCCGGGGAAGGTCGGGGAGCTTTTCCATGCCCTCCTTCACGCCGTAGGTCTCAAACTCCCGAGTCTCGTCGGGGGTCACGTCGCGGCCAAGCTCGCCCACAAAGGTGGCGGCCCGCAGGCCCGCCATGCGGACGGCGTGCTCGTACTCGTGCTGATGGACGCTCTCCATCGGCTCGCACACCAGCACAAGATTCAAAAGCTTTGAGAACGGGGTATAGTCCGCGCCGGGGCCGGTCATGTCAATAATGCCCTCCTGGAAGCCCACGATCTTGCCCGCGGTGACAATGGCCATGCCCTTCAGCACATGGGTTTTTCCTGAGCCAACGGTATCCACCTTGGCAATAACGCCGGGGAATTCACCGCCGGGGCCCTCCACCTTCACGCGAGGCTCGATCACGTCCTTCACCGGGGTAATGCGCACGCTCTCGCCGGGTCTTGCGATGTCGAATCTCGCCGACTTGATGCAGGCTTTCACGTCGTCGTCTTTGAAGATAAAATCCATGACTTCATCGGCATTGACGGAAAGCGTTCCGTTTTCTACCTTGCATTCCTTTGAAAATTGAATGTCCCGAATCTGGATAAAGCCCAATTCCAATTTCAAAGTGAGCACCTCCTTCTTTTCATTTTATTTGCCTGCGTTACTAAGTCCTGCCGCAGCGTCAAAGCCCAGAGCGCCGGAGAGCAGGGTATAGTCGATCAGTTGGAAATCCTCCAGCACGCTCTGCGTAAGCGTACGGCGGCGGGGCGTAAGCTTGTCGCATACCTCGATGCTGCCCGCAATCAGTCCCGCCTGCTCCGCAGAAAATTCCCCAGAGGTTTTGGACACCACCACGGATTTATAGGGCGTTTCGTTGGGCTTCACGCTGCCGGCCAGAGGGTGGGTATACAGAGTATGCCCGGCATACACCATATCCCGCGCCTTCACCAAAATTTCCCGAAGGGTCAGTTCCTCCGCAAAGAGAATTTCGTATCGCTCGGCCATGCATGCTTTTACCAGGGGATTATTTGTAAGAATCAGATATTGCCGCTCGCTGATCACAGCCTCGTCCCCCTTTCCAAAGCAAAAACAGAATCGGACAGCACAAACCTGTGCTGCCCGACTCTGTTGATTTACCTGAGAGATTCCCCGCAAAATACGGGTTGCTCCTTCGGCGCTTTCGCTTTCCAGAGGGTTGTCGGGCTGCAGTCCTTTCGCCTGAGATGTTCATATCGCGCCGGCAAGCTAGCAATACTTATACCTTCGGCCCCGCCTCCAATGGGCAGATCTCCTGCAACCGTCATCCAAATCATTCAATTTTCCAAACCGGACACTTGCCCCGTCTTTATACCCATTGTAATCTCCACATCTCTTGGGGCGCAAGAAAAAAAGGGGATTTATAATTTTTATCTATAAATCCAATTCAGCAAATTGACGGAGCCAACAATTTGGAATTTTCTGATTTTTTCCATTGAAATCCTTATGCTTTGTTGATTTTTTCACAGTTTATCAGTGATTTTATCAGCGGATTGCAGTAGCTTTTGTGAAATCATTCTATATTTTTCTACGTTTTGCACAATTCTAAGAGGTCGATTCAGGGCTGCGGAGGTAAAATCCCTCGGCAAAGCTGTAAAACACCTGCGCGGAGGGAGAAAGCACGCTGTTTTTCCGGCGGAGAAGATAGAGCTTGCGCCGAATCCGGATTCCGGGCAGCTCCAGCGTCAAAAGCTTTTCCCGTTCCTCCGCCGCGCTTTTGGAGAGAATGGCAACGCCAATCCCCTCTTCCACCAGCCGCTCCACCTCCTCGTTGGAGGATGCCTGTGCGGCAATATTTACGCTGGCGGGGTCCACGCCCATGGCCCGGAGAAACAGCTCCGTTTCCCGGCGGGTGCCGCTTCCCTCCTCCCTGATCACAAAAGGCTCACGGGCGGCGCGGCGCAGGGAGACCCCCTCGTCGCGCCAGGCCCGGTATTTGGGAAGATTGGGAACCACCAGCACCAATTGATCGTTGGCAAACTCCCGTGCAACGTACTTGCCACCGGGAAGCGTGCCGCAAAAACCCAGCTCCGCCTCCCGGTCCGTCACCTGACGCACTGCCCCCGCACTGTCTGTGATGCGCAGATCGAATTTCACGTCGGAGTTCCGCTTTTGAAACGCCGAAAACAGACGGGGCAGAAAATACCGGCCCGGAATCGTGGACGCGGCAATGACCACCGTGCCGGACAAGTCCGTTGCAAACCGGCGCAGGGCCTCGTCCGCCTGCCGCCGCAGGGACAGCATCTGCCCGGCATATTGAGACAGAAGCCGTCCCGCCTCCGTAGGGCCAGCTTCCCGTGTGGTGCGGGCAATGAGCGTCAAGCCCAGCTCTCGCTCCAGCGCCGTCACATGGGAGCTGACGGTGGGCTGGCTCACACCCAGCGCCTCCGCGGCCCGGGAAAAGCTGCCTGTTTCCACCACCCGGGAAAACGCCTCCAACTGCCGAAAATCCATGGATTCTCCTTTCGCGGGCGCGGTTCCCGCTACGCGTATCCTCAAAAATTTGCTTGAGATAAAATCATTGATCAATCTTCTTTTTAACCCAATTGTTCCAAAATATCCGAAAAAGGGGACGCCGCGCGTTGGCGCGGCGTCCCCTGGCGGGAATATGTGGGAATCGAACCCACCTGGGCAGCTCTTCACCACCCTCACCGGTTTTGAAGACCGGGGGGCACACCAGCACCCATCTACTCCCACGAAAATCGCCGCTTCCACGGTCGACGGCGCTATTGTAGCACGTCCTTCGTGAAATGGCAATACCCAACTCAAGCGCGTTTCTCCCCGTCTTATGGACAGCTCGGGGCAGGCGTTTTGGCGGAAAAACGCCTCTCAAAGTCCCGTGAAATCAGGCGTTTGCACCCTGCGGATATGAAAGCAGCACAGCTTCCGCCTTATAGTCCGTCATCCGCCAAAAAGCTTTTATCCGCAAGGCGGCGGAGGTCGCCCTCCTTTTTCGTCACATGGAAACGATCCAGATATTCAAGCACCGCAAGTGCGTATTTCCGGGAGGTCCCCAGCGCGTCCCGCAGCTCCGCCAGCGTGATCGTCTCATGCTCCGCGAGGTGGTCCCGGACCGCGCCCCGCGCCCGCAGCCACGCGTCTTTGTGATGGCAAATCTGAGGGGAAAGCATCACCAGTTCCCCGCCGGTAAGTACACTGTCCAGCACCTGCT
Organism: Oscillibacter sp.; assembly: GCF_031978065.1. Taxonomy (GTDB): domain Bacteria; phylum Bacillota; class Clostridia; order Oscillospirales; family Oscillospiraceae; genus Oscillibacter. The sequence goes on from NZ_DALZCH010000049.1 coordinate 23,627, forward strand.
TTGCGTCTGCGGCTTCTCCCTGCAAAAATTGAGCCAGCATCTCCTCGGTGGTCGGCGGCTCGATGCCAGCCTTGCGGTA
>NZ_DALZCH010000050.1:0-13638 GCF_031978065.1 Oscillibacter sp.
AATTAGGGCACGGGGAGATTTTGAATAGACGGGCTTGGCGTACAGCACTCCCGGGATAGTAAGATCGTCAGCAAACAGGCCGGTCCCGTTGATTTTTTCGGCGGCGTCAATGCGCTTTGCGTGCTCGTCCATGTGCAGTGCGGTAGGGGCGAGAGGAATTTCCGGCTTCTCCCGGAAAAAGTCTGCCGCCAGCAAAATCGCGTCCTCAATTTTCTTATACCCGGTGCAGCGGCACAGATTGCCCTTAATGGCCAGCTTCACATCCGCTCGGGTGGGATTCAAATTGGCATCCAGCAGGCTTTTGGCTGAAATAATCATACCCGGGATGCAGAAGCCGCACTGCACCGCGCCTGCGGCGGCAAAGCAATGCTCATAGACCTGCATTTCCTCCGGGGCGATGCCCTCCACGGTCAACACCTGCTTTCCCGTAAGCTTGCTTAAAGAAACCACGCAGGCCTTGGTTTTCACGCCGTCCACTAGAACGGTGCAGGTGCCGCAGGCGCCCTCGCTACACCCGTCCTTGGTGGCGGTTAGGTGCAGGTCGTCCCGCAAAAACCGCAGAAGCTTTTTGTCATGAGCGGACTCATACTCTTTTCCGTTAATCGAAACAGTAAACATTTCACTCTTCCTTTCAGAAAATCCGCCCGAGGTTTATACCGCGGGCGGATTTGTGTTGGGTCAGATGCCGAACCGGGTTAAAAACTCGTTCAGCAGATTCATGCAAACGGCCTTGCGGTATTCCGCCGACACACGACCTCGGGTGAGGACCATTCTGTCCGCATAGGCGTTAAGATACTGCTCCTTTAGTCCGCGCGCTTCCTCCAAGGTTTTGCCCAGCAGCATCGCTTCCAAATCCCGATAGCGCAAAACGGTGTCCGCCACGGCGCCGAACGCGGCGGCAATGTTGGAAATTTTGCCATCCTTCTCGGCAAACACGCCCGCGAAGGAAACCCGAGAGATAGCCAGCGCGTTGCGGCCACCGACCTTTTGGTAATAATATTGCTCCAGCCCAATTTTGGGCAGAAGAACCTCCGTAATCAGCTCGTCGTCGGAAAGGTCCAGCTTTTTCCGGCCCAGATAAAATTCCTCCACGGGAACAATGCGCTCGCCCCGCAGGGATTGAAGCCGAATCTTCGCGTCCGCGGCAAATTCAATCAAAACGGAATCCGCCTTTGCGGAGCCGTTGCCCAAGTTTCCGCCGAAGGTGCCTGCGTTGCGGATGGCGGGTGCGGCAATCAGCGCCACGGCGTCCTTCATAATCTGGGGAACCCGGTCGTCTGAAAGCGCCTGCGTAAAGGTCACGCCCGCGCCGATGCGGAGATAGTCCTCGTCCTCGGAGATTTGCTGCAATTCCGAAACCTTGTTTAGAAACAGATAGGTAGCGCCGGGGCGGTTTTCTACCATCAGGTCCGTGCCTCCGGCGTAGGGGACAACGGTATGGGACGTGCGGAGGTTCAGCGCCTCATCCAAAGAGGCGGCGGCATATCCGTTTACCATAGTCCGTTTCCCTCCTTTGCAGCGGCGGATACCGCGTTGATAATGGCGTTATACCCCGTGCAGCGGCAGAGGTTTCCGGAAAGGCCCTCTCGGATTTCATCCTCCGTGGGGTGGGACGTTTTGGAAAGCAGTGCTTCGGCCGCCAGCACCATGCCGGGAATGCAGAAGCCGCACTGCACGGCGGAAACCGCCGCAAACGCCCGGTCCAAAACCGCGTAGCGCTCCGTTTCCCGGAAGCCCTCCATCGTTGTGACGGAGGAGCCTGCCGCCGCGCCCATGGCAACACAGCAGGAGTTGACCAGTACGCCGTCCATCAAAACGGAGCAGGCCCCGCACTCGCCCTCCTTACAGCCGCACTTGACACTGGTGGCGCGGTAAGTGTCCCGCAGAACGTCTAGCAGCCGGTCGGAAGCATTGCCTTCGTAGGAGACTTCCTGCCCGTTGAGGACAAATCGAATCGCATCCATCTCTTATTCAGCCTCCTTCATCATCACGTTCAGGGTGTCCTCGGCGGTAAAAGGCGCATGGTGCAGTGATGCCTTGCCGCCTATCGCCTGCTCCACAGCCTCCACATAGGCCCCGGGCGCGCCCACAAGGGGCAGCTCTCCCGCGCCCTTTGCGCCGTAGGGGCCGTCGGGGTATTGCTCCACATGCAGCATACACTTCAGGTTCGGCACATCCTTTGCGGTGGGAATCAAATAGTCCGAGAAGGAATTGTTGCGGATGCGGCCCTTGCTGTCATACTCCATTTTTTCAATGGAGGCATAGCCGATGCCCTGCAAATAGCCGCCCTCCATCTGCCCAATCACGATGTTGTAGTCGATGGGCGTACCCACGTCGAAGGAGCCGTAGGCTCCCAGAATCTTGGAGATGCCCGTGCAGGTGTCCAACTCCACTTCGATGGCACCCACGCCCCATGCGTAGGTAGGGTACGCGTCGCCCTGAAATTTGTCCAGATAGAAGGGAATCATAAAATCAGGTTCTCTGAAATGCTCCTCCACAATCTGTTCCTCGCCTTCCTTCCACTGGGTGCGCAGGTTGATGGCGGCGCGGCGCAGCAGCTCGCCCACCACCATCAGGGAGCGGGAGGCCACTGTGGGGCCGGAGTCCGGCACGCGGGCGGTATCGGGGTGGTTGTAATAGACCTTTTCCAGCGGAAGATTCAGCTCGTGGGCAACGATTTTTGGGAAGGTGGTCCGCAGGCCCTGCCCAATTTCACCGTTGGAGGCCAAAACCTCCACCGTGCCGTCCGGGTACTTGTGCAGCTTGCACACCGCCTTGATGTGGTCCCGCTCGCCGGAGCCGGTGAAGCCCGCCCCGTGGAACCACAGCGCCATCCCGATGCCTTTGTGGTATCTTCCGGTCTGGGGCTTCTCGTACTCCAGATGCTTTCTGCGGAAGTCGCAGGCCCGGTCCACCTCGTTAATCATCTCGGGCAGAGGAATGGGGAAGTGATACTTGCCGGAGGTGGAGGTGGGATCTCCCTGCCGGGCCAGATTGGATTCCTTGAATTGGAGGGAATCAATCCCCAAATCCCGGGCAATATGATTCATCATCATCTCCACGGCAAAGAAGGTCTGCGGCGCGCCAAAGCCCCGGTATGCGCCGGAGGGCGTGGTATTTGTTTTCAGGGCGCGCCCGTGGACATGCAGATTGTCAAAGCTGTAAACGCCGCTGGCGCAGATGATTCCCCGCTGCAACACCACGGGAGACAGCGTGGTGTATGCTCCGGAGTTGAACTTTACGTCGATATCCATGCCCGTGACCTTGCCGTCCTTCACCGCCACCTTGTAAACGCAAAGCGAGGGGTGTCGCTTGGAGGTGAACTCCAAATCCTCCCGGCGGCCGAAGATGCAGCGGACGGGGGCGTTTGCCTTCCGCGCCGCCACGGCCACCTGACAGCCCAGAATGGAGGGGAACGCTTCCTTCCCACCGAAGCCGCCGCCGGTCACGTCCTGAAGAATGTGAACCTCGTCGGGCCGGAGACCCAGCGCGCGCATCACCGCGCCGTGGACATAATAGGCGCACTGCATGGAGCCGTGGACGTACATATGCCCGTTTTCCTCCGGCTCTGCCATCATGCCCTGCGGCTCCAGATAGGTCTGGTCCTGATAGCCGGTTGAAAATTCTTCTTCGTAAACTTTGTCGGCCTCGGCAAAGGCTTTTTTAAAATTTCCCTTTTCGTACTCATAGTTGAAAAACACGGTGTGGGCCTTGTGCAGGTCCAGCATGGGCTCCAGCGCTTCATAAGAAACCTTGATTTCCGAAAGAATCCGGTCTACGGCCTTCTCCTCCGGGCCAACCACCATGCCGATAGGCTCTCCGATGTACTCCACCGTGTCCCGGGCAAACACCGGGGTGTCGTCCAGCACGATATTTACGTTGTTGTCGCCGGGAACGTCGGTTTTGTCCACATAAAAATACCCGTCCGGCAATGGGGGAACTTCCACGCCCAGCACCTTGGCTCTGGCCAGGGTGGAGCGAAGGAATTTGCCGGTCAAAACGCCGTCGCCAGAATAGTCTCCGACATAAACGGAGCGTCCGGACATTTTTGGCGCATGGTCTTTTTTGACTACCGGCTCACTGATCTTTTCCATCTTGCAATCCCTGCCTCCTCATTTTACAAATTCGTAGCCCTGCTTACAGCTTTGATAATCCTGCTGCGTATCCAGATCAATCCATACGCCCTTGTCGTCTACCGAAACGGTCTGAATCAAGTTTTCATGGCGCTGCCATAGCTGACGCAGCCCGCCGTCGCTTTGAAATGCGAGAATTTCCGGAATCATCCGCGCATCCACCAGCGGCGGGTGCTTCCGCGCCCCGTTCAGCGTTGGAAAAATCACGCTGACGACATTTTGGGGGCGGGCGGAGAGCAGCTTGCGGAAGGTGGACCTGCGCACCACAGGCATGTCGCCCGGCAGCAGAAAAAACGCGTCGCATTCCGGCATGGCCTGGCAGCCAATTTGAATGGAGCGCAGCATGTCGGTGCTTGCAAAGTCGGGGTTTCGCACGGAAACGACGCGTGTACCATAGCGCCAGTGGAGCACCGCGTCCACCTCCGCGCCACGATAGCCCGTCACCACCACGACGGATTGAGCGCTGCCCGATAAAACGCTGTCCACTGTATTTTCAATCAGCGTTTTGCCCCGCAGCGGCATCAGCGGCTTAAATTCGCCCATACGGGAGGAAAGTCCCGCCGCGAGAATCAGACCGCAGACAGTGGGAGCCTCATGCATAAAAAACCACCCCATTTCCTCTGAGAGCAGCCCCGCGCCCAATAGAAAACGGCGCGGTGTGTCCACTCTCATTATGAAAGGGATGGTTTTTGTTCGCAACTTCTTCCTAAAAAGAACTTGCCAAATTCCATTATAAAATTTTGGTTGTTAAAAATCTCTCCTGAAATCGGCTTTGAGTGTAATGAAAAATTTCCTCCTCAAACTGCTGATAGGCCAGCAAGAACGCGATGCCGCGCTCGGTCAGAACGGTGTTCCCTCCGTGCCGCCCGCCCTGCCGTCGCTCCACAACCGCATAGCCCAATTCGATTTCCAACCGGTTGATCATGTCCCATGCCTTGCCGTAGGACAGCGACATGGCCCCGCAGGCCTGGCGCATATTGTGGGTGTCGGCAATCAAAAACAGCAGCAGCTTCAGGCGCGCGTTGAAAAAAGCAAATTCCCGTTCGATGCTCATGCGGATGACGGGGTGCAGAATGGCGTTGTTGTGTTCGGCTAAACGGGCCTGCAACTGCTCTCGATTGTGTACGCTGGTTAAAACGCCCTCGTCCTCCACAGGAAGCCAGACCCGCTTTGCCTCCAGCGTGCGAAGCGCGCCCCGCAGACCGTCCTCACCCCCATAGGCCAGAATTTCGGGGATAATGCTGTCAGACAGCATCACGGGGTGCCCCCCGCAGCTGCGGTAGGACGGCGTGACAATTTCCCCCGCCGTGTTTTTCAGCCGGATCAGCGTGTCCGGCGTGAACATAGGGACATTCACAGGAGCAAACGCAATCCGCTCGCATTTCCCGGACAGATAACGCAGCCCGACCTTCACGGAATCCAGAAGCTGGGGTTGCTCCGGCTGCTCGCTGGAAATAAAAATCACGCCGTAGTTGCTTAGCTGGTATTTCACCTCGTCCTCGTCCACGCCGGTAATCACTACGATGGGAAAAATACCGGCCTGCTGAAAGGAAATGACGATTCGCTTAATGACCGGGATTGTCCCCACCTTCAGCATGGGCAGTGCGGCTTTTTTGCTGGCGGCCGCAATCAGGCCGCCAAATTTGCTGATTCTCATGTCACAGACCCCGCTTCCCACCTTGAAAACACTGTCAACGCCGAGCTTTTCATTTATCATACACATTTTTAGGGGGATGTCAATTCCCCCACAGTCCAAACATGCAGCGGCCTGAAAAAGCATTTCACCGGGGTGCTGTCCGTCACTTTCTAATAGCTGTCATTTCTTGGGCCGTCGCGCGTCAAATTTCTGACTGAACAATGGGCATAAAAGCAGGCACGCCGCGCTTTTGCGCGGCGTGCCTGCCTTCTTTTCAAACGAGGGAGCTTCTGCCAATCCGCTGAGGAGCGGATGGAGGAAGTGACGTGTTTGTTAGCCGTTATCCGCCATTTTGCAATATTTGGAGTAGCGATTTTTCGCGTCCTGCACGGCCTTTTCATAAAGTGCGTCGGCCCGGTCGGGGAAGTTGTTGGCCAGCGCCGCATAGCGGTTTTCGCCCATGAGATAGCCCATGATCTTTCCGGTGTCCGGCTCGGGAGAATCCAACTGGAAGGGATTCTTCCCCTGCTCCGTCAGGCGGGGATCATAGCGATACAGGTGCCAATAGCCGGACTCCACAGCCTTTTTCATCTCGCTCTGGGTGCAGCTCATGCCTGCCTTGATGCCGTGCTCCAGGCAGGGGCAGTATGCGATGATAATGGACGGGCCGGGATAAGCCTCGGCCTCGCGGATGGCCTTGAGGGTCTGGGCCTGATCGTAGCCCATGGCCACCTGCGCCACGTATACGTAGCCGTAGTTCATGAAGATCGCGCCCAAATCCTTCTTGGCAATCTTCTTGCCGCCCGCGGAGAATTTCGCCACGGCGGAGGTGGGGGTAGACTTGGAGGACTGTCCGCCGGTGTTGGAGTAAACCTCGGTGTCCAGCACCAGCAGATTCACGTCCCGGTTCTGGGCCAGCACGTGGTCGATGCCGCCAAAGCCGATATCATAGGCCCAGCCGTCGCCGCCCACGGCCCAGACGGACTTCTTTGCGAGATATTCCCGGCTGTCCAGAACAAACTGAACCTCTTCCGTCTTCTCGCTGCGCTCCAGCGCGGCAATCAGCGCGTCGGACACGGCGCGGGACTGGCTCTTGTCCTCCCAGCCGGTGAGATACGCTTCGATTTCGGAAGCGGCGGTTCCGGCGGCCTTCAGGCTCTCCAGCCGCAGGAACAGCTCCTTGCGGATGGCGTCCTGCGCGTGGAAGAAGCCGTAGGCAAACTCGGCGTTGTCCTCAAACAGGGAGTGTTCCCACGCGGGGCCAAAGCCCCGCTGGTCGCGGCAGTAGGGCAGGATGGGGGCGCCGCCGCTGTACGCGGAGGAGCAGCCCGCAGCGTTGCCGATGTACATGTGGTCGCCCACAAGCTGGCTTACAAGCTTCAGATAGGTGGTTTCCGCGCAGCCCGCGCAGGCGGCGGAGAACTGGAAATAGGGCTTGGCAAACTGAGCGGATTTCACGCTCTTGTCGCTGACCGCGTCCTTTTTGAGATATGCCTCGTTCATGGCAACCTCGTTGAAGTTGGTCTGCTCCGGCTTCATCTCCTCAAAGGGCGTCATCACCAGCGCGTCGGCCATTTTCTCATTCTGGTTGGCGGGGCAGGCCGTCAGGCACACGCCGCAGCCAAGGCAGTCATAGGGAGAAACCTGCACGCGGAAGGAATACTGGGGAGCATCCTTACCAAGGCCCTTGGCGGGAACGGTGGAGAAAGAAGCGGGAACGCCGGCCTTCTCCTCCTCCGTCAGCAGCACGGGGCGCAGCGCCGCGTGGGGACAGACCATGGAGCAGCGGTTGCACTGGATGCAGCTCTCGCCGTTCCACTTGGGGACTGCGGTGGCTACGCCCCGCTTGGAATAGACGGAGGTGCCGTTTTCCCATGTGCCGTCCAGCACGCCGTACTTTTTGAAAACGGAGATGGGAAGCTTGTCACCCTGCTGGCGGTCCATGGGCAGAACAATGTCCCGGACAAAGGGCGTGGTTTCCAGCTCTGCGGCTGGCGCATCCTGCGCCGTGGCCCAGGATGCGGGAATTTCCACCTTCACGGCGGCGCTCACGCCTGCATCCACAGCCCGGTCGTTCAGATCCACGATTTTCTGTCCGGCCTTTTTGAAATAAGAGTTGTAGTTGTTTTTCTTCATGTCCTCCACGGCCACGTCCAGAGGGATTACCTTGGTCAAGGCGAAGAAGACAGCCTGAAGGATGTTGTTGGTTCTGCCGCGCAGGCCGATTTCCTCGGCAATCTTTGCCGCGTCGATGATGTAGAACCGGGCATGCCTGCTGGCAAGCTCCCGTTTCAGCAAGGCGGGGAGGTGCTCCTCCAGCTCGGAAACCGACCACGGACAGTTGAGCAGGTAGATTCCGCCTTCCTTCAGGTCTGCGGCGGTGTCGTACTTGCCGACATAGGTGGGTGCGTGGACAGCCACAAAGTCCGCAGAGGAAACCAGATAAGTGGAGCGGATCGGCTCATCGCCAAAGCGCAGGTGAGACTGGGTCAGTCCGCCGGTTTTCATGGAATCGTAAGAGAAATAGGCCTGAGCATACTTATTCGCCACCAATCCGATGGTGGTGATGGCGTTCTTATTCGCGCCCACCGTGCCGTCGCCGCCAAGCCCCCAGATTTTACAGGAGGTCTGACCAGCGGGGGACAGCTCCAGTTCCTGATAGTCCAAAGAGGTGTTGGTCACGTCATCGTTGATGCCGATGGTAAAGCTGTTTTTGGGCTGGGCCTGACGCAGGTTATCAAACACGGCGACAAACTGGCCCGGAGTGGTGTCCTTGGAGGAGAGGCCATACCGACCGCCCACAATGCGGATGTCGGTCCGGCCCGCCTGATTCAGGGCGGTGACCACGTCGAGATACAGTGGCTCGCCCACGGAGCCGGTTTCTTTGGACCGGTCCAGCACCGCGATTTTCTTGCAGGTGGCGGGAATGGCCTCGGCAAAGTGCTTCACGGAGAAAGGACGGTACAGCCGAACCTGAAGCAGGCCAACCTTCCGCCCGTTGGCGTTGAGGAAGTCCACCGTCTCTTTCACCGTCTCGGAAGCAGAGCACATGATGACGGCCACTTCTTCCGCGTCGGGTACGCCGTAGTAATTAAACAGCTTATAGTCCCGGCCCGTCAGCTTATTGATTTCGTCCATGTAGTGCTGCACGGTGCCCGGCACATCGGCAACCTTTTCGTTGGCGCCTTCCTTGCACTGGAAGTATACGTCGGGGTTGACGTTGTTGCCGCGGTTGGTGGGATGCTCGGGATTGAGGGAGTTCCGGCGGAAGGCCCGCAGGGCGTCGTTATCCAGAAGCCCGCGCAGGTCCTCATAATCCAGCGCCTCAATGCGCTGCATCTCGTGAGAGGTGCGGAATCCGTCAAAGCAATGCATAAACGCATATTTGGAGCGGATGGCCGACAGATGGGCCACCGCCGCCAAGTCCATGCACTCCTGCGGAGTGGCGGACATCAGCATGGCGTACCCGGTGGTACGGCAGGTCATAAAGTCGGTGTGGTCGCCAAAAATGGAATGATGGTTGGAGGTGACCACCCGGGAGGCGATGTGCAGCACGTTGGGGAGGAACTGACCGCCCATAGCGTACATGGCGGGGATCATCAGCATCAGTCCCTGTGCGGAAGTGAAGCTGGTGGTCAGCGCGCCGGCCTGCAAGGAGCCGTGGCAGGTACCCGCCGCGCCGGCCTCGGACTGCATCTGGATCACGTCCACCGTGGATCCAAACAGATTTTTCCGGCCCTTGGCGGACCATTCGTCCACCTTTTCCGCCATGGGGGAAGACGGAGTGATGGGGTAGATGGCCGCTACCTCCGTAAACGCATACGCCACATGCGCCGCGGCTGTGTTGCCGTCCATCACCGCAAGCTTTTTACTCATGGTTTTTTCCCTTCTTTTCCTTTTTTTCGCCCGTTCCGGGCGCTTCCTGAATGAAACGATCGCTCTGTTGCTGTCTTCTTTTGTTCCTATATAAGAACTCTGTTTTTAAATAGGACTTTCACTATTCAGCTTTACCATAGATTTGGCTTTGTGTCAATAGAAGAATTTCTGGTTTTAAAACTTTTTGCGAATATGCTGGGCTTTTTTGGGGCCTCTTGCTTATCGTGTGTATTCCAAAAGAGACATTTGCAACTTCCGCTTGTAACCTGCCGCCCGCTGTGCTAAAGTGTTGAAAGTAAAAATGTTACTGAAATGGAGGCGCAATCTATGCCGCAGGAGCACCGCTCTACCGCCCGGGTGCTGGATATTCTGGAATATCTGGCGATTTCAAAGGACGGCGGAAGCACCTTGACGGAGCTGTCCGTGGCGCTGGATGCGCCGAAGAGCAGCCTTTTTCCCATTCTTCACACACTGCTCAGCCGGAAATACATTCGACTGGACCGCCGGTCAAACCGATATTATATTGGTATCAGCGCCTATGCGCTGGGCAGCAGCTTTGCGGCCAATCAAGGCGCCGTGGATTTTATCTTGCAGGTGATGGAGGCCGTTGTGGAAAGTTGCGAGGAAACCTGCCAGATGGGCGTTTTGGACCGGGATAAGGTGCTTTACATCCGCAAGGTGGACTCGCCGCAGCCCATCCGCATGATCTCCCATGTGGGAAACCGGCTGCCCGCCAACGGAACGGCTATTGGAAAGGCCCTGCTGAGCGACCTGAAGGATGAAGAGGTTCGAGAGTTGTATGCCGATGGATTTCCTCGCCTGACAGCTCATACCGTGGTGGATTTCGACACGCTGCTTGGGCAGCTTGCGCAAATCCGAAAAACCGGCGTTGCGTGGGAGAAGGAGGAATCGGCGGAGCAGCTATACTGCTGGGCCGTTCCGTTGCGCAGGGACGGGCAGACCTTTGCCGCGCTCAGCGTGGCCGTTCCGATGTTTCGCTGCTCGGAGGAGAAAAAAGCGCTGGTGCTGGATTGTCTCACGCAGGCCAAGCGGGAAATTGAGCTGATCGCCGAGGCCCGGGGCTTTCTTCCAGAGTCGATTTAAACCTTTTTAAGCGGGCCACAGGAAGAAAAAGAACAGATGTATACAAAAACCGCGCGGAGCCTGCCCCTGTGTCTATGGGGCAGGCTCCGCGCATATTTAAATGACTTTGGCGATGAACTGAATCAGATTAAAATACTTTCCGCCCTCGGCCTCCATCATTTTGATGTCGCCGGCAACAACGGGATGGTAGGCAGTCAGCCATTCATCCCATGCCTGCTTGCAGCAGCACATTTCGCGGACATCCACAATTTCAATCCCCGCTTCTTTACTCCACAAAGCTTTCCACCAGGCAAGGGAGCGGATCGTCCGTGCCACATCGTCATTCCAGAACGGCTTCATTTCTTCGGGAACAGTTTCCCCAAATTCGTATTTCAGGCCGGGAATGGCAATGGCAATATAGCCGCCTTTTTTCACAAAGGGAAGGAGCGACGGAAGCATTTCTTCCGTGTCGCCGAAATAGTGATAGGCGTCCACAGTGAACAGCAGGTCAAAATATCCGTTGGCAAAGGGAAGGCCCTTGGTCGCGTCTGCGGAAATAGGAACGGCTTTGTGGTCAATGCCAATGGATTGAAAACGCTCATGGTTTTCAGTGGGCGAAATCCAAAGGTCGGCGGCGAACACAGAGGCGCCATATTTTTCTGTAAGCAGGAGCGTCGAAAGGCCGCACCCGCAGCCAAGATCAAGAATTCGCGTATACTCGTTGATGCTCAGGTGCGACGCCAATTCCTCCGCAACTCGCAGGGCGTTTGGCCCCATCATAGTTTCCTTTAAAAACTCTGCGTTTTTATTGTCGGACATAAATTGGTTTGTAAATGAAAACATACTGTTTTTCCTTTCTAATGATGCCTTATAGAAAGAAAACAAAAAAGCGCAGTATATCACTGCGCTACAAACTACACCATTATCATAAATGATGTCCGTTCAATCTGTAAGGCAGTCTTTGACAACACAAATAAGAGCAGATAACTGCCCATCTCATGCGCGTAACTTAAATCCTTACAGGACGACCGACATCAACACACCACACTTTCGTTTCGTTACTATATCATGCTGCGGTCATTCTGTCAATGCAAGCCGTCTGAAGGAATAGCCGGGATGGATATGAGCAAGAAAATATTATTGGCAGGTGATGAAAAGAGAATTGTCGCCCTTATGAAAAGCTATTTTGAGCTGGCGGACCTCCTATAACGGGAAGGTAACGTCTACGCTTGCCATGTTAGGACAAACAGCTATCATCAGGCGACGAAATAGAAAAGCCAAACGGATTCGCAGCTTTGAAGCTTTTTATGCGCACATGAATATGAAGCGAAACCGGGGCAGGACAGCGGTTACGATTCTTTCGCTTGTCATGAGTATTACCGTATTCGTAGCATTGCAAAGTTTTTTAGAGCTGTTGGATGCGTCTAAAGATGTTCGAAAATGCATCTTGGGGACTACTCCGCCACCAGCCAAGCCCTTGGTTCCTCTCCGGAAAAACTGACAAAATTAAAAAACGTTTCGGGGATTTAGCCTACGACGAAATTACGCAGAAAAATGAGTACACAGAACTTTATTCGACACTGACGCAGTGGGTGGACCGTTCTTCTGTTAAACAGGCAATTCAGGAGCTTTGCGGTAAAAGGGGAGGAACGTGGCTTTCTTAGCCAACACAGACCGGCAGCTTAGAGAAAGCTATAAATAAATCAAATTGCTGGCGTAGGGGTTGATTTTATTTTTCGGACTGATCGGTATTTTATATATCAGTAACGCGGTATACACAAACATTCATATACATGTAGCTGAAATCGGGGTGCGGCGCGCAATCGGCATGAGTGCCGGAAGCCTTTATAAGACGTTTCTCTGGAAGAGGCATATTACGGCATGATTGCTTCCGTAATCGTAGACGGGGCCGGATATATTTGCGTGATTTTTCTAGGTTCTGCCCAGACAGATACCGTACAGCTTGTGTCCATTCCGTTTCGTTCCATTGTGGATGCGGAGACTGGTTCTATTTCCGGTAATAACGGAGTGCCACAGATGAAGACCTCCGCCACCCGCGCCTCTCTGGGCGGGAAGCAGACATCTTCTGCGTTTCGATAAAATCACCTCCTTTTATATTTAGAATATAGTAAAGGGGGGCCACGAATTTTTAACAAGTATTCAAGAGAAGCTGTAATATTGATAAAGGAGCTACACCATGTAAATTTATGACAATTATAGATGTTCGCGTTGTAATTCGCCATATGGCGGATGCTTATGCTGCTGTGGGTATTATTACTGCCCGGCGCAGGGCCCGACAGGCCCGACAGGAGCATTTGACTCAGTCGAACCAATCTTCAACGTAATTGGGACTTCTGGCTCCGCGGAAATGACGCTAGGCTCGGAATTGATATTCCAATCAACCACGCTTGATATTACCGTAACACAGGGCTCCGCGATTGTGACGATTGAAGATCCAAATTCCGGGGCGACCGGCCCCACCGGCCCCACCGGCCCCACCGGCGCAACTGGGCCCACTGGCGCAACCGGCGCGGACGGAGCACAGGGCCTCATTGGCCCCACCGGGCCGACCGGAGATACAGGTCCCACTGGGCCGACCGGAGATGCAGGTCCCACCGGTCCGACCGGAGATGCAGGCCCCACCGGTCCGACCGGAGATGCAGGCCCCACCGGGCCGACCGGAGACGCAGGTCCCACTGGGCCGACCGGAGATGCAGGTCCCACTGGGCCGACAGGCGCAGATGGCCCCACGGGCCCGACCGGAGATGCAGGTCTCACTGGGCCGACCGGCGCAGCTGGCCCCACGGGTCCGACCGGAGACGCAGGCCCCACCGGGCCGACCGGAGACGCAGGTTCCACCGGGCCGACCGGAGATACAGGTCCCACTGGGCCGACCGGAGATGCAGGTCC
>NZ_DALZCH010000050.1:13738-23667 GCF_031978065.1 Oscillibacter sp.
ATGCAGGCCCCACCGGGCCGACCGGAGACGCAGGTCCCACTGGGCCGACCGGAGACGCAGGTCCCACTGGGCCGACAGGCGCAGATGGCCCCACGGGCCCGATAGGTGCAGATGGCCCCACGGGTCCGACCGGAGATGCAGGTCCCACTGGGCCGACCGGAGATGCAGGCCCCACTGGGCCGACCGGAGATGCAGGTCCCACTGGGCCGACCGGAGATGCAGGCCCCACGGGTCCGACCGGAGATGCAGGTCCCACTGGGCCGACAGGCGCAGATGGCCCCACCGGTCCGACCGGAGATGCAGGGCCCACCGGACCGACCGGAGACGCAGGCCCTACTGGTCCGACCGGCGATGCAGGTCCCACGGGTCCGACAGGTGCAGATGGCCCCACCGGACCGACCGGCGATGTTGACCCGGTTTTATTAGGAAAACAAACTGCCTTTTTATTAGCGGCCTGTTAAACCGCTTCGGATTGGGTATTGATTTCAATGTATTCCATTACTCGGCGTAGTTGGTCGGCAACCTTAAACTTTACGCTTATATTGCCATTCTCATGTACCTTGATATGGTCTACAAGTTCAATCAAAACTTCTCTTGTCAGCTTGTCGATAGTTTTAAACTTCTTAAATACTACTAAGCAAGGGCTTTCGGCGGTAATGCCGTTTTGCAGTTCCTCACGCTCTGCGTGGAGGTTTTTCAAAACTTCGCCTAAAGCGGCTATTTGCCGTTCGTAATCTTCGCTCATGTGACGGTAATCGCTGTGAGTGATTTCTCCGTCTTTCCAATCCTGATAAATGGATTGCTTGTAACGCATGATTTTGGAGCGTTCTTTTTCTTTGGCTTCTATCAGAGCTTCAATCCTTATGGACTGGCTTTTTTGAAGCGGTGCGGTGCTGATGTATTCTAAAGTGTTGGCATAGTGTACCGCAAGATATACCTGCTGTTGAATGGCATACAGGACAGCCGCTTCCAGTCGGTTATGCTTGATGGAATGTTTGGTACAAGCCGTTTTTGACTGGTCTTTGTAGGTGCGGCAGAAATAGTATACGGTTCCTTTTACTTGACTACGGCTCATAGCCTTGCCACAATCAGCACAACGGAGAAAGCCGCTGAACAGATAGAGCTTCTTTTTCTGCGGAGCGGTGCGGGTGTCCCGCTTTAGCAACTCCTGCACTTTTTCAAAGATAGGCCGTTCTATGATTGGCTCATGGGTATTCTCCACAATGTACCATTCATTTTCGGGAACCTGTTCCTGCGTATGTATCTTGTAGCTTTTCACACGCTGGCGGCCCTGTACCATATCCCCGATATAAAGGCGATTTTTCAAAATGTCACTTATCGTCTTTGCGCCCCATAATGGTCTTTCTGAACCGCTTGGATTTTGGTAGTTTAAGCCTTTGCTTTTCTTGTATTCGGACGGACACAAAATGCCACGTTCATTAAGATTTCGTACTATGGCGTTTTTGCTCATACCGTCCAAAAACCATTCGTAAATGTTTTTTACAACCTCGGCGGCTTCATCATCAACGATTAAAGCATTTTTGTCCTTTGGGTTCTTCATGTACCCATAAGCGGCAAAGCCACCGATAAACTCACCATTGCGCCGCTTCATATCAAAAACCTGCCGTATCTTCTTTGAAGTCTGATAACAGAAGTTGTCATTGATAACATTGGTAATCGGCACAATGAGATTGGAAATGCTGTCCGGGTTCAAGTAGCTGTCAATACCCTCTGCCAAGCTGATAAACCGTACATTCATCTGCACAAACAGATTTTCAATCAAGCTCCCTGCGTCCGTGTAGTTACGGGATAGACGGGAAAGGTCTTTGACGATAACACAGTTTACCTTTTTGGCATATATGTCGGAAAGCAGTTTTTGAAAGCTGTCCCGGTTGGTGTCCGTTCCGGTGTACCCATCGTCCACATAAGGCGGTTCAACGCTTTCAAATTCGTCTATGTGCTGTTGGTAGTAATCATCAAGCAAAGCCTTTTGATTGGTAACGCTGTTGCTGTCGTCCTTATCCTTGCCACGGTTTATGTCCTCTTTGGATAAACGGATATATTCACCAAGCTTCCAGCGGACTATTTGAGAAGTGGTTGCTTTTTCCTCGAAGCCCCTGTTTTTTGTGCGTGCCATGTGTCCTCCTTCCTATCACATTACACTTATATTATACCATTTCAGCATAATGTGAACAATGTTGTCACGGCCTGTAAACTGGCTTTACAGGCCGCTTTTCTTGCGTTTGAGGAAGTCAGCAAACACATCTTGCAATGGGGGAGCGTTCTCTGGAAATTCCAGTTTTACGCCCATATCGCCCACACGAAAACAATAGGGATTTTTAACCGCCGCAATGACTTTTGCCGCACGTTGTTCCTGCGGCACAGTCGTATCAAAGGTAAAGCCGCTAACATCAACTAAATCCTCTTTGTTTACCGATTCTATGTCTACGCTTGCCAACTCTGAAATTGGAATACGTTTCTTCAATCACAATCGCCCCCTCCTTTCCATGTATATGAAATGCTCTGATTGTCCTATGAGGAAACACAAACAGCCACCACCTTATCATCAAAAGTGATGGCTGTTAATCTTTCCTCACACTTCGGGCCAAGTTGTCCCGAAGTTCACATTTTCATTTATTATCACAGTGGAGAATACCGCACCGCTGTAAGTTGGCTTGTCGTTAGACAGAAAGAAGCGGCGCGGTACTCCCTTTATATAAAAAACGATAACCCGGACGGGCGGTGGCACCGCCCTCATGGGAATTTCACCCCGCCCCATGCTGATGGCGCGACGGTCAATGCTGTGAAGCGTTCAAACCGTAAGTATCATTGTATCAATCAAAAGATTATCGCCGGGCAGATTGCCATATCTGCCTTGTCATAGTAGGTAGGAATCGCTCACGCTCCGCTTGGTCTTTCCCCCTTTCAACGGGCGGTCTTGGCGTACCCTATGGCTTGGCTCCCTTTTGATTGAACGTATCCGGGTTATCGGTATTCAGTTGTCAAAGAACAATAGATGGAGAAAAAACTCCTTCTAATAGTCATGTGATTTAAAAGAAAAATTCGGAGGGTAAATTAGTTTTTTTAAAAAATTTTTCCATGCTTTTTAATCCCCTTTCAATAGATTCTCTGATTGCTTTTTCGTTAATGTTTTCAGCCCTCGCAATATCGGATTTACTCATTCCGAGTATGTAATGGGCATAAATCCGTTTTCCCTGCTTGTCCGGTAGGGAAGCAATTGCAGATCGCAGCTGTTCCGCTGTGATTTTGCGTTCGTAAATCTCACAGGGAGAAAGGGATACTAAAAGAATATCCTTTTCGATTCCATCGTCAGCGTCCAGCGAATAGTGGGCTTTGTTATAGAAGCGGCGGCGAATATAATTCCTTTCTAAGCGCTCTGCTTCCAGCAAAGCGTCCTTGATTTCATCTGGTATCTCAACAAAAAGGTCTGAATTATAAAACGGGTAATAATCCCGCAGATTGATTTTAGCCATACGGCATTCCTCCATTTCGATTTTTTAGGGATTGGTGAATCGAAATGGGGAGGGGGAGAGCGGCATCGAGGCCAGACTTCGGGCCAACTTGTCCCGAAATGACAAGGCTTGTCCCCTATGTTTTCAATTAGAAAAGGGTACAAAAAAACACCTAAGCGCAAAATTACGCGATAGGTGTCGAATGAAAAATGGGCGCAGAAGCAGCCTGTTTTTTGATGTAAATTTTTATAAATATTTAGCCTTAGAAAATCAGCTATGCAAAACCGTCACTGTATGGTGACGGCTCCTCATGAACACAGAAAAGGGATTTCGAATACATTGGAAACCTCCTACTCTTAAACCGCCTATCTGAAAGGAAGTAATTAGCCTGTCCTTTCGCTAGTCCGCTTTTCAACAGGAGAACGGCGGCTTTGATTTTTGTTTATCAAAACCGCCGTTTGGCTACTTTATATTGTTTTGGGCAAAACTATTCAGCCGCCGCAACAACGGTTTTTTTTTATTTCCGTTGGGGGCGGTTATCATTACATTTTTACTGGTCATATAGAACTATTTGCTATAACTGCTTTTTATTGAATACAACTATAGACATCATTAATAATGCAACCGACATAAAAGCCGAAACAATAAGTGGTATCGTGAAATAGGAAATTGCCACCGCTCCTGAAAGCAAATCAATATTTTTTGATACTAAGATGACTGGACTAAATCCTGCGGTTTGCTCTATCTGTTCCAACAGTCCCATAACCACCGTTACTACCAACAAAAAGAGAATACTGGTAAACGCTTGCCGAAACAGTACACAGCCAAACATGAGGATACATAGATACATTAACCCTGCAATCCATAGGGAAAAGGCTGCGAAAAAGACATTCGGCAGGGAAGCGCCAGGCCAAAAATAGGCTGTATAACCATAGGTAATACCAAAGGAGAGCCAATAACTAACGGTTAAAATGATCGCAGCAGCGGAAAACTTTGACAGCACTACAGCCGGACGTGACAATCCTTTTGTCAACATGATGGTGAGCGTGCCTTTAGCATATTCACCTGACAAACAACTGCTGAAAAGGATAATTGTTAAACTAAAGCCAAGTGAAGAAACATTTTTATAGAACTGCGTCCATGAATCTAATGCGGTAGGATTTTCAAATGCTTCTGCAAGATTCGGCATAAGGGCTTCCATGAGCTGTGGTGTAAATTTTGCGAGCAATGGACTCATCAAACCAAATATTAAGAAAATGGCGAGCATAATAAGCAGTCTGTAGTTTCGAGTATTTTCTATAAGTTCCTTTTTCAAAAACGCAATAAATCCTCTCACATTACCACCTCCAAGAACAGGTTTTCAAGGGACGACTCCATAATTTCCATTTTTGCTGGACACAATCCGGTCTCTGCAAGTGCAGAAATAACAATACGCTGAATATGGACGATATCTTTACCCTGCAAAATGATTTCTGTCCCACTTTCTTCCGTGTGAGGAAGCAGTGGCTTTATTGTCGCAAAAGCTTTAAATTGACTAACTTCTGACTTTTGGGAAAAATCTAGCAAAAGGCGGTCTTTACCGTGCATGGTTTTAATCTCGGAAAGTGTCCCGCTGATAGCGATGTTACCATTGTGCAGCACTGCGACACGGTCACAAATACGCTCTACGTCCGATAAAATATGCGTTGAAAAAATCACGGTCGTTGTGCCTTTGATTTCTTGAAGAATATCAAGTATTTCTTTTCGCCCGACAGGATCGAGGGCACTTGTGGGCTCATCACAAATAAGTAGCTTCGGGCGTGACAACAAGGCTTGCGCAATTCCAAGCCGTTGTTTCATGCCACGGGAAAATCCACCTATGCGTTTTTTAACACCATTAAGCCCCACAAGGGATAAAAGTTCATCAATTCGAGCTTTGGTATCCGATTTGGACAGCCCTGCAATTTCGCTGCAAAGAGCAAGATATTCAAGTGGCTTCATATAATTGTAAAATTCGGGGACATCAGGCAAATACCCAATATGATTATTGGTTTTTGTCTGTCCGTAGCTCACGTTTTCACCACAAACTCTAATCTCTCCACTATCGGCTTCCAGTAGTCCCAACGCCATTTTCATGGTTGTTGTTTTACCCGCACCATTTTGCCCGATAAATCCTAAAACAGCACCTTCCGGTACAGAAAGGTCAAGATTATCTATGACTTTTTGAGTACCAAAACTTTTTGATAATCCCTTTATGGAAAGTACATCTTTCATTGATCTTCCCCCTTTCCAAAGACAAAATAGATAATCGGGCCGAAAATATTAACGAGCATTACGACGAACGCCCACATGATTTTATTTCCAAAACGGTAATGTGGGTGCCTCAACACATGAATGAGCGCAATCAAGCCAAAAGCGACTTGAACAATAATAAACGGGATTAAGATTGGCAAATTATCCAATAAAATATCCATTAAACAAACCTCCTTATGGTTTTATAGTGTTTTTTGTTTGGGCTTTGATATCAACGCAACATGGATTCATAGCTTATCTTTTGAAACGAGCCATTCATTAAAATCCATGCAATCGCCGCCAGCAGTGCGCCTAAGCCCAATAGAATCCAAATGTTTATAAGGATAAGCCCTATAAATTGCCCAGCGACTAAAAAGATTACCGGTAAAACCAGAAGTGCGCTTCGCTGCTGGGATTCTTCCATGGTTTGTGCCTTGGCAGAGCCACGTACAATCAACGTAATTGAGATTAGGGACACAGCAGGCGAAAGAAGTAATAAAACCACAAGCCAACTGATATTTGGCAGTAGCAGACTACCTGTTGTCAGGAATATTTCAATCTGTGTCACAAGCGTCATAATGATGAAAGACAGGACGGAAACCAGTTCACTCATGATAAATGAAGATAGTATTTTTGCTCTAAATATTTGTTTTAGAGAAAGCGGACAATAAAGAAGCGTTTCCAGTGTTCGCTTTTCTTTCTCACCTACGAAAGAACTTGCCGCCATAATTGATGCAGCCATAATGGGGATTATGATAAAGAAAACTGGCATAATGTTGTTTAAGAGCAGCGATATAATCGTAGCTTTCATATTATCCGGCTGAACATCTGTCGGCAACATACGGAGCATTGCATCAAAATCTCTCAAATCATTCGGCATAAAATGGAGCAGCATAATGAAAATTGAGGGCATAACAACGGTCAGCGCTATGGGAACACTTATCATTGCTACGAGCAACTGCTTGTTGGCAGTAATGCCTCGAATATCCTTTCCAATTAAAGCGGATTGCATTGTATTCATATTATCTAACCTCCTTTTGCTCTTCCCGTTTCTCAATCAAAGAAAAGTATATTTCTTCCAACGACAATTTGTTTGCTGTCACTGAATAGATATTACCGCCAGCATCCACAATGCTCTTTACAATCGGTGGAATTTCCTCTTCCGTCTGCACATTGATTTCTGCCCACTGTCCGTCAATTTTCATAAAAGCTATTTTTTCCGGAAAGCAATTTGACTTAATATGAACGTTTAGACCGGAGAAAACCCTACTGCGCAAAGCATCAAGGCTGCCTACTGCAAGCAGTGCTCCATCATCAATTAGCCCGTATGAGGAGCAGACCTCCTGAGCATAGCGCAGTTGATGCGTACATAAGAAAACGGTGGTTCCTTTTTCGCTAGCTAATTCTTTGATCATACTGTTCACACTTTGCGCACTCTCAGGATCTAAGCCGGAAGTAGGCTCATCCAAAAATAGTATTTTGGGTGTATGGATCATTGCCCTTGCTAATGAAAGGCGCTGGCGCATACCAGTAGAATATGTGGTGAGCTTTTTGTCTTTAGCGGTAGTAAGCTCCAATCGCTCTAGTAAAGCGAGAGCTCGCTTACGGCTTTCTTCCTTTGAAAGTCCAAATAAGGTGCCATAAAACATAAGATTTTCCTGCCCGGTCAGATTTCCATACATCTGCGCATGCTCCGTAACCACACCAGAGATAGTGTGAACTTTCTCTGGACTGGTCAAAGAATCTATGCCAAAAACATGGCAGGAGCCTTCTGATGGAGATATCATCCCATTTAAAAGTTTGACTGAAGTAGTCTTACCGGCCCCATTGGGGCCCAAAAACCCGAACACTTCACCTTGCTCTAACTCAAAGCTGACATTGTCCAAAGCCTTTTTTCCACCAGAGTATATTTTAGTAAGACCATCTGCAATAATTGCCTTCATGCATTTCCCTCCTCTTTATTGCCAAAATGACTATATCCGATGATAGTTAAATCACTATCATCGTGATTATATTATCACAATGATAATATAATGTCAAGAAGAAAGCTCCCCTTGCTGCATGTGCAATAAAAGGAGCTTTGAAAAACTTATTTACTATAATTTTCAGGCGGTGAAACAATCAAGCCCAAAGTTCGTAATTTTCTGTCTGGAGTGGGCTGATTCTTATAAAGACGCTGAACGATTTCTGCGTATTCGACCATTGCGGACGCCAATTCTTCATCGTTTGCATAGATAGGCGCAAGAGAAAAACCAGAATGATCTTTTGCAATGTTGACGTTGGGATTCTTGGTGTATTCTTGAAACTGTTTGATAAAGCCAAAAACATACTGCATAAACATTTGCATATAAGCATTTCCTGCGTTTTCACCGACCAGCTCCTGCCCACTGGAGTTAAATTCAACAGCTGCTGCATAGGTTTTCTCCATTGTGCCTCTTACTTGATTTTCTTCGACTACTTTCAAAATGCCGTCATTTGTCATACGTTTCAAGTAGCGGTACAGGGTTGCCTGTGGGATATCGGTATATATTTCCGCAAGTTGTTTAGCAGTTGCTTTTCCGGCAGAATATATTTCTAATAACAGTTTGCATTTTATTGGGTGTGTAAAGCAATCCATAACTTTTTGTTCCATGACGTTTCCTCCTAACAGCTTATGAAAATATTATCACTTTGATAATAGAAAGTCAAATCTTTATATTTTTCGTTGCAATTATAAAATAGCACAGCATTTATTTTCTGAGAATATTCACGGCTTAGAAACAGGTTTATCCGAAGTTATATACGCTACATATATCTGCAAGAATCTCCATACGAATTTCCTCTATTTTGCTTTACCAATATAATTTATTACATCCTATGCGTATATATTTTTGATTGCCATGCACAAAAAATATCATAAGGATAACTTAAACGAAAAAGCTTGTATTCGGATTTTTGTCGATGGCTATAATGTGTATTATCAGGGCAATTTCAACTTTTCACTAACCGGCAAGCAGGGCTGGTGTATATACACCAGCACGTTTTGAGGATTTTCCCTTGCGGGAAATCCTCAAAACTACTTGTTGGGGAGTGCCTTCCCCAAACCCTGCGACTTCGGGCCAATTTGGCCCGAAGTCGGTGCGTTGCACCTCATGTTGCGTCATATCGCTATCGCTCCATTTCCTTGTTTTTCTGCCCGTCCGTCAAGCCGAGCAGATGGTCTATATTGCTTTTCACCGTTATAATTTCCTGCATATCCTTTTTGGCTTCCCTGTACTCCCGGTAAGCCTTTTTCTTTTCAGAAGCCAACTGCTGAAACTCCGCTATGAGCGTATCCATCTTGGGGAGCTTCGCACCGTTCAAAAGCCTATCCATAGTAGCCCTTGCCGCTCGGTAGGCGGCAATATCCGCTTCATGCTCCGCAAGGTATTTCTTGATGTACTTCGCCGCCTTGTACTCCTCAAACACGGGCCGGGTCTTGGCGTAATCTACAACCGCCGCTTTTAATTCCGTATTGGTACGCATGGCGGTTTCAGTGGATTTTATGCTGTCGGAAAGCCTATGAAAACGGTCTGCTGCCTGTGCAGCCTTTTGCTCCAAATCAGCATAATCCATCAAGCTGTTTTCCTGCAAATACTGTAACGCCGCAGCCATTTGCTTAAGGTTATATATCTTGGCCCACTGTTCATAAGCTGGGCCTTTCCCGGCTTTCATACGAGACTGAGTATCTACAATTAAATTGACCTTACGCCGTTCCACAGGAGCGGCCCGGCCCTCAATCGCCGACTGAATATCCTCCAAGTCGTAGCCCTTGCCAAGCGTAGAAGCCCGAAGCTGTGTAAAGCGTTCCTGTCCCTTATTGCGAAAGCTGATCCCGCCGCCCCGCCTGTGCTTAACCTCAAAGCCAGCCAACCCCATTGCCTGTAAAAAGCTGTCCATACCGGGTGGCTTTTCTGCAAGGCAAATATCAATCTGCGCCTTTAAGCGTTCCCTAAAGGTAGGTGGCTTGTTGTCGCTCTGCCATTCGCCGTAGTGCTTAAACTTACCCTTACTTTTCAACTTGGGGTTGGCGATATAAGAAAGGCCGTTTTCAAGGCAGATACGGTCAGAGAGCCGCCGCACCGCACGGGCCGAGCCGAGAAAATCTCGAAACTTCCTTGTGCAATCGAGGGTAGTGGAATTGTAGTAGATATGCACATGGGGGTG
>NZ_DALZCH010000051.1:0-22977 GCF_031978065.1 Oscillibacter sp.
AGGGCCTGGATTTACCCGAGGTGAGCCTTGTGGCCGTGTTGGACGCGGATAAGGAGGGGTTCCTCCGCAGCGAAACTTCCCTGATCCAGACCATGGGCCGCGCGGCGCGAAACGCCGACGGTCTGGTCATTCTCTACGCGGATAAGATTACCCCCTCCATGCGGGCCGCCATGGACGAGACGGAGCGCCGCCGGAAAATTCAGGACGAGTATAACAAGGCCCACGGTATTGTGCCCAAAACTATCATCAAGGACGTGCGGAACACCCTGGAAATCTCCAAGTCCGCCGACCCGGAAACGGCAGGAAAGCGCCGGAAGGCGAAGCTCAACGACCGGGAGCAGGCGGAGGAGATTGCGCGGCTTGAAAAGGAAATGAAGGAAGCGGGCAAGATGCTGGAATTCGAGTATGCCGCCATCCTTCGGGACCGTATTATCGAGCTGCGGGGAGGATAATCAGGCCGCGCCGCCCCACGGCGTTGCCGGGACTTTTTTTGGAAGGAAGTACGGCGGATTTGGCGTGGGAAAACAAAGAAGGGAAACCTGCGAATGAAAAGCGGGGGCCACGGCCGCGAAGCAGGCAGAAGGGCGGAAGGAGAGCGCATGGAGGAAAACAGAGAAATCACAGAAGCACAAGGACAGGATCAAACGCCCCCGCAGAAAACCCCCGCGGACTGGCGGGCCTACGCCTGCATTCTGGCAGGGGCGGCGCTGTGGGGCATGATCGGACTGTGGAACCGCCGATTGATGAGCGGCGGCCTTTCCCCGTGGTCCATTGTGCTGGTGCGTAACACAGGCGGGCTTGCCCTTCTGTCCGCGATTTTTGCCGTTCGGGACCGCAGTGTGTTCCGGGTGAAGCGAGAGCATTTGAAATACTTTTTCGGGACCGGCGTGGTCAGCGTGCTGCTGTTCACCGTGTGCTATTTCTCCTGTCAGAAAATCACGTCTCTGGCGGTGGCGTCCATTTTGCTGTATACGGCCCCGTCCATCGTGGTGGTTTTGTCCGCCGTTCTCTGGAAGGAGCCGGTGACGAAGAAAAAGCTGCTGGCACTGCTGCTGACACTGTTAGGCTGCGCCCTTGTGTGCGGCGTTTTTGCGGGGGATTTGACGGTCACTCCGGCGGGGATTCTGTTGGGCCTTGGCGCGGGCTTTTTCTACGCGCTGTACAGCATCTTCGGGCGATACGCCTTGCGGGCCGGGTACGACGCCCGGACCACCACCGTGTGGACCTTCGTGTTTGCCGGCGTGGGTTCGCTGTTTTTTATCAGACCGACGGAGCTGGCGGCACTGAGCGCCGCGCCCTCCCTGTGGCTGGGCGCGCTGGGGCTGGTGGCGGTGTCCACCGTGGCTCCGTACTTGCTGTATACGTCGGGCCTTGCCCGGGTGGAGTCCGGCAAGGCGTCCATTATGGCAAGTCTTGAACCGGTGGTGGCAACCCTTGTCGGCGTGCTGGTGTTTCAGGAGCCTATGAACGGGCTGACGCTTTTGGGAATCGTGTGCGTCCTTGCGGGCGTGGTGATTTTGAGGTGAGACGATGAAGCAAAAAGACGAAAAGACCAATGTGATGCGGTTGCTGGACCAGAAAAAAGTTCTCTACACCGCCCACTTTTACGAGGATGCGGACGGCCCCGAAGGGGATCGGGAATACGGCCTCCATGTGGCTGAGTCCATGGGGCAGGACCCGGAGCGGGTCTTTAAGACGCTGGTTGCCCAAGGCGCGTCCGGGGGAATTTATGTATATGAGGTCCCGGTGGCGGACAGCCTTGATTTAAAAAAGGCCGCCAAGGCCGTGGGAGAGAAGTCGGTGCAGCTCCTCCCCGTGGCGTCTATTTTGGCCGTCACCGGCTATATCCGTGGTGGGTGCAGCCCCGTGGGGATGAAAAAGCGGTTTCCCACCGTGTTTCATCAAACAGCGGCGGACTTTGAAGCGGTCTATATCTCCGCCGGGAAAATCGGCGCGCAGGTGGAGGTTCCCGTGCGGGACCTGCTGGCGCTGTTACAGGCGGAGACGGCAGATATTGTGGTGGAATGACCCCGGCGTACTGCGCCGGGAGATGGTGGCGGGGAACGTACCCCGCGGGAAACGTCTCCTCGGGGGACGGCAAGGAGTTTTTTAGAATATGCAGGACAAAATCGTTGTAAAGGGCGCCCGCGCCAACAATCTTAAAAATGTGGATGTGACCATTCCCCGGGACAAGCTGGTGGTGCTCACCGGACTCAGCGGGTCGGGAAAGTCCTCCCTGGCCTTTGACACCATTTATGCCGAGGGCCAGCGCCGCTATGTGGAAAGCCTGTCCTCCTATGCCCGGATGTTTTTGGGGCAGATGGAAAAGCCGGATGTGGACTATATCGACGGGCTTAGTCCCGCCATCTCCATCGACCAGAAGACCACCTCCAAAAACCCACGGTCCACCGTGGGCACCGTGACGGAGGTGTACGACTATCTGCGCCTTCTCTGGGCGCGGGCGGGTACGCCCCATTGTCCCAAGTGCGGCAAAGAAATCCGCCAGCAGACCATTGACCAGATTATCGATCAGGTGATGGCTCTGCCGGAGGGGACCCGCATTCAGGTGATGGCCCCGGTGGTGCGAGGGAAAAAGGGCGAGTATGTCAAGACCTTTGAGGATGCCCGCAAATCGGGCTACGTCCGCGTCCGGGTGGACGGCTCCCTCTACGAGCTGGACGAAGAGTTGAAGCTGGAGAAAAATAAAAAGCACACCATTGAAATCGTGGTGGACCGGCTGATTATCCGGGAGGACGTGCGCCAGCGGCTGACGGACTCGGTGGAAACTGCCTCCTCCCTCACGGGAGGCGTGGTGCTGATCAATCTGGTGCGGGAGGAGCAGGATTTGACCTTCTCCCAGAACTATGCCTGCGAGGAGTGCGGCGTTTCCCTTGAAGAGCTGGCGCCCCGGCTGTTCTCCTTCAACAACCCCTTCGGCGCGTGCCCTGCCTGCATGGGTCTTGGCAGCCAGCAGAAGGTGGACCCCGCGCTGGTGGTGCCGGACGGGGAACTGTCCATTCTGGACGGGGCCATTCAGGCCTCCGGCTGGAACAACATCCGGGGCGACGGCATTTCCCGGATGTATTTCGACGCGCTCTCAAAAAAGTACCGGTTCTCCTTGTCCGTTCCGTTTAATGACCTGCCGGAGGATATTAAGACCGTCATTTTTTACGGGACTGGCAATGAGAAGCTGGACTTGCACTACGACCAGCCCCGGGGCAAGGGTGTTTTGCACCAGCCCTTCGAGGGCATTTGCACCAATCTGGAGCGCCGCTATCAGGAGACCCAGAGCGACTCCATGCGCCGGGAACTGGAGGAATTCATGACCCAGCAGCCCTGCCCCACCTGTGGGGGAAAGCGCCTGCGCAAGGAGGCGTTGGCCGTCACCGTGGGGGATGTGAGCATCTATGACTTCACAAAAATGTCCGTGGTGGACGAGCTGGACTGGGTGGGCAAGCTGAAGCTAACGGAACAGCAGATGCTGATTGCCGACCGAATTCTCCGGGAGATTAAAAGCCGTCTTGGTTTTTTGCAGTCCGTGGGCCTTGGGTATCTGACCCTCTCCCGCGCGGCGGGGACCCTATCCGGCGGCGAGAGCCAGCGCATCCGTCTGGCGACACAGATCGGCTCCTCTCTGATGGGGGTGCTGTATATTCTGGACGAGCCTTCCATCGGATTGCACCAGCGGGACAATGACAAGCTTTTGGCCACCCTCAAGCGCCTGCGCGATTTGGGCAATACCCTTCTGGTGGTGGAGCATGACGAGGACACCATGCGCGCGGCGGACTATTTAATTGACGTTGGTCCCGGTGCGGGCGTCCACGGCGGCGAAATCGTGGCCGCCGGAACGCCGGAGGAGGTTATGGAAAATCCCAACTCCGTGACGGGGCAATACCTATCCGGTCGGCGGAAGATCGCCGTCCCCACAGTCAGGCGGACGGGCAGCGGCAGTGTGTTGAAGGTCTTGGGCGCGGCAGAAAACAATCTGAAGGACGTGAATGTGGAAATTCCGCTGGGGACCTTTACCTGCGTCACCGGCGTGTCCGGGTCGGGAAAGTCGTCTCTGGTCAACGAAATTATTTTCAAAAAGCTGGGTGCGGAACTGATGCGCATGAAGACGCGGCCCGGAAAGTGCGGGCGTATCGAGGGGCTGGAGCATCTTGATAAGGTGGTGGATATTGACCAAAGCCCCATTGGGCGCACCCCCCGTAGCAACCCTGCCACCTACACCGGGCTGTTCAACGACATCCGGGATATGTTCGCCGCCACGCAGGAGGCCAGAAGCCGGGGCTATGGCCCGGGCCGGTTCAGTTTCAATGTCCGGGGCGGACGGTGCGAGGCATGCTCCGGCGACGGACTGCTGAAAATTGAGATGCACTTCCTGCCGGACATCTTTGTCCCCTGCGAGGTGTGCAAGGGCGCGCGGTATAACCGGGAGACGCTGGAGGTTCGCTATAAGGGCAAAAACATTGCTCAGGTACTGGACATGACGGTGGAGGAGGCAGCGGAGTTTTTCTCCGCTCTGCCCAAGATCAACAAGAAGCTGCAAACCCTGTGCGACGTGGGCCTTGACTATGTGAAGCTGGGCCAGTCCTCGACGGAGCTTTCCGGCGGCGAGGCACAGCGGGTGAAGCTGGCGACGGAGCTGAGCAAGGTGGCCACGGGCCGCACCATTTATATTCTGGACGAGCCAACCACCGGCCTTCACAGCGAGGATGTCCGGCGGCTTCTGGAAGTCCTTCAGAAGCTGGTGGAGGGCGGCAACACGGTG
Source organism: Oscillibacter sp. (assembly GCF_031978065.1). Classification (GTDB taxonomy): domain Bacteria; phylum Bacillota; class Clostridia; order Oscillospirales; family Oscillospiraceae; genus Oscillibacter. Next base: position 4,772 of record NZ_DALZCH010000051.1, read on the forward strand.
CTGGTCATCGAGCACAATCTGGATGTCATCAAGTGCGCCGACTACCTCATTGATCTTGGCCCCGAGGGGGGCGACGGCGGCGGGACCATCGTCTGCACCGGCACGCCGGAGGAGGTCGCCGCCTGCCCGGAGAGCTACACCGGGCGATACCTGAAAAAAATGCTCCTCTGATGGGAGATTGGATGGGAGACCGAAGCATGAACATCCGCACCGCCCAAATGGCGGACTTAAAGGCGCTGGCCGAGGTGGAAGCCGCGTGTTTTCCGGCGGCAGAGGCGGCGACAGAGGAGGACTTCGCCGCGCGGCTCCGGGTTTATCTCCGGCACTTTTGGCTTTTGGAGGAGGACGGGGAAATCGTCTCTTTTGTCAACGGCATGGCAACAAACGAGGAAACCATCCGAGACGAGATGTTCTCCGACGCGTCTCTTCACCGGGAGGACGGGGCGTGGCAGGCGATTTTCGGCGTGAACACCCTGCCGGACTATCGCCGCCGAGGCCTTGCCGCCCGGCTGCTTCGGGAAGCGGAGCAGGACGCACGGCTTGCCGGTCGGCGGGGCTGCATCCTCACCTGCAAGGCCGCGCTGCTTCCGTGGTATGAAGGCCTTGGCTATCGCAATCAGGGCGTGTCTGGGTCCGTTCACGGCGGCGCGGTGTGGTACGATATGACGCTGGAATTTTGATGACGGGAGCTGAAAAGTTTCCGGCTACGCAAAGGCAGAAGACGGACTGCGGCGATACCGCAGTCCGTCTTTCTAACTATACAAACGCAAGGGGAAATTGAAAATTGCTGCGGGCAAAGCTGCTTGATTGCTTTTGGGCGCGGCAGGCATCTTTGCCCCGTGTCGTATGTTTGACTTTATAGGAAACAAAAAACGCCGATGCCGCCAATAAAGCGGCACCGGCGTTTAACATCTCTGACGCTACGCGGTATTCCACACGGAGTTTCGTGGAAATTGGACAAAAAGTGACATGATAAATGTGAGGACATCACCGAAAAGTCACGCCAAAAAGCCCTTCAAAATGCGGTCTTCCGCTTCTTCCTCAGTCAGGCCAAGGGTTTGCAGCTTTAAGAGCTGATCGCCCGCAATTTTGCCGATGGCGGCCTCGTGAATGAGCTGTGCATCCATGCAATTGGAGGCAATTTCCGGAATGGAGCGGATTTTTGCGTCGCCCATAATAATGGAGTCGCACTGCACGTGGCCAAAGCTTCTGGCGTTGCCGGTCATCAGCGGGCGGAAGGTCTGCACAGAGGTATCCTGCGCCACAGACCGGGAAATCACCCGCCCCTTGGAGTCTTCGCCGTCCAGCACAATCTCCATGTCGCTGTTGGCCGTTTGCTCTCCGTGGGTGAGCAAGCGCTCCGTCACCACCGCCTCCGCGTTTTTCCCACAGACAATTTTGGTGTAGCGCTTGGTGGAGTCGATGCCCCGGATCTGGGTGGTGTCCATCTGGATAGAGGCCTCCTCCTCCAGATATACGATGGTCTGGGGATTCATGATTTTGCCGCCCTTGCCGTCCCCTTCGCCATAGTGCTTTTCCGTATAGTGAACGTGAGAATTTTTCCCCACGTAAAAAGTGTGTACGCCGTCGTGGCGGCTGGATGTGTCTCCGCAGTTGTGGATGCCGCAGCCCGCCACAATGTTGACATGACTATTTTCGCCGATATAAAAGTCGTTATAGACAAGCTCCTCAATGCCCGGCTTGGTGATGATGACCGGGATATAGCAGGTTTCCCCAGCCGTGCCGGGCTTAATGCGGATGTCGATGCCGGGCTTGTCCTCCTTGCCGGTGATCTCAATGTTTTCCGAGCTCTGCCGCCCGTCGCATCCCGTGTCCTTTCGGATGTTGAAGGCCCCCACGGGCTTCCCGATCAGGTCCGCAATTTTTTCAAGCAGGGCGCGGTCCACTTCGGTATCCATCATCGTGCTGCGCCCCCTTTTGTCAAAACCGGGCAGAAGCCCGTGGTGTCCGCCAGAATTTCCGGCAAAATCTCGTCGGCGGAGCCACGGAGAGTGACGCCCCCGTCGCCGATGACCACCACCTCGTCCGCCAGGGAGATAATCCGCTCCTGATGGGAAATGACAATCATGGTGGCGCTGCCGGACTGGTGAATCTGCTCAAAGGTTTCCGTCAGCCGGGAAAAGCTCCACAGATCGATGCCCGCCTCCGGCTCGTCAAAAATCATAAGCTGTGCGCTCCGGGCCAGAAGCGTGGCAATCTCGATGCGCTTCACCTCGCCGCCGGAGAGGGACGCGTCCACCTCCCGGTCTAGATAGTCGTTGGCGCACAAGCCCACCCGGGTGAGATACTGGCAGCAAAGGTCCTTGGAAAGCGGCCCGTCTCCCGCCGCGATGGTCAGAAGGTCCCGGACGGTCAATCCCTTGAACCGGGGGGGCTGCTGAAATCCGTAGCTGATGCCCCGCTTTGCCCGCTCTGTGATGCCGAGATCCGTCACGTCTTCTCCGTTCCATAGAATTTTACCGGATGTGGGCTTCACAAGACCCATGACAATTTTCGCCAAAGTGGTTTTTCCGCCGCCGTTAGGCCCGGTGAACACCACCAGACGGTGGTCGTCGACGGTCAGGGAGATGTCCTTTAAAATCTCCAGCTTGCCCTCCGGCTCCTGAACGGCGTAATGGATATGTTGCAATTCCAGCACAGCGCGATTCCTCCTTGCGCGTTTTTTCAAAATACGCGGTTATTCTACCATTTTTTTTCTAAAAAGGCAATGCTAACAGCCAGATTTAGGTATTCTGTCCGAAGTGCGGCGGATTTATCTGTGGCCCCGTTTTTACTGGCACACGGAGCGTGGCTGATGCATACCATGAAGAAGAGGACTGGACTCCGCCGGGAATTTGCTTCGCGCGGCGGGGCGCGGCGCGTTTTTTAATACTTGCCGGCGCGAAGCGGCGGAATGGAGCGTTTTTTATGCAACAGCAGGCCGATACATACGACTACCGGCAATACGACAAAATCTGGCAGCGGGTTTCTCCCAATCTGGACCCCTATCCCGGCGTGACCCCGGAGTGCGCCACGACAAAAACTCCCGCCGTCAGTGCTGCCGCCTCCGAGCCGGAGGAAACCGCCTGCACGGCACAGGTCAAAGCCGACTCCGTGGCGGACGGCCTCTCCTGTATTGAGGCAAATCCATGCTGCATGGGTACGTCGGCCATGGAGATGCTGCGGGTTTTGCAAAGCTTTATCGAAGAGGAGCTGGCGGCCAAGCGCTATTATCTGGCCTTTTCCCGGCAGGCCCCCGGCTGGGCGCGCCAGACGCTGCGGGACATGGCCGAGGACGCGGGCGCCCATGCACGCAGGCTGATGGCGGTGCACTATCTCATCACCTGCCAGTGCTATCAGCCCACTTCGGCCTATGAGCGCATTTATGTGGGCCAGCTTTGCCCTGCTCTGCGGGCTCGGTATCAGGACGAGGTATGCCGCGCCCAGCAATATGAGCGGGCAGCGGAGAGCACCTCGGACCCCTGCCTTTCAAAGCTTTTATTCGAACTGAGCGCGGATGGATACCGGCATGCGGATCAGTTAATGATGCTGCTGGAGCGGGCCATGCGTCAGCAGCAGTAAAAAAGCGGCAAGGCTCCGGAGAGCTTTCGCGCAAGAGAGCCGCCTGCAAAGCAGGCGGCTCTCTTGCGTTCCGGCAAAACCCGGAGTGCGGCTTGCATTTCTTCGGAAAATTTGGTATACTAAAAGACAAAATTACCGTGGGATAAGCCGGGAAACGCAAAGCAGCGGGCCGGCAGGCTACCCTGCCGGCCCTATTCAAAAAAGCGGTGGCACCGCGTCGGGGCCGGACACCGCGTGGGGTGCCGCGTGGCGCCCTTCCGCTTAGGCTATCCTATGCCGGCCGGGGCAGGCGGTTCCTGCCGCCGAAAGGGTCCGGCTATTGCGCGGGCGCTGATTTTTCATTGAAAAGAGGGCTTATAATGATAAAGATATCGCCGTCTATCCTGTCCGCTGACTTTGCCAACCTGGAGCGGGACATTCGGAAAATTTCTACCGCCGACTATGTGCATGTGGACGTGATGGATGGCGTGTTTGTCCCAAACATCTCCATCGGTCTGCCGGTGGTAAAGGCAATTCGGCCCGTGACGCAGCAGCCGCTGGACGTTCACCTGATGATTGTGCAGCCGGGACGGTACGCCGGGCGGTTCTGCGACGCAGGGGCGGACATTGTCACCCTCCATGTGGAGGCGGATACGGAGGAGAACCTTCTCTCCGCCATCGACGTGATTCACGCCAAGGGCAAGCGGGCGGGCGTGGTGTTGAAGCCTGCCACCCCGGTTTCGGCGGTGCTGCCCTATCTTGAGCGGGTGGAGCTGATTCTGGTGATGACCGTGGAGCCAGGGTTTGGCGGCCAGAGCTTTATGACCGACCAATTGGACAAGATCCGCGCCATCCGCGCTCTGATTAACGAGCGCAATCCGGCCTGCGAGCTGGAGGTGGACGGGGGAATCGGCCCTGATACCTACCGCGCCTGCGTTGACGCGGGAGCAAACGTGCTGGTGGCAGGCAGCGCGGTATACGGAGCGGAGGACATTGCCGCTCGCATTCAGCTTCTGCGGAGTTAAGAAGGGAAGTTTCCGACATTTTAGGGTCCGTCCCTTTGCGGACGATGCCAGGGATAGTCGGAGAAGTCGTTCGCCAAGGCTGATCGCACCGCAGTGCAGCTTGTTGCGGAGCATTCCGGCGGCTGCCCGGATTTCATCCCTGAATCGGCGCACCGCCGCCATCAATTAAAAAGCGAGGTCTGACCATGGAATATTTTCCCGCGCCGCTGGAAAAGCTGGTGGAGCAGTTTGCCCGCCTGCCGGGTATCGGCGGAAAGTCCGCCCAGCGGCTGGCGTTTTATGTGCTGGGGCTGCCCGAGGAGGAGGCACTGGAGTTTTCGCGTGCAATTATAGACGCGAAAAAGCACGTCACCTGCTGCCCTGTGTGCCAGAATTTTACCGCCGGGGGCCTGTGCCCCATCTGTTCCTCGCCCAAGCGGGACGGAAGCGTGATCTGCGTGGTGGCGGACCCCCGGGATGTGGCGGCGCTGGAGCGGTCCCGGGAATTTGGAGGGCACTATCATGTGCTCCACGGAGTCCTGTCCCCCATGAACCATGTAGGCCCGGACGACCTTGCCATCCGCCCCCTGCTGGACCGGGTTGCCAAGGGGGGCATCGAGGAGGTCATTATGGCCACCAACCCGGACACGGAGGGGGAGGCCACCGCCATGTATCTTGCGCGGCTTTTAAAGCCCTTTGAAGTGAAGGTGACCCGTCTGGCCTACGGCATCCCCGTGGGCGGCCATCTGGAATTTACGGACGACGCCACGCTTTCCCGCGCGCTGGAGGGCCGTCGGGAGATATAAAGACAGCAAAAAGAAAGCCGGGGCCGGTCCGTCCGGCCCATACAAATAATTGCTCAAACGAAGAAAGTTGAGGATCATCTATGCCCGAAATCAAAAGAACCGCCATGGTCACCGTCTGCGGACGGCCCAACGTGGGAAAATCCAGCCTCACCAACGTGCTGGTGGGCGAAAAAGTCGCCATCGTGTCCAACAAAGCCCAGACCACCCGCAACCGCATCTGCGGCGTGGTGAACCGGGGAGAAATCCAGTTTGTCCTGATGGATACGCCGGGTCTGCACAAGCCCAAGTCCGCACTGGGAGATTATATGGTGAAAATTGTCACCTCCAGCCTTTCCGACGTGGACTGCGCATTGCTGTTGGTGGAGCCCATCGCCCACGTGGGCGCGCCGGAGGCGTCGCTGATTGCGCGAGTACGGGAGGAAAACATCCCCACGATTCTGTGCATCAATAAGACGGACACTGTGAAGCCCGACGAGCTGCTGCCGGTAATACAGGCGTACAACGAGGCGTGGGACGGCTTTGCCGCCATCATCCCCATCTCCGCCCACCGGAAGGACGGACTGGATGACCTGCTGGGCGAGATGAACAAATACGCCAAGGAAGGGCCTCAGCTCTTTCCGGACGGGCAGACCTCTGACCAGCCGGAGCGGCAGGTGATGGGAGAAATTCTGAGGGAAAAGCTGCTTTTGTGCCTTGATAAGGAGATTCCTCATGGCACCGCCGTGGAGATTTCCAAGTTTTCCGAGCGAGATGACGAGGTGATCGAGGTGGACGCCACGATTTACTGCGAGAAGTCCAGTCACAAGGGCATTATCATCGGCAAGCAGGGCGCTATGCTGAAAAAAATCAGCAGCATGGCCCGCCACGACATGGAGCGCTTCATGGGGACCAAGGTCTATCTTCAGACTTGGGTCAAGGTGAAGGAAAACTGGCGGGACAACCTGGGCTATGTGCGGAATCTGGGCTATCGGGACAATTGAGACGAAGACACCTATCAGCGGGGCGCACGATATCGTGCGCCCCGCGTTTTTGCGCAGTGCACCGTCCTGCGCGGAGCGCCTGTACGAAAGCAATTTCCCCGTCCTTTTCGCTTCATACGCCCCTCTTGACACGAATTGCAAAGCCTGCTAATATAATAAGAACGCGAGGAACGGAAAGAGTAGCATTTTCCCAAAGGGCAGAGAGGGCGCGCCACCGGCTGAAAGCGCGCCTGCGGAGGGAAGTGTGAAGTGCGTCCGGGAGCGTGAGGTTAATCCCCTCCGGTGAAGCCGCCGTTATCAGGCTGTCCGGCTGCTGGGCCGGCACGAGTATTTGCAAGAGTGGAACCGCGTCGCCGACGCCTCTTGTACCTATTTGAGGTACGAGGGGCGCTTTTTATTTAACATTTAAAAAGAGTGCTAAGGAGTGCTGTATGCGGATGCTTGCCTGTCGATGTCCGGGTTTGACTTCCCCGGCATATTTTATCATTGAGATTGAAAAGGAGTCTTGAATATGACCCGTTTGTCGGAATTGTTGGGCGCATATCAGAGCCGGGACCCCGCCGCCCGCAGCAAGCTGGAGGTTTTTTTGCTCTATCCCGGCGTCCATGCCACGATTTATCACAGGATTGCCCATTTCTTTTTTCAAAAAAACATGATGTTTCTTGCCCGGTGCGTCTCCCAGTGGAGCCGCTTTTGGACCGGCATTGAAATCCACCCCGGCGCAAAAATCGGCCGCCGTCTGGTCATTGACCATGGCATGGGCATCGTCATCGGAGAAACCGCCGAGGTGGGGGACGATTGCCTGCTCTATCAGTGCGTGACGCTGGGCGGGACGGGGAAGGATAAGGGAAAGCGCCACCCCACCATCGGAAACAACGTGATGGTGGGATCCGGGGCCAAGGTGCTTGGCCCCTTCACCGTGGGGGATCAGTCCCGCATCGCGGCGGGAGCGGTGGTGCTCAGTGAGGTTCCGCCCAATTCCACCGCCGTGGGTGTTCCGGCGCAGGTGGTGCGGGTCAGCGGGCAAAAGCCCGTGGCCAGCTTTGCCGAGGATGTGGATCAGATCAGCGATATGTGCGACCCCGTGCAGGAGGAGCTGCTTGCCCTGTTCCAGCGGATAGACGCGCTGGAACAGCAGTTGAAAACCATCAAGGAAAGGACGGCCTGAGCTATGTATCTCTACAACTCTGCCACCCATAGAAAAGAAGAATTTAAGCCCAACCACCCGGATATCGTGAAGATGTATACCTGCGGTCCCACGGTCTACCATTTTGCCCACATCGGAAACCTGCGCAGCTATATCATGGAGGATGTGCTGGAAAAGCACCTGCGCTACGTGGGCTATAACGTCAAGCGTGTCATGAACATTACCGACGTGGGGCACCTCACCAGCGACGCGGATACCGGCGAGGATAAAATGCTTAAGGGCGCCCAGCGGGAGCACAAGTCTGTGCTGGAAATCGCCCAGTTTTATACCGACGCGTTTTTTGACGACTGCCGCAAGCTGAACATCAAGCGGCCCGACATTGTAGAGCCTGCCACGCGATGTATTGATGAATATATCACAATCATTACCCGCCTGATGGAAAATGGCCACGCCTATCAGGCCGGTGGCAACGTGTATTTCGACACCTCCAAGCTGGAGCATTATTACCTGTTCAACGACCACGACGCGGAAGATTTGGCCGTGGGCGTGCGGGAGGGTGTGGAGGAGGACTCCAACAAGCGCAACAAAAACGACTTCGTCCTCTGGTTCACCAAGTCCAAATTTGAGGATCAGGCCCTGAAATGGGACTCTCCCTGGGGCGTGGGCTATCCCGGCTGGCACATTGAGTGCTCGGGTATCTCCATGAAGCATCTGGGTGAGGATCTGGACATTCACTGCGGCGGGATCGACAACGCCTTTCCCCACCATACCAACGAGGTCGCCCAGTCCGAGGCGTATCTGGGGCACCACTGGTGCAACTATTGGTTCCACGTTCTGCACCTGAACACCAGCGGCGGAAAAATGAGCAAGTCTAAGGGGGAGTTTCTCACGGTTTCCCTGCTGGAGGAGAAGGGCTACGACCCCATGGACTACCGTTTCTTCTGTCTCCAGTCCCACTACCGCAAGGCGCTGGTGTTTTCCTATGAAAATCTGGACAATGCGAAAACCGCCTATGGCAAGCTGATTGCCCGGATTGCCCTCTTGAAGGACGGCCCGGCGGAGAGCAGCGAGACGGCGGATGGTCTGCGGGCAAAGTTCAGGGCCGCCATGGACAATGATTTGAACACGTCTTTGGGCGTGACCGCGCTGTACGATGTGCTGAAAGCGGATATCTCCGATGGGACGAAGCTGGCCCTTTTTGAAGAGTTCGACGAAGTTTTAAGTCTGGGACTGCTGGATCAGGCGGCGAAAAAGCGAGAGCAGGATGCAAAGTCCATCAGCTCCAATCAGGGCGGCTTCACCGTGCAAGGCGAGGGCGACCCGGAGATTGACGCGCTGGTGGTCCGGCGAGCCGAGGCCAAAAAGACCAAAAATTTTGCCGAGGCGGACCGCATCCGTGACGAGCTGAACGCCAAGGGTGTGGAGATTACCGACGTACCCGGCGGCGCGGTGTGGAAGCGGGCGTAAACCGCTGAGGGAACGTGCGTCGGGCCGCGTGGGCGGACCCGGATTCCAATCTCTCCAACCGATGCCTTTCGGGCAGAGCAGTTTATCCCGTCGGGAGACAGGCTTGGAAATTGCGTAGAACAGGCCGCGTGAATCATGCTTTTTAAAAACTAAGGGTCGGGCGCTATGCGTCTGGCCCTTTTTAAAAATATTTTTTTAATTTGTTGCAAATACTACTGAAGATATGCATATATTAGGATATTCTAATAAAACAAAATGAGTAAATAAATTAAGGCGAAAAAGCCGACTTCGAACGGAGCCTTAGAGAAAGGACGGGTGAGAACCGGAAATGGACTATGACCATCAGGCGGAGCTTTTAAAGGCGTTGGCCAATCCCACGCGGCTGAAAATTGTCCACTCCCTGTTGAACACCGGCTGCCGCAACGTGGGCTGCATGGAGCGGGGAACGGGCGTGAGTCAGTCCTGCATTTCTCAGCATCTGCAAAAGCTGAAGGCCGCCGGAGTTGTGGCGGCGGAGCGCAGTGGAAACGAAGTGTATTACAGAGCCGCGTCGCCGGAGGTTGCCCGGCTGGTGGCGGCGTTGTTTCAGGAGGAGGTTTCAAACTATGTCCTGTGATGTGCTGGTAATCGGCGGCGGTCCGGCGGGGCTGAGCGCGGCAATCAACGTCCGGGCGCGGGGGAAAAGCGTGCTGGTGATTTCCAACCCGGTGGAAGAAAACCCTCTGTGGAAATCCGAGCGGGTGCAGAACTATCCGGGGCTCCCCGGTGTCACCGGGGAGGAGTTGCTTCTCGCCATGCAAAAGCACGCGGAGACCGACGGGGTGGAATTTGCCGAAGGCAAGGCACTGTCCGCCATGAACATGTCCGATGCGTGGTATGTCAGCGTGGGCAGCGACGTGCAGGAGGCCAAGGCCGTGGTGCTGGCGGCGGGCGTTGCCCGGGGAAAGAAATTTCCCGGCGAGGAAGAATTTTTGGGCCGGGGTGTAAGCTATTGTGCCACTTGCGACGGAATGCTCTACCGGAACAAGCCCGTGGCGGTGCTGGGATACAGCCAGTCGGCCCGGCACGAGGCGGAGTTTTTAAAGGGCCTTGGCTGCGAGGTGCATTACTTCGATAGACCAAAAGACTGCGAGATTACCGGCGAAGGCAAGGTGGAAAAGGTGATTTGCGGCGGCGAGACGGCAGAGGTGGCCTGCGTGTTTATCCTGCGGCCCGCGCTGGCGCCCACAGATTTGTTTCCCGGCCTTACGGTGGAAAACGGCTATGTGCAGGTGGATCGCCGCATGGCAACGTCCCTGCCCGGCGTGTTTGCTGCGGGAGACTGCACGGGAACGCCCCTTCAGGCGGCAAAGGCCGCGGGTGAGGGTCTGATCGCCGGGCAAAGCGCGGCGGCGTATGTGGCCGCGCTGGCGCGGAAAGAATAAAGAAAACCAACGGAAGATAAAATAAAGAAAAAGGAGATTTGAAAAATGGCATTGGTGCATTTGAACAACACGGAATTCGACGCGACGATCGAGGCAGCCCCTCTGGCGATGGTGGATTTCTGGGCAGATTGGTGCGGCCCCTGCAAAATGGTGGGGCCCACGGTGGAGAAAATTGCCGCCGATTATGACGGCAAGGCTTTGGTGGCCAAGGTCAATATTGACCAGGAGCCGGAGCTGGCTCAACGGTTTGGGGTCATGTCCATTCCCACGCTGGTGTTTTTAAAAAACGGGGAGGAATTTGACCGCAAGGTGGGCGTGATGCCCGAGGCGGCGTTCACCGCCGTGCTGGACGAAAGCCTGTAATTTCAGCGGGCCTGAAAAAGAAAAAGAACTTAAGCGGCGCTCCGCAGACATTTGTCTGCGGAGCGCCGCTGTTCTTGGCTTTTGTGAAATACTTTATCGACTGTTCCTCCGGGAGGGAATTACCTCCGCAAGCCTGCGGTGATCTGAAACGGGTCGCTTAATTCCGGTTTGCGGAGTTGGTGGTGTCTTTCAGCAGCACGTCGTGTGCGCCGCCCTCCACAATGGAAACGGAGGAAACCAGCGTCAGCTTGGCCTTTTCCCGCAGCGCAGGAATACTCAGTGCACCGCAGTTGCACATGGTGGAACGAATTTTGGCAAGGGTGGTGGAAATGCCGTCTGCCAGAGCGCCTGCATAGGGAACGTAGGAATCTACGCCCTCTTCAAAGCTGAGCTTTTTGTCGCCGCCTAAGTCATACCGTTCCCAGTTCCGGGCGCGGGCGCTGCCCTCGCCCCAATACTCCTTCATATAGCTGCCGCCCACCAGCGTCTTTGCGGTGGGGCTTTCGTCAAACCGGGAGAAGTACCGTCCCAGCATGCAGAAGTCCGCGCCCATGGCCAGCGCCAGCGTGATGTGATAGTCTTGCACAACGCCGCCGTCGGCGCAGATAGGAACGTAAATTCCGGTTTCTTCAAAATACCGGTCCCGTTCCGCCGCCACGTCGATTACCGCCGTGGCCTGTCCCCGGCCGATGCCCTTGGTTTCTCGGGTGATGCAGATGGAGCCGCCGCCGATGCCGACCTTTACAAAGTCGGCCCCCGCGTCCGCCAGAAAGCGGAAGCCCTCGCCGTCCACCACGTTGCCCGCGCCGATTTTTACGCTGTCGCCATATTTTTCACGGGCCCAGACAAGGCAGCGCTTCTGCCATTCGGAAAAGCCCTCCGACGAGTCCATGACCAGCACATCCGCTCCGGCCTCCACCAGCGCGGGAATCCGCTCCTCATAGTCCCGGGTGTTGATGCCCGCGCCCACCACATAGCGCTTTTGCCCGTCCAGCAGCTCCAGAGGATTGTCCTTATGGGTGTCGTAATCCTTGCGGAACACAAAGGCCACCAAGGACCCGTCCTTGGAGACAATGGGGAGGGCGTTGAGCTTGTGGTCCCAGATCAGGTTGTTGGCTTCCTTCAGGCTGGTGCCCTCCGGGGCGTAAACCAGCTTTTCCATGGGGGTCATAAAGGAGGATACCTTCTCCGTGCCGTCCATGCGGCTGACGCGGTAATCCCGGCTGGTGACAAGGCCCAAAAGTCGGCCGGTGCCGCTGCCGTCCTCAGTCACGGCCATGGTGGAGTGGCTGGTTTTTTCTTTCAGGGCCAGCACGTCGGAAAGTGTACTGTCGGGTCGAAGGTTGGAGTCGCTGACCACAAAGCCCGCCTTGTGGCCCTTTACCCGGCGGACCATCTCGGCCTGCCGGTCGATGGGCTGGGACACGTAAATGAAGGCAACGCCGCCCTCCCGGGCAAGGGCAATGCCCATCTCATCCCCGGAGACGGCCTGCATCACGGCGGAAACCATGGGGACGTTGGCGGAGAGAGCAGGCTCCTCCCCTCGGCGGAATTTCACAAGGGGGGTTTTCAGGGACACGTTGGCAGGAATGCACTCCACGGAGGAGTAGCCCGGCACCAGCAGGTACTCGCTGAAGGTGTGGGAGGGTTCGTTGAAAAAATATGCCATAAGGCCACCTCTTTCGTTGTGTATGCTGGAGGGAAACGGACGGCGCACACCCGGCAAAAGCCGGAAAATAAGCCCCAGTCCGATTTTTCTTGTTCTCTAGAATACCACGTCCCGGGGAAAAAGCAACGGGTATGGAAAAAAAGTCCGAAAATTTACCGTGACCGAATGGTTTAGTCAACCGGCGTCCCGCCATGGCGGCAAAACGTCGTTCAAGAGAGGACGGTTTGCTTTCCGCCTCTTAAAGGTGCGATCCTCAAACGCACATTGCCGGAAAACCACAATCTCCTTAGCTGCCGTGGGGCGATCCCACATGTTTTTCATATAAAAAGACGCGGGGATTCCCGCGCCTTTTCCCAACCTTATATCGAAAGAGCGTTTGTCACAGCTTTTTGCGCATGACGGTCAAATTAAAAATTCCATCCGTAAAATGCTGGCGGGAGAAAAATACCGGCTTCCCATCAATGTCGTAGTCCACCTCATCCATGCGCAGCAGGGGTGCGCCCACGGGAAGACCAAAAATTTCGGAAAGAGCCGCATCCGCCAGTCCGGGCCGCACATCGGTCAGGTCCAAATAGGGAATTACGTCGCAGAACCGGCGGAGAAAGTGGAAAATAGGGAACTTGAGGTCCCGGGCGGTGTAGCTGCCCTTCACAAGCGCCTTTTCGATGATGTCCTCGCAATAGATAGCGGGCTTGTCGTCGGCGGTGCACAGCCGGGAAATGCGAATAACCGGCGCGTTGACCGGGATGTGGAGCTTGCGCGCCACATCCGCGTCCGCCTCATCGTCCTCCACTCGAACAAAGGCCACGGCGGGCTTGCGTCCGCTCTGGCGGATCATGTCCAGAAATTCCAGCTCAATGTCCATGCGGGTTTGAATATCTAAAACGTGGCGGTTGATGACGGTGCCCACGCCGTGGCGGCGGGTGATAAAGCCCTCCCGTTCCAAAGAAGCCAGCACGTCCCGCAGTTGGGTGCGGCTGATGCCCATGCTCTCCGCCAGCGCGCTCTCCCGGGGAAGGCGGTCGCAATTGGCATAGGGGCCGTCTCGCATGGCGGAAAGAAGCTGCGTGCGAATGGTTTTGGACCGGGGTAGCTGATCGCTCATAATACGCACCTCATTATCGATGAAATCTATCATAGCAGGTAATACCTCATAAGCTGCCCCCATTATAGCCGCCTTTTGAGTTTGTCGCAACTGACAAAATCCACAGATTTCGTCCTCGGGCTTTTACGCAGAGAGAAGGCCCCGGGGAAATTGATTTTTGTGTAAATTACTGGTGGACATTTGTCCGTGGAATTATTATAATGGCAGTTGTCAGGTGCTGCGCTGCCTCATTTGGCGGCTGCGAGACGGACGGACTGAGGCTTTCCGGCGGGTTCAAGAGCGCAGGGAGAGCATTTTTAAGGAGGAGCTTGTGAAGAATCTGATTTTAATCGGTATGCCCGGCACGGGCAAGAGCGCCGTGGGCAAGACCTTGGCGCAGCGCCTGGGGTATACGTTTTTAGATGTGGACGACGTGATTAACGAGCGGACCGGAAAGACTCTGAAGGAATTGCTGATGGAGATGGGCGTGGACGACTTTGTGGTGCTGGAAGGGAAGGTTGGCGAAAGCCTAAATCTTGAAAGCACGGTGATTGCCACCGGCGGCAGCATGGTTCTCTCCCACAATGCCATGGAGCATTTGCTGGAAAACGGCGTCGGCATCTGGCTGGAAACGCCTTTGCGGGAAATTGAAGGCCGGATGCCCCAAGACCTGTGGGACCGGGGCATCGCCGCGCCCAGAGATATGACTATCCGGGAGATTTACCGGGAGCGGGAACCGCTGTACGCCAAGTATGCCGACATGATTGTGGCCAGCCGGGAAGGCGAGGACGCCACCGCCCATCAGGTGGAGCAAGTGATGCGCACCGTAGGGCTGAGTCTGAAAAGTTGAGGAGCGTATGAATGAGTATTAAGTTGAAAAGATATATGATGCTGATTGCTCTGGCCGCGGCCACTGCATGGAACGGGCTGTGCCTGTTGGGCGTTCTTCCCCGTTTCTATTTTAAGCTTTCCGTGTTTGCTCTTGCGGGATACTCGGCGGCGATGGTATTTGTGCCGCTGCTGTTTCCGGCATTCAGAACCGCGGGTGGAACGTCAAGCGCTTATTCTGAGCTTACGCCGAAGGAAAAGCGGCTGTCTCTGGTGACGATTGGGCTGGCTTTGGCGTGGATTGTCACGCTGGCGGTCTGCGTCGCCTATTCCGGATAGCTGACTGCGCAAAGCGCCGCAGGCGATGGGAAGTACCACTGTTTAAAAAGCGCTGCGGATCGCCGTGAACGAAGCATGATAAAAAAAGCCCCCGGTTCGTCAAGAGCCGGGGGTTTATAATTTGGGATACCGTGCTTGAGTCGCGGGGCAATTTAGTAGCCGCTGATGTCCAGAGACGGGTCGTCCGTGCCCTTTTCTATCGACTGGATGGTCAGCTCATATCCCCGCCCCTCGCCCAGATCCACGTGGACAACCTCTCCGGCCCGATGGCCCAGCACCGCTCTTGCAACCGGGGACTCCTTACTGATCAGGCCCTTTAGCGCGTCCTGACGCAATGTGGTGACGATGCGGATGGTCTGGGGGACGCCCGTGAGGGCGGGGACGATGACCACCGTGTCAAACAAGCCCGCCTTGTCTGCCGCGCCGACGGTGTCGGGCTGGATAATTTTTGCCGTTTGAATCATTTTCTGGAGGTAGCGGATGCGGCTGTCGTTGCGGTTTTTGTCCCGCTTAGCGCATTTGTACTCGAAATTTTCGCTGAGGTCGCCGAAGCCCCGGGCAATTTGCACGTCCTCGATCAGCTTTGGACGCAGCACGGCTGTGCGGTAAGAAATTTCTTCCTCCATTTTTCGGATGTCAACTTCTGTCAGCTCATCGTACATAAAACCCTCCCAAGCGTGATTTTCAGGTTATGGGTCCTGCTTTTGCCCAACGCTTGCCGAAAGGGCCTCATGTGTGCCGCTTTCGTCCGCTCCGGCGGGGACTCTTTCCGCCATGCCGGCTTCGGGAACGAGGTCTTCCACATTGTCGGTCGGGGCGCTGCCCGCCGCTCTGTCCTCCCGTGCCAGCAGGAAGATGGTGGCGAGAATCAGGAGAAAGCCGATTAGGTCCGCAGGAGAAAAGGCCGTGCGCAGCCACAGGGCGGAGCAGACCGTGGCAGACACCGGTTCTGTGGCCGCCAGCATGGAGGACTTCACCGGCCCGATGTCGGAAATGCCCTGCATAAACATGGGGAACGCCAAAGTGGAACCCAAAATCACCGCGCCAGCCACCGCCAGCCAGCCCTGCCAAGGCAGATTCACGGAATAGCGCCAGCTTCGGGCGGCGAGATTGATGAACACGCCGCCAATCAGCATACCCGCCCCGGTGACCATCAACTGCCCCCAGCGCCGCACCAGCACACGGGGAAGTAGGGTGTAAGTCGTCGCCGCCACAGCGGTGAGCAGGCCCCAGAAAAGCCCCCGCACGGAAAGAGACATTTGCCCGGGGTTGCCGCCGGTGGCCAGAATGAAGGTTCCTGTCAGGGCCAGCAGCAGAGCCACAATTTGGATGTGGCTGGGCAGCGTCCGGGTATGGGCGCAGGTGATGAGCATGACCAGCACAAGGCTCAGGGTTTGCAGCACCGTGGTGGTGCCCGCGTTGCTGTACCCGATGGCGGTCAGATACGCATACTGGCACATCAGCAGGCCAAACAGGCCGAAGACTGCCAGCTTTGCAAGCTCCCGGGGCTGGCGGACCAGCGCCAGCAGATCCCGCCCATATCTGGGTAGGATCAGCAACGTCAGGATTCCGCCGCCCATCAGCGTCCGCACGCACACCAGCCAGATAGACGGCACGCCGAAGGTTTCAAACAGATATTGCCCGCAGGCACCGGAAACGCCCCAGAAAACGCCGCCGACTGCGGAGCACAGAGCGCCCCGCAGGGCGCGTTGCTTTTCCGTCATGAAAGTACCTCTCAATACAGGGAGCCCCCGGCGTCGTCACGCCCAAGGGCTTTCAAAAGCGCGGCTTCCCGTTGTTGCGGGAAGCCGCGCGGTATCTTCGATTCTAACGCATTTGATTACGGATTGCAAGGCCCATCCTCTGGGAGGAGGCTCTCGGCGGCCACACAGGCGACAATGACGCCCGCCCCCAGCAGCCCTACGGGACTAAGCCGCTCTCCCAAAAGAAGAAAGGAGAACAGCGCCGTTGTCACCGGGCAGATGCTCTGTACCAGAGAAACCGTCCGAGCGGAAACGGCGGTCAGGGCCGCGTTTTGCAGCAAAAAGCCGCCCACCGTACAGGGAATCGCCAGATAGAGCACCACGCCCCACACCCCGGGCGTGGCGGCGGAGAGAGAGGACAAGCCCCCGCCAAGAAAGAAGGTGCAGGCTCCCGCCAGCACTGCTGCTGTGGCGGTTTGGACAGCGGAGAGGGTCAGCGGGTCCACCTGACACAAGGATTTTTGCCCCAGCACCAAAGTGCCTGACAAAAGCAAAGCCGTCAGCAGGGACAACACCTCCCCCGGGCCAAAACCGCTTAGGCCGCCCTGCCCGCAAAGAAGATACAGTCCCGCCACCACGAAAAGCTGGATGGGAATGTGTCTGCGGGAGTATTTCCGGCGCAGCAGCGCCAGCGCCAGCAAGGGCGTCATCACGGTGGAAAGGGACCGGAGAAATGCCACACTGGTGGCTGCGGAGAGGGTAATGGCCACATTGCCCACCACGCTTGCCAGGGCAATGCACAGGGCCGAACCGATCCAGTCTCGCACACGGCAGCGGCGCAGCCCCTCCACAATCCGTCTCCCGGAAAACACAAAAAGCGTAAGCAATGCCAGCAGATACCGCACAAAAAGCAGGGTAAACACCGGCACCACGTTGAACGCGTTTTTGGAGATGGGGTCCCCAAAGCCGAAAAACAGACTTTGCAGCAAAATCAGGCCCACGGCCAGCCGGGGCGTCAGGCGCGGGGCGGAACTGCTTGCCGCGTCGGGTGGTTGGCCGTCCGACCCCGTAGCGTCTGAACGCAAGGCGTCCGTCGATGGTGAGGAATCTTCCTCCAAACATTCCTCCGGGACGCATTCCGGATACTCTTCTTGAGTGCACTCCGGACGCTCATCCAAAGCGTACTCCGCGCAATTCTCGGAGGAAGGCCACTCCCCTAAGTCGGGAATGGGCGCGTCAGGCGCATTTAAAATGTCGCCCGACGGAGGGGGAAGCGCTTCTGGGGTTCCTGCCAAGGCTGCGTCAGACTGCCGTTCCATCCGCGGTACTTCCTCCCTTTTTGCGTAAAGTCGTTTTAAAACTTCCGCTTTTTTTCTGCGTCGCAATAGGCGCAGCGGTAAACGTGCTTTTCCCGGTCGCTCAAAAGGAAGATGGAGTCCAACTGCGGTTCCTCCGCCGTGATGCACCGAGGATTTTTGCAGTGGATGATATTCGTGAGCCGCGCGGGAAGCTCCAGATGCTTTTTCGCCACCCGCACCCCGTCCCGAATGACGTTAACGGTGATGCTGGAGTCTATGTAGCCCAGCACGTCCAAATCCACTTCCATGGGAGAGTCGATTTTAATAATATCCTTTTTGCCCATCCGCCCGCTGCGGACGTTTTTAATAATGGCCACGGAGCAGTCCAACAGGTTCAGATGCAGATACTTGTAGATGTCCATGGATTTTCCGGCCTGAATGTGGTCCAGCACCACGCCGTTTTGAATGCTGTCGATATTCACTGGCAAACCCTCCTTCATTCTGCGCACAGGCCCAGAAGCAAAAGAATCAGG
>NZ_DALZCH010000052.1:0-22566 GCF_031978065.1 Oscillibacter sp.
GAGACTCACGAGATCCGGTTTTGGCAATGTCCAAGGCAACTATCTGCGTGCACCTGATGTTTTATGGATTGGCTGCCACCGAGAGTTTTTCCTGTTTCCCGGTTATCCCAAAGCTTTTTCCGGTATCCCACGGCGCAAGCCTCAGTATCCCAGCCTTCCAAACGTGAATCTACGAAAGTAAGAGGTAGCAACATGGCAGAGAACCCCAGTCAGAAGTAACCCCCCATCTGCATTGGACAGATGGGGGGTTGAGCTTTTAATAATGATTTACCGTCCCGGAAGGGGCGTATTTTTTTGCCCATAAGCATTCGCAGTCGCTTTTAGCTGGTCAGGGGAGAGGGTACAGAGCGGGAGGGGGACGCGTGAGGAGAACTCGGGGGAGCAAACACGCCGGAAGAACCTAGAAAAAAACGCAGGGAAGTAAAAACGCAAGAAAAAATGCGCGCAGAAAACGAAAGAAGATCGCGGGAACCAAGGCCCCGGCGGAAATTCTCGCATCCGGAGTAAAACCCTGCCCCGGCGAACGCTTGTCCGCCGGGGCAGGGTTTTTTCAGTCGGTGTTCTTTTTGCGAAAAAACGCGATGCCCAGCGTGTTTGGCCCACAATGGGAAAAAATCGTGCAGCCCGCCTTGCCTTCTAAAATGGTGCCAAAGCGTCCATCCGCGCGGAGAACCTCTCTCGCCGTGTCCGCCAAAGCGGGGGAGAAGGCGGTGTCCACCAGCCAGACGCGCTCGGTGTCAATGTCTGTCCGCCCGTCCAGCCGGTCGTGAAGGTATTCCGTTACCACCCGTTCGATGGAGCCGCGGTATTTTTTCGTCACGGACATTTTCCCGTCGATGACCTCCACACAGGGGTGCAGCTTCAAAAGATTTGCCCCGATGGCGGTGACGGAATTGCACCGTCCGCCTTTTTTCATATAGTCCAGCCGGTCCAGCACAAAGCTGACCTCCAGCCGGTCGCGCAGGCTTTCCAGCTCCGCAACGATTTCCTCAGGAGCGTGGCCCTCCCGCGCCATCCGCGCCGCCCGCAGGGCAAGCTCGCCGATGCCTACCGTCAGGTTGGCGGAATCTACCACGTAGACGCCCGGCAGTTCCTCTGCCACAATTCTGGCATTTTGGTGGCAGCTGGAAAAACCGGCGCCCAGATTGATGTGGATGACCGCGTCGTATTCCTTCAGCAGATTGCTGAACAGCTCGTGGTAATCCGCCGTATTTACCGCGCTGGTGGTGGTGATGTCGCCGCCGGCGTCCACATGGGCGGCAATGTCCGCCGGATGGATGTCCACGCCGTCCCGGTAGACACGCTCGCCTTTTACAATGCCCAGCGGCACCACCGTGATATTGTTTTCCCCCAGCAGGGCGACCGGTAGGTCGCAGGTGCTGTCCGTGGTAATTTTAATCATGGGCGGGCTTGCTCCTTTTCGTGATGTCTGATTTCCTGAAAAACTGTCAAGTTATTTTCGGCCTGTCTGCCGTAAATGATTTATCAATATTATCACAGCCGCCCCGAAATTTCAAGAGCGCGGCACAGCCGCAGAATATCCTCCGCTGCGGCTCGCAGGTCCCGGCGGCTCCGCAGCCGCGCCTGCTCATAGGGAACCGCCACGCGGTTGATGGAAAAAACCGCCGTAATGCCCAGCGCGTAGATATCCTCCGCACCCTCGCCCACGTCTCCAACCAGAGCGACCACCGGTACGCCGCGAAGAACGGCTCTCCGGGCCACGCCTGCCGCAACCTTTCCGCAGAGACTTTGACGGTCCAGACAGCCCTCGCCGGTCATTACCAGGTCCGCCCCGGCAAGTGCGGCTTCAAAGCCCACCGTGTCCAGCACGGTTTCGATGCCCATTTGCAGGCGGCTTTTAAAAAATGCGGTCATTCCCGCGCCCATTCCGCCCGCCGCCCCCGCGCCGGGAAGGTTGCGCACTTCCACGCCGCAGTCCCGATGCAGCAGATCGGCAAGGTGGGCAAGCCCCTCGTCCAGCCGCAGAACCATGGCCTCATCCGCCCCTTTCTGGGGGCCAAACACCGCCGCCGCCCCCGTCGGGCCGCAGAGGGGATTGTCAATGTCGCACATGGTTACGATGGGAATGGCAGCAAGGGCGGGGTCCAACCCGGACAGGTCGATGCGGGCAATGTCCCGCAGCGTTCCTCCCACGGGAGTAAAGGAATTTCCCCCTTCGCCAAAAAACCGAACGCCGCAGGCCGCTGCGGCTCCGCAGCCGCCGTCGTTGGTGGCGCTGCCGCCAAGGCACATGATGATTTTCCTCGCGCCCCGGATTGCCGCGTGGCGCAGCAGCTCTCCCACGCCAAAGGTGGTGGTGCGCTCCGGGTTTTTCAGGTTTGCCATAGGAAGGCCCGCGGCTGCGGCCATCTCCACTACCGCCGTCCCGTCCGGTAAAAGCCCGTACTCCGCCTCAATGCGCTGCCCGTTGGGGCCTGTACACGTTACGGAAACCGGCTCGCCGCCGCAGGCGGTGAGAAATGCGTCCACGCTGCCCTCACCCCCGTCCGCGACGGGGAGGGAGACGATTTCTGTCTCCGGAAAGATTTCGCGAATCGCGGCGGTCAACTCGCCGCAGACCTCCCGGGATGTCATGGTCCCCTTAAAGGAATCGGGGGCCAGAATGATTCTTTTCATGGCGCGCCCTCCCAAAACCGGCTCAAAAGTGGATGCTTTATGTTTCACATTGTACCATAGGCTTTCCGTGCTGTCTAAGAAAATTTGCGGGGCGGCGACGCGTCGCGTCCGCGCGGTCCGGCAATGAACAGCGACCCCGCACCGAAGGGCGGAGAACGTTGACTTTGAACTTTAGGCGGCGTATACTCTATAAAAATATTGTCTGTCGGACAAATGCAACGGCCCGGGCTGCAAAATTTTGCGGACGGGGTGTGGACTCTTTTCGGCAGTTTTCAGGAGGAATGAGGCTATGTTTCGTGAAATGCGCAGAAAGAAGCAACTTTTGTCTGAGGAGGACGTGGCTGCGGTCCTGAACAGAGGAACGGCGGGCGTTCTCGCCCTGTCCGGGGACGACGGCTACCCTTACGCTGTTCCCCTGAGCTATGTGTATGACGGCTCTAAAATTTACTTTCATGGAGCCAAGACGGGGCATAAGATCGACGCGATCCGCCGCTGTGAAAAGGCATCCTTTTGCGTGGTGGACCGGGATCAGGTAGTGCCGGAGGAATACACTTCCTATTTTAGAAGTGTAATTGTCTTTGGTGCGCTCCGGATTGTGGAGGACGACGCCGAAAAGCTGGAGGCTATTAAAAAACTGGCCGTCAAATACGCCCCGGAAAACAGCGCCCAGAGACTTAAGTCCGCCATTGACCGGGAGTGGAAGCCCCTTTGTGTGATGGAGATGACCGTGCATCATATGACAGGGAAAGAAGCAGTGGAGCTGATGAGGAAGCGACCGGAACAGGGCGTATGACGGTGACGGTAAAAGCATCGCAGGGGCGGAGCTGCGAATTTTCAAAAAGGCACGGACCGTGAAATCGGTCCGTGCCTTTTTCATACGGACACAACGAACACAGAAGTGGATTTTCCGACAGGCTGACAACTAAGTACCTGCCATTTTATTTTCCAAATCCTCATACGCCTTGGCAGGGAGGTACAAACGGCTTGCTCGGAGATTACCTGCCCAAATCCTTTGATATTGCTTTATCCTCGGAAGATGATATTGCAGACTCCATTTAAACACTGAATCACAGATCTCGCAAATGCTTGGCCTAGAAAGCACCCTGTGAAGCTTTTTCGATTAAGCGTTGCACTTGGCTTGACAATTCAAGGCTTAGAGAAAAACCATCAACTTTGGCGGTATTCATTATAGTTGCTGCAAACAAAATCAATAAACTCCATTAAGTGCTGGTTCAATTTTTTCCCCTTTTTAAAGGCGATGATTAAAGGGAAGCCAAATTCGGGTTCCCCAATGGAAAAATAGAGCGGTGATTCACAGCCATCAAATGGACGCTCAATTCCGGATTCGGGCATAAAGGTTAATCCAAGGCCAACCGCCGACATGCTTAGCGCTGTGTTCATATTAGAAACATAGGTGATATGAGAAGGCATAATGCCCCGCGATTTAAAGATTTTCCGAGAGAGAAGACCCAGACGATACTTTTCCACTAAAAGAATAAATGCTTCGTTTTTTAGGGACCGAAGATCAACAGGGCGATATATGTCGTTCTCAAAATCATAATTATTTTTGGCAACTTCTGAATTGCGTGGAACTGCCAGCACAATTTTTTCATAGTTAAGCACGCGATATTCCAGCGACTGATTATTCTGTGGGCCATTGACAACACAGGCGTCGATCTGATCTTCAATTACCAATGCTTCAAGGTCCTGCGAAACGCCCTCTTTAATTATAACGTTGACATTGTTGTGCTTGCCAATAAATTCCGGAACAATTTTTGGTAGAAACACTGGGATACGCCATGAAACTACACCAATTTTGATTTCAGTGCATGCGGATTTCTTGTGTTCTTCCAGTTCATGAAAGAAGTTTTCCTTCAGTGCTTCTGATTGCTGAATATATTGAACCATCAGATGGCCGGCTTCGGTCAACTCCAACGGCGTGTGCGAACGATCAAAAAGCTTAACGCCTAACCGCTTTTCAAGATTGATAACATAGCGACTAAGCGACGGTTGCGCAATAAAGAGGTTCTTCGCGGCTTTAGAAATGCTTTTTTGCTGAGCAATTTCCATTATATAATCCAACTTCATTTCGTCCATGCGATCACCCCTGCACATTATAACATTAAATGTTATAATGTGCATTACTTTTTCGGTCTTTGACTAAGAAAAAATGGTATGTTAGCATCAATTTGTAAACAATCACATGGAAAGGTGGGAAAATAAATGCAAAATATTGAGCACTTTGTTCAGGATATCCTGCCCGAATTAATTTCAATCAGAAGGCAGATTCATCAGAATCCCGAATTAAGCAACCACGAGGTTATAACATCCAAGTTAATTTTTCAGTATCTCGAAAAATGTGGGTTGTTTCCGGAATACATTCTTGAAAACGTTGGAGTCACTGCGTTGATTAGAGGAGGCCAGCCTGGCAAAACCATTGCTTATCGAGCTGACATAGACGCATTGCCGCTTGATGAAAAAACCAGGCTCGATTTTGCATCCAATCACCCTGGCTGTATGCACGCTTGCGGCCACGATATCCATACAACGGTTTTGCTGGGCACGGCGAGGATGCTTTGCCAATACAAGGACCAGTTGAAAGGCAATGTTCGTTTGATTTTTCAAAGCGGAGAGGAAAATTTCACTGGTGCAAAGCAGGCCATTGCAAAAGGGGTGCTTTTAGATCCGCCGGTTGATTTTATCCTTGCCATGCATACCTGGCCCGATCTTCCTGCCGGTACCATTGGCCTAAAAAAAGGCGCGATGATGGCGTCCAGCTCTAATGTATCCTTTGAAATCACTGGCAATGGAGGCCACGCCGCCCACCCACACCGGAGCATTGACCCAGTTCTGATTTCGGCCTATGTTATGACGGCTATTCAGTCGATTATTTCAAGAAATATTTCACCGGTCGACTCCGCCGTGATTACATTTGGAAAACTAACTGCTGGAACTGCACCTAACATCATTCCCAGCACTGCCCGGGCTGAGGGCACGGTCAGAACACTCAGCGTAGAAACCGACCACCGAATTGAAGAAAAGCTCAAGCTGATTGTTGAGAATCAAGCAGCAAGCTTTGGCGCCACAGGAAAGTTGACTTTTGAAAAGGTGTGCGGCCCGGTTGTCAACCACTCCCAAGTGATCGAGGTGCTTGAACAATCAGGAAAGCGGTCAATGGGAGGTGAAAAACTGAAATGGCTTGAAACTCCGTCTATGGGCAGTGAAGACTTTTCATTTTATCTTGAAAAGATCCCAGGGGCGCTGATTCGGCTAGGCACAGCCAACCAAGACAACCGGTCCAAGCTGCCGCTGCACAATTCCAGCATTTTATTTGACGAAAAAAGCATTGAAACCGGTATTCTGTTTATGACACAAGGTATCGCGGATCTACTGTTGCAACTTTGATAAAGAAATAAGGGGAGAAAGAATATGACAACACAGGCAATACTTGCGTGCGTGGTTTTCGTTGCAGCAATTGTTTTCCTAATTTGGAAGCCGATCCATCCCATTTTGATTGGCGCCGCCATTCCCACGGTGCTGGCGCTTTTGGGCATTCTCGATGCAAAGACAGCATTTTCTGACTTTGCAAACACTACGGTGATCTTTTTTATGAGCCTTTTGGTAATTGGAGCGGCTATCTTTAAAACCGGGCTGGCCGATTACATCGGTGAAAAGCTGATTGGCATTGTCGGGAAAGGTGAAACCGGCATTATCTTAAGCTCGGGTCTGGTGGCTGCCGGCCTGTCGGCATTCCTCAATGACACGGGAACGACCGGATGCCTGATTCCGATTGTCAGCTCGTTGGCGCAAAAGGCCAAAGTTCCGCTGTCAAAGGTCTTGATGTCAGTGGCGTTTTTCGCATCGCTGGGCGGGACCATCACATTGATTGGAACCACGCCTCACATTGTTGCCAACGGCCTTTTGGCCGATGCAGGAATTGCTGCGTTTTCTTTTTTTGAATTTGCGAAATTTGGGCTTCCTATTACTGTGATTGGGTTAATTTATATTGCGACTATCGGGAAGAGATTGCTTCCGTCTAAGGAAATTTCAAAAGGCGGCGTCTCTGAGTTGGCCCAAAGAAACCCCAAAAAGATGATCTTAGTTTTTGCAGTATTTGTGTTCATCATCTATTGCATGGCAAGTGGGCTGCTGGCCATGCATCTGGCTGCTGCACTTGGCGCCATTTTAGTCGTTTTGTTCGGCTGTATCACGGTTGATGAGGCGGTAAAGTCATTTAGCACCACCACATTGTTTTTGGTTGCGGGGATTTTTCCGCTGAGCACCGCTCTGATCCAAACCGGAGCCGCACAGTTCATCATTGACAAGCTTTCTCCCTTTTTAACCCAAGCTTCTCCCGTGTTTGTCTATGCGGCCGTCACAGGACTGACCATTGTGACCACGCAGTTTTTAATGAACACGTCCCTGACCGCAATCTTGGTACCTATGGGAATTTTGGTTGCTCAGTCAGCAGGTATGGACCCCAGAGGCGTGGTCATGGCCATTGCCGTTGCAGCATCCGCCGCATTCTGCACCCCCTTTGGGACAGGCCCGAATCTGTTGGTTTGGGAGGCTGGCGGATATGAGTTCAAGGACTACGCCAAGGTCGGAGCTCCGCTGGCTGTTATCTTTTGGATCATCACAACGGTTGGGTGCATGATATTTTATTAACGTTTTGATAGGAGATAAAAATGGACAACAAAAAAGCTTTGCGGGAAGTACTTGACCAAGAGCAATTTTTAATTGTGCCCGGAATTTATGACTGCCTGTCAGCCAAAGTGGCCGAAGAAACTGGCGCAAAAGCCCTCTTCTTGTCTGGCGGGGCACTATCCATTGCGGGCTTGGGTCGCCCCGATATTGGTTTTCTAAATTTGACTGAGTTTATAAATGCAATTCAACGCATTACGTCCACGGTTGATATTCCGCTGATTTCTGATGCGGATAACGGTTTTGGTAATGCGATTCACGTTGGAAATACCGCGCGCATGTTTGAAGCTCTGGGCGTGGCGGGACAGCAGGTGGATGATCAGATTTTACCCCAATCCGTTCCGACTACAAGCAAGGAGATGCTCAGTTGGGAGATGACCGTTCCCAAAATTCAGGCGGTGAGAAAGAACGTATCCAAGGACTTTGTAATAATTTTCAGAACCATTGCAAACATTGCGAAGGGCGACTTGAGCGAGGCGGTCCGCAGAATCAACAGCGCCGGTGAGTACGGCGCGGACTACGCCTATGTTGACGGACTTAAGTCTGCGGAAGAGCTGGAATACGTGGCCTCCAATGCAAAAATCAAGTTGTTGGTCAACATGAATGAAAAGGGAGCGGCTGCAAACCTTCCCGTTGAGCATATCAAGTCTCTGGGCTACCGTATTGGGCTTTTCCCGGTTTCGGCAATGGCTGTGGCAGCAAAATCAATGTATGACCTGTTTGCGAATCTGTTTGAACAGGAAAGCACCCTAAAAGATCGCGAAAAAATGTTTAATCCCGTGGAAGTATACAACATGATGGGGCTGGGAACATTGACCGAAGAGTACATTAAAATGTATCAAAAAATTTGACTTGCAGCAAATTCGCAATAGGCATGTAAATGCTGGCAACAGCACTAAAAATATAATGGATTCTGCGCCCATCTCAGATGAGATGGGCGCTTTTCTCCTATATCCTCTGGCGGGAATGCCTACGCGGTGCAGCTTCTCCCTGGTGACTAAATCCACACAGAGAAGATCACCTACCGGCAAGAAATAGACGATTTCCTTGTAGTTGTCCCGTTCAATTCTGGTGATGGCGTTTGGCTTTTTGAAGTCGCTTCCAAGCTTTGCAGTAATCTTCTTGTCCGATACGCTGATGTTGACAGTGATGCCCAGCTCGAGTTAAATGTGCCGACGGATATTCCAGGCGATGCGCATGGTGTCGGCGACGATCTCCGCGCCAGCTTGCTAAACCGTATATACTTGCCCATGGCTGTTTGTGACATGCCTTTATACTAAAGCGTTTCTTAAGGCGACGCCGCACAAAAAGCGGCTAACGCGTGAAGCGAAGACTTGCTTGTATCTTTTACTTTTAAGAAACGCTCGGGTGCGCATATTCTAAAAACTCAAGAGGTGTTTTCTGCTTGCCTCAATGGGTGCCCTAAATGTGCTATACTATACCCGTAGAAAGTTTGCGAAAACGGACAGGGAGGATGCTGGAATGTGCGGGAGATATCAGTTCACCGCGGAGCGGTGCGCAGAGCTTCAGGAAATCGTTCAGGAGATCCGGCGCCGCTGCGGGAAAGATGCATGGACGCCGGGTGAAATTCGACCTTCGCTGAAGGCTCCTGTTTTGGTGGAGCGGGAGGGCAGGGTTGAAGCAGTTCTCATGCGCTGGGGCTTTCAGACCCAGAAGTCACTGATTATTAACGCCCGGTCCGAAAGCACGGAGGAAAAGCCATTGTTTCGGGACAGCGTTCAAACGCGCCGCTGCGTCGTCCCTACCAGCGGCTTTTATGAGTGGAGCGCGGATAAGCGAAAGTGCCTGTTCCGCTTGCCTGATGCGCAGGCGCTCTATATGGCGGGCATCTACGATCAGCGGCAGGACGAGAGCTACTACTGTATTCTAACTACGGAGGCAAACGAGTCTGTGCGCGGGATTCATCCACGGATGCCGGTGGTGCTGCGGAGGGAGGAAATCAGCGGGTGGCTTATGGAACCGTCGACCTTCCGGAGAATGCTTAAAAAGATACCGCCGCAGCTTTTGGCCACGGCGGAAGATAATCAAACATCGCTTTGGTAAGAGTGTGCCCTCGGGAATACAATCATAGCCTCCCTTTGGCTTCCCTGATGGTGTACTTTCGCAAGGGTCTGACGCCGGAAGTCTTGGGCGAAATCTACAAGATGATTCTATCTGCCAAAGGAAAAAGAGTACGCCATCACGACAATGACGACGACTGTGGAAGCGGAGGAAACAGCGACACCATGATTGTGGACGCCGCCTGCGCGCCTTCTAACATTCGCTACCCCCAGGACGCGTCGCTGCTCAATGAGGCCTGGAAAAATAGTAAAAAGCAGATGGACCAACTGCATAATCCTGCTGATGGCCGCACGCCCCGCACTTACCGCACCCAAGCCCGTTTAGTTCAGCCGCAGCCTTAAGAAAGTGGCGAAGAAAAGCTGCAAAGCGGTCGGAAAACGGCTGTGTTATCTGACGCGAAATTTTGCCGTCATGAAAGAAAAGCTCGCTTTGGGCAGGACCTTTTCCACACGAAAAGCGGACCGACTTGCAACGATCCGCACGCTTTACGAACAGCAGAAGTATATGTACGACCGCCACTGCCAAACGGTTCCGGATCGGATCGTCCCAAGCTGGATAAGCAAGTACATATGGGGGAAATCGTTAGCTCATTTCAATATAAACCTTCTTATTCAAATGCATATCCACAAGTAAGAAAGGTGATTGGATACAATTTAGAGATCTATAATTTACTACTTTTACAAAATGAAAATGGAGACAATAACCTGTAATCTCGGGTGATATTATCAGAGTGTCAAAGATAAGTTGGCTTTTTTTAGTCCCTTGCTATTTTTACATTAACGCCATTGACCTCGACACCATCGTCAGCTGGAATAAGGATGTATCTTTTGCCGTCAATCATTTTTGTTTCCACCATATAGCTATATTCCGGATCGACAGAGATTTTGACCTGTGGTGTGACGAGTTCAAATTTGCTGCTGTCAATAATGTTGCGCGGGTTGAGCACAGCTTCGTCGCCGAATTCCTCTCCACACTTTTCTTGAAATACCTGAATCTGCTCTTGAGGTACACCATTGCTTTGCAAAATTTGACCAACATCACGGGATGTAATATCAAGGGAATCCGGGTCTTTACGCTCCTTGTGATGCTCAATGCGCTCACGAATCTGCTCGTGCACAGCCTGTATCACATCATAGCTGCACCCGTCCGCCAGAGAGTCAGCAAGCACGCTTTGGAATGTTTCTTTTTGCTCGTCAGCAGACATGGGAGCTTTCGTATGGAAAACAGCGTCGATGAATTCGTGGTGAATCTGTGCTGTGTTTTTGGAATAGAAAAGCGCATTATAAATATTTGCCGCACGGGCATCAAATGTTGGAAACATAAAACCAAGTTCGGGCGGTGCGACAATTTGCTTCGTCGCATAGCCATGGAACTCATTTTCGCCGGAAAAGTACCCGAGTTCTGGTTTACCATCTCTGACAGGGCAGACGGCGCAGATGATGTATTTGAAAACGGTGTCGGAAGCATCAACCTGAATCTCATCATCTTTTCCGCGATACGGCACGTCATAGGCATCGCTGGCGAGGAGAATCAGATAATTGCAGTCCTCCATATCCAGCGACTGTATTACTTTTTGATAGAATTGTTCCCTGGCTGCGGCATCTTTGAGAGCTGAGTTTATCAGGCTTGTAAGCAAACGGTGTTCATCGCTGTCGTGCACCTGCTGGGTGGAAAAAACGATATCGACCAGATTTTTTCCAAGACTCCCGGATAGAGCCTTCTTTAGAAAGACCATATACTGTTCCATTTCCAGTTGAGGCATAATCCCAAGAGATTCTTCCAGATATGAAATGATGGCTTTATTGCTATTGACGTAGCAGCCATAAATTTTGCTGATGTTGCTTTTATTGGGGGTCATACGGCGGCGGATTTCATTTAACTCTTTTTGATTCATAATGAGACCTCACAGTTTTGATAATAAACCATCGGCATGGCAAGGTCATGGCAATGGGAAGTAAATTATATCACGTTTGAGATTTGAGTTCTACACCCCTGATAAACATATTGATATCGCAAGGACGTCATAATATATTTTTCTATCTTGCGTTAGCGCTATATGAGAAGACAGAACAGAGAAGTGAGGGGGAATTTTCTGTAAAGCCACAAAAAAGCTTTAGATTTCAGCTACCGGGTCTCATTTCTCTTTTTTTGGAAGTTTTTTCAATCGACTTTCAAGATTGGCTTCCGAGCTTCGAATAAAGTAAAAATACCCAATTTTGGAAATCGCACAGTCATTTCGGCCTTTTGCAAAACAGTGGTCATTACAAGCTCAACAGGCGGCCTCCGAAAACATTTTTTCGGAGGCCGCCTTAATTGTGCGCTGACACGGAATGTTCGATTTACAAGAGAAAAGAAAAACGCCAGCGTGTAAGCTGCTGTACCCTGCGTTTGGCCCGAAGAGAAGACTGTTAGTCCTCCACGTATTCCATCAGATCGCCGGGCTGTACCGAGAGGACGGCCGGCACTGGGAACGACGCCGAGCGAGGCGCAACGATTTCTCTGCATCTGCACGGGCCACCCATTTGAGGTGGGAGCCACGACAGACAAAGAAACTGCGATGAAACGCCGATTGATAATGATACTTCCTCACGGCCCCGCACGGACTTGACGGGGAGGTTGCATCCGTATGCGGTCCTTACGCCATCACTATGGCGGCTTCTTCGCTGTTTTCTCTTAAATGCCAATTCGAGACAAAGGCACAATTTTTTGTACCTTTGTCTCGAATTTGTTTCTGGAGGTGACACCCGGATTTGAACCGGGGATGAGGGTTTTGCAGACCCTTGCCTTACCACTTGGCTATGTCACCATGATATTTTATAGTATATACGAAATGCCGGAAAAAGTCCAGCAAAATTTAAAGGTAGTGGGAAAACTGAATGCCCACACAAGGGTGTGGGCATTCAGTTTTGGAGCGGGCAACGAGGCTCGAACTCGCTACCTCCACCTTGGCAAGGTGGCGCTCTACCAGATGAGCTATGCCCGCAAATGGTGCCTTCGATCGGAATCGAACCAATGACACGAGGATTTTCAGTCCTCTGCTCTACCGACTGAGCTACGAAGGCGTATACGGGAAGCTTCGCTTCCCGCGGGAAAATGGCGACCCGGAACGGGCTCGAACCGTCGACCTCTAGCGTGACAGGCTAGCGTTCTAACCAACTGAACTACCGGGCCATAGAACCTTTTGCAGAGAGCTTGAGGTGGTGGGAACAACTGGACTCGAACCAGTGACCCCCTGCTTGTAAGGCAGGTGCTCTAACCAGCTGAGCTATGCTCCCGAATGCCGCTCGCTCTCGTCAGACGGCAAAAGTTATTATACAAAAAGGTCCTCGATCTGTCAACCAGAAATAACAAAATAATTTAAAAATTTTTTTAAATTGCAAAATTATGGAATATTTAACGTTTTGCGGAGGCCAGAAGAGCCTCCAGCTCCGCCCTTGTAAAGACCTGTACGCTGTCACAGAACCGGCAGGTCAACTCTGCGCCGCCTTGATCGTCGATCAGGCTGCGCAGCTCCGCAGCGCCCATGGAGATTAAAGCCCGCTCCATCCGCTTTCGAGAACAGTTGCAGCGGTACTCCACGGGCCGCTCCTCCAGAATTTGCAGCTCGAATTCAGGCATCGCTGCCCGCAGCAGGTCCGCAGGCTCGGGATATTTCGCCAGAAGCGCCGTAACGGCACCGGCGGACATCAGGCCGCTTTCCACCCGGGCAATGGTATCCTCGCCTGCGCCGGGCAGTAATTGGACAAGATAGCCCCCCGCGGCAAGCACACTCTGGTCCCGGTCCACCAGCACGCCCAGACCGCAGGCTGAGGGAATCTGCTCGGATTCCACGAAGTAGGCCGCCAAGTCCTCGGCGATCTCGCCGCCCATCAGGCCCACGCTGCCCACATACGGCTCCTTCATATTCAAATCCCGGATGACGGTGAGCGTTCCCTCGCTGCCAACCGCACCGCCCACATTCAGCTTCCCGTCGGAGCGAAGGGGCAGGTCCACCGCGGGGTTGTCCACAGTGCCCCGGACGTTGCCCTCGTTGTCCGACACGGCCATCACAAGGCCCAGCGGGCCGCCGCCCCGGAATTGCAGGGACACGCTGGCACCTTCCTCCTTCAGGGCGCTGCCCATCATGGAGGCCGCCGCCAGAGCGCGGCCCAAGGCTGCGGTGGCAACGGGCAGGGTGCGGTGGATATTCCGTGCCCGCTCCGTCAAAACCCGGCTGGAGATGGCAGAGGCTTTGATGTAGCCGTCCGCCGAGATTGCTCGTACAATTTTGTCGCTCATGCGTTGCTCCTTTTTCGCGTTTGTGATTGCGTTTGGTTGCCCTCGGGCTTGCGGCAGCGGAAAATTACCCGATCCTCGTCCGGGCGGGGGGCGGTTTGACGAAGGTCTCCGGTGACATGGATATTCCGAAAGCCCGCCCTTTCCAAAAGAAGGCGCAGCTCGTCCTCCTCCCACGCCCGTTCCCGATGTTCCTCCCACGTGCGGTCCCATGCTCCGTCTGGACGCAGAGAAAACAGGTCTACCCCATAGGTGCAGACCCTGGTTTTTTCAGAAAAGGCTGTGCGCCAGACGCAGAAGGAGTCCTCCGTTTCATCCGTATACATTTCTCCGTCCATCCGCCGCAGCTTGTAAGGCGTGTTTACGTCGAACACAAACAGCCCTCCGGGGCGCAGCGATTTAAACACTCGGCGCAGCGTCTCCCGCATGGCGGCATCGCCCGTCACGTAGTTCAGCGCGTCCAGAGTGGACACGGCGGCGTCCACCGGTTCAGGAAGACGCAGACGGGTCATGGACTGGCAAATCAACAGGGGACGCTGGTCCTCGGACAGGGTCTCCGCCTTGCGGGCGGCCTCCGTCAGCATTTCCTCCGACAGGTCCGCTCCGGTCACCCGATAGCCCATAGCCGCCAGAAGGCAGGTGACCGTACCGGTGCCGCAACCAAGGTCCAGCACCGTTTCAACGCGCTGCGGTTCCTTTTGCAGCAGGCGGTGAAGATAGGCCGCCCGCTTCCGGTGGGCTCCATCGGCAATCAGCGCGTCATAGGCCCCGGCCAAGGACTGATAGCGGCTCATTTCTTCTTTTGGCGGTCGAAAATTACCTCGTATCCGCCCGCACCGTAGCTCAACGACCGATTTACCCGGCTGATGGTGGCGCTGGATGCTCCGGTGCGCTCCAAAATGTCGTTATAAATCAGCCCCTCATGCAGCAGCGTGGCTACCTCAAAGCGCTGCTCCATGGACCGCAGCTCCGAAACGGTGCACAGGTCCTGAAAGAAGTTGTAGCACTCCTCTTCGTTTTTCAACAGGAGAATTGCCTTATACAGCTCTCCATTTTTCTCTTTTTTTCCAATCTTGACCATGACTGGCTCCTTTCCAAACGTAGGCGGCGTTTTGCCGCGATTCTGATTGCTCATTTTACTATTTTACAGCATGAAAGTAAAGGGGGGATGCTGATTTTTTCAATTCTGGCCCGAACCCGCTTCCAAAGTCCTCTTATGACTGATGATAAGGTCACCTCCCCAGACCCAATGGCATACGCTGGAGCATGAATCATTTCGGCCGGCGGGGAGCGTTCGCCGTCTTGAACCTGTGAAGGAGGCTGCCATGCGCGATCAGATAAAGCTGGAACCGTTTGTTGCCCAGCGGGAGTGGACGGTGGATGGAATCCCCGTGCTCACAGCGGAGCTGTCCCTCCCCCGGCCCGTGGAAGAGGGAGAGCGGACAGACCGCAGGCTTGCGCGGTACTATCAGCTCTACGCCCGCGCCTATCTGCGCTATTGTGAGCGTTGGCTCTTTCCCCAGTCGGCAGAGGCCTGCCGGGTGGCCATGGAGAACAGCGCACCCATTCCGCAGGACTCCGCGCGGCTCACCTACTGTGTCACCTGCAACGGCGGGGGCGTGTTGAGCCTGTACACCGAATCCGTGGAGCGGTGCGGCGGGCGGATGGAACGGAGACGGCACGGGGACACCTGGGACCTGCTCACCGGCGCGCCGATTCCTCTCTCTGCCTGCTTTTCTAAAAAATACCCCTGGCGAAAGGTACTGCTGCGGGAAGCGGAGACGGAAATGGAGCGGCGGGAGCGGGCCGGAGCATCCCGGTATCGGGAGGGATGGAGGCGGCTTTTGCGCCGCAGCTTCAATCCGGATCATTTCTATCTCTCCGAGACGGAGCTTTTCTGGTTCTGGCAGACATTGGCCGTGGCCCCTTCTGGAGAGGGTGTCTCGGTTTTTTCCGTGCCCTACGGTGAAAATGATTGTTTTTTCCCCGGATTCCATGATATTATACAGGAGACAAAAGAGGAAACGGCGCGGGGAAAGATTTGAGTTCCCTGCCGGAAGGAGCAAGGATATGGAACATAAAATGGTAATGACCATCGGTCGGGAATTTGGCAGCGGTGGCAGGGAAATTGGCAAGCTGGTGGCCGAAAAGCTGGGGCTGCCCTATTACGACAAGGAGCTGATCGTGCTGGCGGCGGAAAAATCCGGCCTCAGCCCGGAGTATCTGGCGGGGCTTGACGAGCAGTCTGTCAGCAGCTTTTTGTATTCCTTTTCCGGGGCTAACTTCTCCATGGGGATGCGGTCGGGCAGCGTGAATTTGTTACCTCCGGCGGATCAGTTGTTTTTGTCCCAGTCCGAGGTTATCCGGGACTTCGCCGCACAGGGCGGCGCGGTGATTGTCGGTCGCTGTGCGGATTATGTGCTTCAGGTAAAAGGACCCCATGTAAACGTCTTCGTTCAGGCGCCCATGCGCAGCCGCATCGGGCGGGTGATGGAGCGGCACGAGATGGACCAGAAGTCGGCGGAGTCGCTGATGTTGAAAACCGACAAAAACCGCGCCAACTACTACTTCCACTTCACCGGTGAAAAGTGGGGCGACCGGAAGTGCTTTGATCTGGTGCTCTCCAGCGCCATCGGCATTGAGCCGTCGGTGAACATGATTACGGACTATTATCTTCAAGTGGAGGCAGGCCTTCAAAAATAAACGCTGCAAGGGTCCGGCAAAGAAAAACCTCCGGAAGCCGGAAAGTCGGGCCTTGGAAAGGCGGAGAAGTTATGGGACGCAGACTAAAAAGGCGCGGCGCGGCAGGGGGGAGGGCGATAGGGGTATCGCTCCCTGTCGTGCTGCTTTTTTTCTCCGCTCCCGCCGCCCGCGCGGCGGACGAGTCTTTTTTTAGGGCCGCCATCCGGCATCCCCACGCGCTGGTGTTTGTGGCACTTGTTGCGCTGCTGGCGGCGGGGCTTGCTTTTTTGCTGTGGGACAACCATCGGAGACGTTCCTTGATCCGGGAGGCGCGGGAGCGGGAAGGGCAGCTTCAAAACATGATGGATTTGGTGCCCGGCGGCATCTGCTCTTTCTGCGTGGATGAAGAGGCCTGCTTTGAAACGCTTCATTTCAACACGGGCTTTTATCAGATGCTGGGTTATTCCGAGCCGGAGGAGGGCGAAATCGTCAACCCGATGCTGAACGTCCATCCCGACGACCGAGAGCTCCTTCGGGAACAGCTTGCCCGCTGTCGGCAGGGCGGGGAGACCATTCGTGCGACCTTCCGCATCCTGCGGCAGGACGGAAACTATTTCTGGATTGCGCTGAAAGCGTCCCCGGCCCCACGGGAGGGCGACGGGCGGACTTATTACGGTGTATTCAGCGACGTGGACGAGCTTAAACGCCTTCAGGAGAATCTGGAGGAGAACGAGCGTATGCTTCAGGCGGCCATGGACCATGCCGACGTGGATTCGTGGATATACGACCCGGCGTTCCACACGCTGCGCACCAGCAAACGAGCCTGCGAACTGTTTGGCGTGCCGAGAGTGCTGGAGAACTATCCCCAGTCCTGGTTTGAGCAGAATATTACGCTTGAGGAGGACATTCCCAGACTGCAAAAGGAAATAGACGCCATTGATCAGGGCGCGCCCTTTGCCTCCTGCGAGGTGCGGGAGCGCACGGTAAGCGGGGACATCCGATGGATTAAGATTAAGATGACCTCCCTGTACGATGCGGAGGGGATCCGGACGCGGGTGCTTTGCACCGGCGTGGTGTGCACCCAGCTTCACAGGGAGATTGAGCGGTATGAGCGGCAGAACCAGCGCATGCGGGCGCTTGTGTCCAATGCGGTGGCTTCTGCGCACCTGAATCTGACGAAAAACATCTGCAAAGCAGGACCCGCTCTGTATCCGGACTTTCTGGAGGGGCTGGACGGAACCGCGGACGCATTGTTCGAGATGATGAAAAAGCGCACCGCCGCGCCGGAGCAGTGCGAGGAATTTGGCCGGCTCTTTAACCGCGCGGCCCTGCTGGACGCGTTTACCCGGGGGACTACTATGCTGACCTTCGAGCGCAACTGCCGGATCGGTGGCGCGTACCGCTGGCTGACCGTGCGGGTGGACATCACGGAGAACCCCGTGACCGACGACGTGGAGGCTAGCATCTATTCCTTTGACATCGATGACCAAAAGTCCATGGAGCAAATTATGGATACCGTCATCCGCCGGGAATACCTGATGATTCTGCGTATTGACCTGAATGCGGACACCGCCCGGATTTTTGCATCGCAGGACAAGGACCATTCCATCCGTGAGATTCCCGAAGCGGAGGCGGCCCTGCTTGGCGTTGTCCGGGACTCCTTTGCCGGGGAGGACTTGGAAGAGACGCTGAAGCGCTTGCATTTCAGTGAAATCCGGGCCCGGCTCAGCGGCAACGTGGAATACACCGTCTATGCCGACTGCCGCAGCAGCGCCGGAGAAATTCGGCGGCTGCGCTATTCCTTTGTTTGGCTGGACAGGGAGAGCAATATCATCTGCTGCACCATGGCGGACTCCACCGACGCTTTTGTCAGAGAGCGCCGACGCAGCGAGGCTCTGCGCGCTGCGCTGGAGGAGGCTCGCCGTGCCAATCAGGCGAAAAGCGAATTTCTCTCCCGCATGAGCCACGAAATCCGCACGCCCATGAACGCCATTCTGGGGCTGACTCAACTGGCGCGGGAAAATGCGCTGGATTCCGAGGCGATGGGAATGCTGGATAAAATTCAGGTATCCGGAGAATACCTGCTGGGGCTAATTAACGACGTGCTGGACATGAGCCGGATTGAGTCGGGCCACATCGAGCTGCACCCCGAAACTGTAAACACGGGGGCGCTGCTGGGGGATATCCGGGCGCTGATTTTGCCTCGCATGGAGGAGAAGGGCATTCGCTTTCATCTGGATGCAAGCGGCATCACGCCGTATGTGGTGGTGGACCGGCTGCGCATCCAGCAGGTGTACATCAATATTTTGAGCAACGCCGTGAAGTTTTCAAGGCCCGGCTCGGAAATTTTCTGCACGGTACGTCACACTCCCTGCGGAGACGATAAAATTTCCAGCACCATTGTCTTTCGGGATCAGGGCTGCGGCATGAGCCCGGAGTTTCTCAGCCGGGTGTTCGAGCCCTTTGAGCAGGAGAACAACGGCTATCAGCATCCCCAGCTTGGAACGGGGCTGGGCCTTGCCATTGTGAAAAATCTGGTGGAGGAGATGGGCGGCACCGTCACCGCAAAAAGCGAGCTGGGCGGGGGCAGCGAGTTTACCGTGCGAATCACCATGCCCAAAGGGTATCCGCCGGAGGAGGCGGAGGAAGCGGCTGCCGCTCGCGCCCCCCGGACGATCCTTGCGGGAAAGCGGGTTTTGCTGGTGGAGGACCACCCCGTCAACACGGAGATCGCAAAGCGGATGCTTTCCCTGGGGGGAATGCTGGTGGACCACGCGGAAAACGGACAGGTGGCGCTGGAGCGGTATATTGCCGGGGGAGTGGGCTACTACGATGCGGTTTTGATGGACATTCGCATGCCGGTGATGAACGGAATCGAGGCGACAAAGGCCATCCGCGCCTCGGGACGGAGCGACGCGCAAAGTATCCCCATTATCGCTATGACTGCCAACGCCTTTGCCCATGACCGGCAGGAGACCCGGGCCGCCGGGATGAACGCCCATCTTTCAAAGCCTGTGCGGCGGGAGGAACTGCTGCAAGTGTTGGGGGAATTTATAAAGTAAGACAGGAAGAGCGTCCACGCTCCCGCTCCGCAGGGGTACATGGACAAGCTGAAAGGGCACGGGGAATCTGCTTCCCCGTGCCCTCTCTTTCGTGCCGCCGGCGGGCGGTTGCGCTTGTCGTAAATCTGCGGTTCCTCAATCAATCGTGAGCGTATACCCCTCCGGCAGCGCCGCGCCCAGAAGAAGGTTTACACTGTCGGAGGCCTTTTCCCGGCCCTCCTTCAAAAGCCCTTTGTCCAGCGCCCTTTTCTCCATGGCGGCCTTCTGGTCGGATTGGAAGGCGGTGAAATCCTCCACGGTAAAGGGGTTGAAAATAGAGGCTTTTTCGTCGAAAACCTCCACGCTGTTTTCGTCAATCTCGTGGGAGAGAATTTCTACCTGCGGCAGGCGAATATGTACCTGCGTGCCGGAAATGTCCACCGAGGCCTTGCGTAAATCCACCCCTGCCTTAATCTCCCCGTCGTAGGTGAGGATAAATTTCTTAGTGGTGAAGGGCAGCGTCATCCCGTAGAATACGTTTTTGTTTTCAAACTGCGCCATGTTCGTATAGGACCAGCTGACGCTTGCCAGCTCGCTGATTTCCTCCAGCCGGTTTTCCAGAACCACCGCGTCAAGCGCTGTAATCTCTTCCGCCCCGCCGCCGAAGCGCCCGGCGAGAAAGCCCGCGACGCCAACCAAGGCGCACAGCGCCGCGCCCAAAAGCACCAGCCGCACGGTTCGTAAGGGGCGAAACCAAAAGCGCCGTTTGCGCCGCCCAGACTTGCCCGCTTCCGCGGCCTCCGCCGCAGCGGCTTCCTCTGTTTCGTCAGTTTTTATGGGTTCCAGAGTTTCCATGCGCCTGCTCCTCTCGTCATACTAAAAGGCCACCGCCGTGCTCTGCCGGAAAAGCTGGTTTTCCGTCGGCAACGCGGCTCTGTTTACTCGGCGCGGAGACAGCGTCTGCCCCTTCAGAGAAGAGCGTTTGCGCCGGATAAACTGAAAAACAGTATACGCCGCTGCAAAATATTTGGCAAGAGAGGCCCGGGAAATTGCTCGAAAATTGCCGGAACGGACGGAGACCGGTTTAGAGTACAAAGCAATAAATTGCCGCGAAGTGGAACGCTGTCCCGGCAAGAATCAGCAGGTGAAACAGCTCGTGAAAGGTCCACTCTGCCGAGATGTTGGGCTTTTTAATTGCGTAAAACACCGCGCCCACGGAATAGCTCACGCCCCCCAGCGCCACCAGTGTCATGCAGGGCTGGCCCACAGACGCAAAGTCCTTAGCGACAAACAGAACTGCCCAGCCCATGACAAGATAAACCGCCGTGGACAAAATCCGGGGCGCGTTCAGCCACGCCAGCTTGATGACGATTCCCAAAAGCGCCACCGCCCACAGCGCAACGCAAAACCGCACGCCCGTGGGCTGAGGCAGCAATACCATGGCAAAGGGTGTGTAGCTTCCGGCAATCAGCACGTAGATCATGCTGTGGTCCATCTTGCGTAAAAAGCGCTTTGCCCCGGCTGTTGTGTCGCAGCCGGGATAGTAATGGTAAACCGCACTGGCGGTATACAGCGCCAGCGCCGACAGGCAAAATACCATCGCCGCCCACAGGGTTTTGGCGCTCACGCCCAGCGCAACGCCCCGCAGAGCCATCACCACGAAGCCCACAAGGGCGCCAACAGCCCCCAGGGCATGGGTTGCAAAGCTGACGCGGTCCTGCGCCTTTGCCACGAAATCACGCATACAGATAACACCTCTCAGTCCATCTTTAATCAAATATAGTTTTTGTTATTATATTACATCATATCAAAAATATTTCAAGTAGTTTATTAAATTTTTACTCCGTCGTTTTCCACAAAACCAAACCTAAAAATTTTTTAGCCCACCTGCTTGCAAATTATGCGTATGTCCGATACAATAGACACAATTAAAAAATGATAGCTGGAACGAAGTGCTCTGCGCACGGGCTGACGCCTATCATTTCTTGTTGTCTGAGGGGCGTTTCAAACCGACAATGGTTTGGGGCGCTTTTCTTATTATATACCAAGAGAAAATGGGAAGATTGAATGATAATAAAGGAAGACAGGAGGCTTTTCAAATGATTTTATTGGCAAACGGAAAGGTCATTACCCGGGACGCGGAAGGCGTTGGCTACTATCCTGATGGAGGAGTCGTCACCGACGGAGGCAAAATTGTGGCCGTGGGCGGGACCGCGGAGCTGAAAGCCCAGTATCCGCAGGCGGAGTTTGTAGACGCAGGCGGCGGCGTCATCATGCCCGGCCTGATTAACGCCCACACCCATATTTATTCCGCTCTGGCCCGGGGACTGAGCATCAATGGCAACAACCCCTCCGATTTCCTTGAGGTGCTGGAGGGGACATGGTGGGCCATCGACCGCAATCTGGATTTGGAGGCCACCAAAGCCTCCGCACAGGCGCTGGTCATCGACTGCATCAAGCAGGGCGTCACCACCTTTTTTGACCACCACGCCTCCTTCTGCGAGATCCCCGGCTCTCTGATGAGAATTGCCGAGGTCACAAAGGAGATGGGCATGCGGGCCTGCCTGTGCTATGAGGTTTCCGACCGGGACGGGGAGGAGAAGGCCATCCAATCCGTGCAGGAGAACAAAGACTTTATCGACTATTGCGAGAAAAATCCCGACGATATGCTCAAGGCTCTGTTCGGCGGGCATGCCCTGTTCACCATTTCCGACAAGACCTTTGACCGCATGGTGGCCGCCAACAACGGGCGCGTGGGCTTCCATATCCATGTGTCCGAGGGTATGAACGACGTGTACGACAGCCTGCAAAACTATGGCCGCCGGCCTGTTCAGCGGCTTCAGGACCACGAAATTCTGGGGCCGAAGACCCTGCTTGGACACTGCATTCATGTAAACACCGCCGAAATGGATTTGATTAAGGCCACCGACACCATGTGCGTCAACAATCCCGAGAGCAACATGGGCAATGCTGTGGGCATCTCTCCGATTTTACAGCTTTGCAAAAAGGGCATTCTGGTGGGTCTTGGCACCGACGCGTATACCAACGACATGCTGGAGTCCCTCAAGGTGGCCCTGTGCTCTCAGCGGAGCAACGCGTGCCTGCCCAACGTGGGCTGGTGCGAGGTCACCGACATGCTCTTCCG
>NZ_DALZCH010000053.1:0-21727 GCF_031978065.1 Oscillibacter sp.
TTTTATGTCTACATCGGGCTGGATGACATGGACTGAGGGGGAGAGGACCCGGGGTGGATTGATACATATTACGAGTTGGGTGCGCGGCACGCCATGTTGACATGGAACGAGGCCAACGCGCTGGGGGCGGGAGCGATGTCCGGCGAGGATTACGGGCTGACCCAGCTTGGAAAGCAGACAGTGTGCCGATTGCAGAAAAAGGGAATGCTATTAGATGTATCCCACCTGAACGAGGCGGGGTTTTGGGATGCGGCGGAGCTGACGGAGGGACCGTTTGTCGCGTCCCACTCCAATTGCAGGGCGCTGTGCGACGTGCCTCGGAATCTGACGGACGGGCAGCTCCAGGCCATCCGTGACGCGGGAGGCGTGGTGGGGGTGAACGTCTTTCACGACTTTGTTCACGACGACCCTGCCAGGCAGACGGCGGAGACGCTGGCGCTCCACGCCGCCCACATGATTGAGGTGATGGGAATTGATCATGTGGGGTGCGGGTTTGACTTCTGCGAGTTTCTGGAGGGGGAGGAGAACGAGCCGCGCACGCCGGGACTGGAGGACGCGGCGCGAATTCCGAATTTCTTTGAATGTTTGAAGCGGCTGGGCCTGAACCAAGAGGAGCTGGAGAAGGTGGCACGGGGGAATTTTTTGCGGGTGCTCCGCCGGTGTGTGGGATAAAAAGACGCGTGGAGAGAGAAAGCCGCTTTACCGCTGGGGCGGCCTGCCGCACCCTGCAGAGAAAAAAGCGGTTTTTATTTTCCAAGGTCAGCCAAAATAGAGTTTGAATTTACGGAGAGAATACGGTATACTAGCCGAGTAACAGGCGGAATGCTTTAATTTCAGCGGTTTGCTTCCGGCTTTTGGAAAATTGAAAAGCATGGCCTATTCTGCCAAGAGAGCGTCGCACTTGCGGCAGAATATCCGATGATACAAACTGACACGATTTAACATATATGCCACAATAACCCGCCGAGACTGTGGTATACTATTTTTATTTGAAACGACAGGAAGGAGCCTGAAATTGAAAGAAACCAGAACAAAGCTTGCGGAGGGAGTGCACCTCACCTGCATGCCTGCGCGGAAATTTAAGACCGACTTGCTCTCCGCCCAATTCATGACCCCCATTCGGGAGGAGACGGCGGCGGTTCAGGCGCTGCTGCCGGCAGTGTTGCGCAGAGGCTGCGCCCGGTGCCCGGACATGGGCGCGCTGGGGGCGGAGCTGGACAGGCTGTATGGAGCCGAGCTTGACTACACGGTGCGCAAAAAGGGCGAACGCCAGTGTGTGGGCTTTGTGGCAAGCCTGATTGACGACGCGTTTACGCCCGGCGGGGAGAAGCTTTTGGAGCCGGTGGCGGAGCTGTTGGGGCAGGTGATCTGTGACCCGGCCATGAAGAATGGCAGATTCCTTCCTGAGTATGTGGACAGTGAGCGGATAAATCTGGTGGACGCGATCCGCAGTATTCTCAACGACAAGCGGGACTATGCCGACCTGCGGCT
This sequence comes from Oscillibacter sp., assembly GCF_031978065.1. Classification (GTDB taxonomy): domain Bacteria; phylum Bacillota; class Clostridia; order Oscillospirales; family Oscillospiraceae; genus Oscillibacter. The sequence continues at coordinate 1,492 of NZ_DALZCH010000053.1, forward strand.
TTTACAGGAGATGTGTGCCGGAGAGGCCTATGGCGTGAGCCGGTTTGGAGACGAAAAGTCGGCTGAGGTGCTGACGGGAGAGCAGGTGTATGGGGCCTATCTCAAGATGATTTCCGCCGCTCCGCTGGAGCTGTTTTACTGTGGCGGTGCGGAGCCTGCCCGGGTTGCGGACGCGCTTTCCAAGGCGATATCCGTCCTTCCCCGCACGACGGTGTTCCCTCTTCCCAAGACATTGCCTCACACGGCAAGAGCCGAAGCTTTGCGCATTACCGACGCCATGGACGTGACCCAGGGAAAGCTGGGCATGGGCTTTGCCTGCGCCAGCGACGACTTTTCCGCGCTGCTGATGGGGAACACCCTATTTGGCGGAAGCAGCAATTCCAAGCTGTTTATGAATGTGCGGGAAAAGCTGTCCCTTTGCTATTACGCCTCGTCCCAGCTTCACAGGGAAAAAGGCGTGATTACCGTGTCCTCCGGGATTGAATTTGAAAATTTCCAGCGGGCTTACGGCGAAATTTTGATTCAGCTCAAGGCTGTGCAGGACGGCGCGCTGGACGACTGGGAACTGGAGGGGGCGCGGAGTACCTTGTGCAACGCCTATGCCACCATCGGGGATTCTCAGGGCAAGCTGGAGAATTTCTGGCTGGGGCGGATGGCCTCGGGGCGGGAGGATACGCCGGAGGAGCTGGCCGCGGGCGTTCGCGCCGTGACGCCGGAGCGCATTCGGGAGGCCATGGGGTCCGTGGCGCTGGACACCGTGTATTTTCTTAAGGGAGAGGAGGCCGGAGCATGAAAAAGGAGCTTTATCAGCGCATTGGTGAAACCGTTTACCGGGAGGTGCTGCCCAACGGCCTGCCGATTAACGTGGTTTACAAGCCGGACTTTGCAAAAAGCTATGCCTTTTTTGCCACACGATACGGCGGGATGGACACCCGCTTTCAACTGAATGGAACGTGGATGGACACTCCGGCGGGTATTGCCCACTATCTGGAGCACAAGATGTTTGACACCGAGGAGGGCAACGCGCTTCAGGATTTGGCGAAAAACGGGGCGGAGCCCAACGCGTTTACCTCCAATGCCATGACGGGGTATTACTTCGACTCCACGGAGAAGTTTGAGGAAAACCTGAAAATTCTGCTGTCCTTTGTCTCGGTCCCCTATTTTACGGACGAGAGCGTTGAAAAGGAGCAGGGCATTATCTCTCAGGAAATCCGGATGATTGAGGATAACCCCGACTGGCGGATTTATGCCGGAATGATGGGGGCGCTGTATCACAACAACACCGCGAAGACCCACATCGCGGGCAGCGTGGAGAGCATCCGCGAGATTACGGCCAAGACGCTGTATGACTGCCACAAAGCATTCTACACCCCCGGAAACATGGTTTTGACGGTGGTGGGGAACGTGGATGCAGAGCGGGTGAAGGAAATTGCCGCGTCTATTCTGCCAAAAGAGAGTGGCCCTGCCATTCCACGGGACCACGGGGAAGAGCCTTCGGGCGTGGCGCAGCGAGAGGTTAGCCGGAGGATGGAGGTTTCCATGCCCCAATTCCTGCTGGGCTTTAAGTGTACGCCCTCGGCGCAGGGAGAAAATTTTCTCCGGCGGAGCCTGATTGGGGGCATGGCGAGCGATTTACTGCTGGGGGACTCCAGTCCGCTGTATCAACGGCTGTATGAGCAGGGACTGATCAACGGAAGCTTCGGCGGCGCGTTTGAGATGATGCCCGACACGGCCTATCTCTATGCGGGAGGCGACAGCCGGGACGTGAACGCAGTGGCTGCGGAGATTAAAAAAGAGGCCCGCCGCCTTGCGGCGGATGGGCTGGACCATGACTTTTACGAGCGGGTGCGCAAGGCGGCCTTCGGCACGATGCTGCGGAGCATGAACTCCTTTGAAAGCATCGCCGTGTCGCTGACGGAGGGGCATTTTGCGGGCTATGACGCACTACAATTCCCCGAGGCCTTTGACGGCATCACCGAAGAGGACATCCGGGCATTTATCCGGGACGAGCTGACGGAGGACCGCGCGGTGATGTCCGTGATTCAGCCGAAATAAGGCGCGGCGAAAGGAAGTTTCTGTTTTGACGAATTTAAAAGCACTGAGTGATATGCCCATCGGGTTTCCGGGATTGTTCGGCGGGTTTGAGATCAATCCCGACCCTGTGGCGCTTCACATCGGGCACGGTATTTACTGGTACGGCATCATTTTGGCGCTGGGGTTGCTGGCGGGGCTGTATCTTTGCATGAAGCAGGCCAAGCGGTTTGGTCTGACGGAGGACAATGTGCTGGACATGATTCTCTGGGCCACGCCCCTTTGCATCATAGGCTCCCGCATTTACTATGTGATTTTTTATCTGGATCTGTACCGCAACGCGGACGGCGGGTTCGACTGGCTGCGGATGCTGGCCGTGTGGGACGGCGGCATTGCCATCTACGGCACGGTGATTGTGGGGATTCTGGTGACCTATGTCTATTGCAGAATCAAAAAGCTGAAGTTTGCTGCCATGGTAGACCTTTGCGTCATGGGCCTGTTTTTGGGCCAGAGCATCGGACGCTGGGGTAACTTTATCAATCGAGAGGCCTTTGGCGCGGCCACAGACCTTCCGTGGCGGATGCAGCTATGGGTGAGTAAGTACCAGTCTGTGGAGGTGCACCCCACGTTCCTCTACGAGAGCCTTTGGAATTTGGTGGGGCTTTTGCTGGTTCTGTTTATCGTCAGCAAAGCTCGCCGGTTTGACGGAGAGAGCGCCTGCTTCTATTTCCTGTGGTACGGCCTTGGCCGCGCATGGATTGAGGGGCTGCGGACAGACAGCCTATACCTCTTTGACTGGACGATCTTTGGTGCGCCCATCCGCGTTTCTCAGGCGCTGAGTCTGGTGCTGGCAGTGTGTGCGGCGGCAATGCTGTTTTACAACATCGTGATTCGGAAAAAGGACGGCAGCGATTTGTGGGTCCGGCAGATGGAACGAGCCGCTCTGGCGGCGGATTCCGAAGCGGAAGCGGAAACGGAGGTAGCCGGGACAGAGGAAATCGTTTCTGCGCCGGATGGCGGCGGGAAAGAAGCGGTTGCCGACGCGGCTCTGGAGAAGGAAAAGCCCTGAGCTGGGACGGGTGCGATAAAAACTCCGCACAGCGAAACGGAAAGGCTTTTTCACTCTTCGTGAGGAAGTGAATATCTAAAAAGCGAGGGCACGGGGAATTGATTTCCCCGTGCCCGATGTTATATTGTTCAAAGGAGAGCGCTTCCATTGCGAGGATGGGTCCGGACGCGGTTTTCAGGATCGCTTATCCGGGGAGACGCTGAACCGTGCCGTGGGCGCAGTCCACACTCACCTGCATCCCGTCGATGAGGATATGAGTGGCCCCGCCCGCGCCCACGATGACTGGCTTGTCCAGAGCCAGACCCACGGTGGCGGCATGGCTGTTTGCACCGGATTCCTCGCTGATGATGGCGGCGCAGGTACGCATGACGGGGAGCATGTCGTTGGTGGTGAAGGGAACCACCAACACGCAGCCCGGACGGGCCTTTTCTGCAACCTCCTCCGGCGTACGGCACACACACAGGGGACCGGAGGCCTTTCCTCGGCCAACGCCCACGGCGGTAAACAGCGCGCCGCCCACCAGATGAACCCGGATCATATTGGTGGTACCGGGGATGCCCACAGGCACGCCTGCGGTGACCACCACCAAAGAGCCCTGATTTACAAGCCCGGCGGCTTCGGCGGTCTCCACGGCGAAGTCTACCAGCTCGTCGGAATCTCCGGCCACGGGCATCAGAATGGGGATGACACCCCAACTCAGGGCCATGTGGCGCTGAACGCGTTCGTCCAGCAGGCAGGCAATCACCGGTGTTACGGGACGGAAACGGCTGACCAGCCGGGCAGTGGTGCCTCGCTGGCTGACGGTGATAATGGCGTCCGCCCCCACATCGGCGGCGGTGGTGCAGGCGGCGTGGGCTGTGGCGGCGGCAATGGAGAGGCGGTGGTCCCCGTCGGCACTGCGCATCCGCTTGGCGTAGTTGATATCGGACTCCGTGCGCAGAGCGATGGCATCCATGGTTTTCACCGCGTCTACCGGGTATTTGCCCGCGGCTGTTTCTCCGGAGAGCATGATGGCGGAGGTGCCGTCATAAATGGCGTTGGCCACGTCGGTGATTTCCGCCCGGGTGGGGCGGGGGTTTTCCATCATGGAGTCCAGCATCTGAGTGGCGGTGATGACAGGCTTTCCTGCGGCGGCACACTGGGCGATGATGTCCTTTTGAATAATGGGGATTTCCGTGAAGTCAATTTCCACGCCCATGTCGCCCCGGGCGACCATAATCCCGTCGGCCACGGAGAGAATTTCGGAGAGATTGTCCACGCCCTCCTGATTTTCAATTTTTGCGATGATACGGATGGAGGATCCGGCGGCGCTGAGCAGGCGGCGCAGATCCGTCACGTCCGCCGCGCTGCGGACGAAGCTGGCAGAAATAAAGTCGAAATCCTGCTCCACGCCAAAGAGAATATCCTCCCGGTCCCGCTGGCTGAGATAGGGCATGGAAAGGCGCACGCCGGGAACGTTGACCCCTTTGTGATTTTTCACGCTTCCGCCGTTTTCTACACGGCAGACGATATCTTCTCCCTTGATTTCCAGCACCGTGAGGCAGATAAGCCCGTCGTCCAGCAAAATCGCGCCGCCGGAAACCACGTCGTCGGGGAGTTCCCGATAGGTGACGGCACAGATATGCTCGTCCCCCGGAACATCGCGGGTGGTGAGGGTAAATTCCTGACCCGCTTGCAGTTGGACGCGACCGTCCTTAAAATCCCGCAGGCGAATTTCGGGACCCTTGGTGTCCAGCATGGTGGCCACGGGCAGGTTCATCTCCTTCCGAAGCTTTTTCACCATGTCCAGCCGCACCTTGTGCTCGGCGTGGGTGCCGTGGGAAAAGTTAAACCGGGCCACGTTCAGTCCGGCCTCCAGCATGGAACGGAGCGTCTCCTCCTTGTCGGTGGCGGGGCCCAGAGTACAGACAATTTTTGTCTTTCGCATATAAACCTCCTTGTTTCTTGGAAGCAACCCTTAAAATACGGATTCTGATTCTATTATAAACGATTTCGTCTCTGTGGCAAGGGGGAATCCCGTATTTTTTGTAAATAAAAGGGGGTACACTGTGTAAAAAGTTTTACGCATCTTTTTTGTATGTTGTCTCTTGCACAGCGGGATACCCGCTTAAACGGGCGATTTTTGTAAAAAAAGCACGACGAGACTTAGGCACAGACGGAAGAAAAAACATCAAAGGGCAGGGAAATTTACATTCCCTGCCCTATATTACAAAGCTACGGGGAATTTGCGGCCCGGCGGCAAAAAATTAAATTATTTTGCCTTGTGTGTGGCAAAATACCTCTTGGACCGCAAACGCACGAACGGACCATAATTGATGATCCGTTCGTGCGCTTACAGTGATTGCAGAAATTTTCTGAGATTACGCTACGTGAGTTCTGCGCTCCTCGCCTCTTTGGAAGAGCAGCGTGATGCACCACAGACCCGCCAGGCCGACCAGTGCATAAATGATGCGAGAAAGGGCGGCCATCTGCCCGCCGCAGAGGAAGGCGACTGTGTCGAAGCCAAACAGGCCGACGCCGCCCCAGTTCAGCGCGCCAATAATGGCGAGCACCAGTGCGATCTTGTCGATTACCATAAAACATACCTCCTAAAAACTGATTATCCGGGGTTTGGGTGGAGTATGCCCCAAAGCGCGGATAATCATACCGGTGGGGAGAAAAATTTCAGACTTTCGTTGAATCCGGCGGCGGAGTATAGTATACTGGGAAGACAAGCACAATGGCGCAGTGCGCCAAAAAATTTGCAAATTTGGAAAAGGAGACTCACATGAACGAGAAATTCAATCGCCTGGGCTTCTATCCTGCGGATATCCTGCTGCCCGCAAGCGCAGATATGGAAAAGTGGGCCGTGGTGGCCTGCGACCAGTTTACCTCTCAGCCGGAGTATTGGGAGGCAGTGGAGCAGACGGTGGGCGAAGCGCCCTCTACTCTGCGCCTGATTCTGCCGGAGGCCAAGCTGAACGATCCCGCCGTGGAGAAGCACATTGCGGACATCAATGCGTCCATGCGAAAATATGTGGAGGGCGGCGTGTTCAAAACCCTGCCCGCATCTCTCATCTATATGGAACGCACCCAGTCTGACGGGAAGGTGCGCCACGGTCTGGTGGGCATGGTGGATTTGGACCAGTATGACTACACGCCCGGCTCCGGCGCGTTGATCCGCGCCACGGAGGGAACGGTTCTTTCCCGCATTCCGCCTCGGGTGAAGGTGCGGCAGGACGCGCCGGTGGAGCTGCCCCACGTGATGCTGCTGATTGACGATCCCGACGAAACGGTGATTGAGCCGCTGGGCGGCCAAAGCGGCGCCATGGAAAAGCTTTATGATTTCGATTTGCAGCAGGGTGGCGGGCATCTGATCGGCTGGAAGCTGACTGAGGCCCAGACTGACGCTGTGGCAGACGCGCTGACGGCGCTGTGCACCCCTGACCAGATGGAGCGGAAGTATGGCATGAAGGACGCTGCGCCCCTCCTGTTCGCCGTGGGCGACGGAAACCATTCCCTTGCCACGGCAAAGACCTGCTATGAAAACAAGAAGAAGGTCACGCCCAAGGAGCAGTGGGCCACTCTGCCGGAGCGGTATGCGCTGGTGGAGGTGGTGAACAACCACGACGACGCGCTGAAGTTCGAGCCGATTCACCGGGTGGTGTTCGACGTGGACGCGGAGAAGCTGCTGGCGGCCTTTAAGGCGTTTTACCCCTCCACCCATGAGGGCGAGGGTGAGGGCCACACCATCGCCTATACCTGGGCAGGCGGCAAGGGCTTTCTCACCGTGCCGGACCCCAAGGTTCAGCTTGAGGTGGGGACGCTTCAGGCGTTTATCGACGAGTATTTGAAGGACAACGGCGGCGAAGTGGACTACATCCACGGCGACGAGGTGACGGATGAGCTGGGCGCGAAGCCCGGCAACATCGGCTTCAAGCTACCCACCATGGGCAAGGAGCAGCTTTTCAAAACCGTGATGGCCGACGGCGTGCTGCCCCGGAAAACCTTCTCCATGGGCCACGCGCAGGATAAGCGCTATTATGTGGAGGCAAGAGCCATTCAATAACTGCGGCGCAAACAACAGGACGTTTAAGGGGAGAGACAATGCTGAGTTTTAATCATTTTAACTTCAACGTGTCCGATTTGGAAAAATCGCTGGTATTTTATAAAGAGGCGCTGGATTTGACGCCGGTAGGGAACCGCAAGGAGGCCGCCGACGGAAGCTACATCATCGTGTATCTGGGGGACGGGAAGACAGACTTCCGGCTGGAGCTGACATGGCTGCGGGACCATCCCCAGAAATATGATCTTGGAGAGTGCGAGTTTCATCTGGCTCTGCGGGCCGACGATTACGAGGCGGAGCATCAGCGTCACGAAAAAATGGGCTGCATCTGCTTTGAAAATCCGAAAATGGGGATTTATTTCATTCAAGACCCCGATGGGTACTGGATTGAGGTTATCCCTACGCGATAAAGAATACATGGAAAAAAGACCGCGTGAGCGGTCTTTTTTCAGCAGCAGGCCCGTCATTTGGGGTGGTATTAAAGGACCCGTCACCCGAGGGCGGCGCTTTAAAACCAGTGCATTTAGGTGCTCGTCACATAAGGGCGGCGATTGAAAAACTGACGCGGGGAAGTTTCTTCCCCGCGCCCGTTCAATTTTTACTTTCCGCAGAAATGACACAAAATGCGCTCGGCGAAAAAGATTTTCAAAAAGAGGGGTTAGCCGGTAAATCCTTAGACTGCGGGGATGACGGCACCGCCGTAGGTGGTGGTGATGAAATCACGGGCAGTTTCGGACTGGAGAGCCTCCACCAGCGCACGGATGGCGGGGTTATTCTCGTTGCCCTCCTTCACGGCGATGATGTTCACATAGGGGGAGTTGGCATCCTCAATGGCCAGAGCGTCCTCCACGGGGTTGAAGCCCGCTTCCATGGCATAGTTGCTGTTGATGACGGACAGGTCCACTTCCTCAACGGTGTTGGGAATCATGGCGGCCTCCAGCTCCTTGAAGGTCAGGTTCTTGGGGTTCTCCGCAATGTCGTTGGGGGTGGCGGTCAGGTTGGCGCTGTCCTTCAGCTTGATGAGGCCCTGTGCCTCCAGCAGCAGGAGGGCGCGGCCCTCGTTAGTGGCGTCGTTGGGGATGGCGACGACAGCCCCGTCGGCCAAATCGGCCAGAGCGGTGGTCTTGCCCGCGTAAATGCCCATGGGCTCGATATGTACGCCGCCCGCATTCACAAGATGAGTGCCGTTTTCAGCGTTGAAGTTATCAAGATAAGGCACGTGCTGGAAGTAGTTGGCATCTTCGCTGCCTTCCTCCACGGCGGTGTTGGGAACCACGTAGTCGCCGTATTCCGTGACCTGAAGGTCAATGCCCTGCTGGGCCAGAACGTCCTTCACGGCGTTCAGAATTTCGGCGTGGGGCGTGGCGGAGGCGGCGACCTTGAGAGTCACGGTTTCAGCGGGAGCGGAGCCGGAGGCGGAACCGGATCCGGATCCGGCAGAGCCGGAAGCCGCAGAGCCGGAACCGGAGTTACCGCAGGCGGCAAGAGAAGCGGTCAGGCCGAGGGCCAGAGTAAGAGCAAGAAGTTTTCTTTTCATCAGTTGTTCCTCCATTAAAGTCAGATATATGTTGATGGGATGAAGTTATATTTCAATGGCCGCGTTTCCCGCCGTCGCGCGCCGACAGGAAGAAGGGGTCAAAAAAATAACGGAAAGGGAAGGCCCGGAAGCGGACCCGAAAATCAAAGCGCCGGGAAAATGGCCGTTTTTATTTCAGGCGCTTGTCGATTTTTGCGGACAGGAAGCTGAAAACGGTTTGAATGCCCTGCACCAGCAGGATAATGAAAATCACCGTGACCAGCAGCATAGAGGGGATGCGGCGCTGATAGCCATATCGAATGGCAAGGTCGCCCAGTCCTCCCGCGCCCACCGCACCGGCAATGGCGGTATAGGCGAGAATGGTGATGATGGAAATGGAGCCGCCCAACAGCAAGGAGGGCTTCGCCTCCGGCAGGTAGACTTTCCAGATAATCTGGAAGGGAGAAGAGCCCATGGCCTGCGCCGCTTCCACCACGCCCGCGTCCACCTCTGCCAGAGAGGTTTCCACCATCCGGGCGATGAAGGGAGCGGCGGAAATCACCAGCGGGACAATCGCGCCCCGGATACCGATTTTCGTGCCCACGATGAGCTTAGTAAAGTCCATAATGGCCACCATCAGAATGATAAAGGGAAGGGAGCGGCCCACGTTGACAATCCAGCCCAGCACCCGGTTCAGACCTCTGCGGGGCAGGATACCGTGGGGCTGAGTGATGCTGAGCAGGATGCCCAGCGGAAGGCCCAGCAGGTAGGCGAAGACGGTGGAAATGCCAGTCATAATCAGGGTGTCGATTGTGCCCTGCCCAAGAAGGGGGCCGTATTGATGCCAGAACGCAGATGTAAAAATCTCAGCCATAGTACGCGGCCTCCTCCCGTTCGTAGGTAACTTTGTGTTCCTTTAAAAACGCCAGCATTTTTTGAGTTTGCTCATAGTTTTCCGGCAGCTCCAGAAGCATCTGTCCGTGGGCGTTGCCGTCGATATCCTTGGTGTCGGCGTACCAGATGTTCACCGGCGCGCCGCTGGCGAGGACCATGCCGGAGACAATGGGCTGGTCGGACGTGTTGCCGTCAAAGGTAATACGGTACAGCGGACCGAGAATCTTGCTCTTTTCGGAGATGGCGCCCCGGGGCGTGATGAGCTGCCGGGCGGCAGGGGTTTGGGGATGATGGAACACGTCCGCCACCGCGCCCTGCTCTACAATGTGGCTGTCGGAAATAATGGCGACCCGGTCGCAGATTTGCTCCACAACCGTCATCTCGTGGGTGATGACCACCACGGTGACGCCCAAGGTTTCGTTCAGCTCCTTCAAAAGTGCCAGAATGGACTGGGTGGTGGTGGGGTCCAGCGCGGAGGTAGCTTCGTCGCAGAGAATCACCTTGGGGTCCGTCACCAGCGTGCGGGCGATGGCCACCCGCTGCTTCTGCCCGCCGGAGAGCTGGACGGGGTAGGCTGATTCCTTGTCTTCCAGCCCCACCAGCTTCAAAAAGGGACGGGCCTTTTGCCGGGCTTCACTCCGGCTCATACCTGCAAGCTCCAGAGGAAAGCACACGTTGTCCAGCGCCGTGCGCTGGAAGAGCAGGTTAAAGCCCTGAAAGATCATGCCGATGGATTGGCGGACCTTGCGCAGTTCCTTTTGGGAAAGGCCGGTCAGCTCCGCGCCGTTTACACGGACGGCACCGGTGGTGGGCCGCTCCAAAAGGTTGATACAGCGCACCAGCGTGGATTTTCCAGCGCCGGAAAGGCCGATGATGCCGAAAATTTCCCCCGCTTCCACGCTTAAGGTCACATCGGCCAGCGCGGTAACGCCGCCGGCAAAGGTTTTGGTCAGATGCTCAAGCTCAATCATGGACATGGCAAGCATCCTCCTTTATACAGTAAATTGGGCAACAAAAAACGCCCCTGATGCCATGCATCAAGGACGAGCGTAAAAAAACGCCGTGGTACCACCTTGGTTCGCGCGCCTCCTCACGGGGGCGGCCTTTAAGAGTGCAGTCACACTCCTGCGCGCTGACGGGCGCTCCCGTCGCGGCCTACGCATATGCGGTCGGCCACGCAACTCCGGAACCATCTTCCACAAACCCTTCCGTACCTCTTCTCACCTGCCGAGGCTCTCTGCGACGTATCTGTTTGCGTACTCTTTCCTTCATCGTCTTTTTAATATTTAATTGTTGCACTTAAGTTTACGAAAGTTTCAGGAGTTTGTCAACAGGGAAAAATTGCTGTAAAATGACTGAAACTAAAAAATGATTCTGTGAAAAGCGACAAAGACGGTGAAAAACCATTAGAAGAAGAGTGGGATATGGGGAATCGAATTGCAAATTCAGGGCAGAACTGATATATTATGAGAGCAGTATTTTTACAGTAGGCGGAGGTAGCGTGTGCCAAAACAAAACCACAATTTCATGATGCGCTACCTGCGGGATTTTCTCTGCGGGGCGCTGATCGGGGCGGGAGCAATTTTGCCCGGTGTGTCCGGCGGAGTGCTGGCCGTGGCGTTTGATTTATACCGCCCTTTTATGGAGGTGCTAACCCATCCTAAGCGGGCGTTGCCAAAATACTGGAGGAGGATTCCTGCCCTTGGATTGGGCTGCGCCGTGGGGTTTTTAGCTTTTGCCAGAGGGATTTCAGCGGCACTGACCGTGTCTGCGGCGGTGACCACCTGGGCGTTTATCGGGCTGATTGTGGGGACGGTGCCAGCTCTTTACCGCGAGGCGGGGAAGGAGGGCCACAGCCGTGCATCTTGGGTTAGCATGGGCGTTTGCGCCGGGGCAATTTTTTGGGCGCTGTTTTACGTGGGACGGGTGCTGTCCGTTCAGCTCGAGCCGAATTTTTGGTCTTTTACCCTCAGCGGGGCGCTGTTTGGACTGGGAATTGTGATTCCGGGGCTGGCGGCTTCCTCCGTGCTGATGGCGCTGGGGCTGTATCAGCCCCTGATGGACGGGCTGTCGGGCCTTGATTTGTCGGTGCTGCTGTCCACGTTACCGGGGCTGATTCTGACGGTGGCGCTTTTGGCGCGGGCGGTGAACTGGGTGTTTCAAAAGCACTACTCCATTGCGTTTCACGGGATTTTGGGGGTTGTAATTGCCTCTACACTGGTGATTATCCCTGTGCATTACGGAGGTGCGGGAGAGCTTGCTCTTTCGGCATTGTGTGCGGGCGCGGGATTTCTTTTGGCTTTTGGAATCAGCAGGCTGGACCAGCGGACGCAGGGGAACGGATTGTAAAATGCCGGATAGAAAAAGAGAAGGTTCAAATATATAATGAATGGCGGCCCCGCGGAGCAAAACTCCGCGGGGCCGCCATGTTTTGGGTGCAAAAAGAAAGAAGCGAAACGGAGGGGAAGCGACCTGAGGAGTGCCTAGGGAATGTCATACAGCGAGGCAATAACAAGGTAAAGCTGAGAAAAGGGGCGGGAGACGTTCCAGATGCCCGCGCCCTGAAAGCCGTATTCCTGAATGAGAAGAAGGCGGGCGGAAAGACTGCGCGCGTCGTCAAACCAGACCTCGTGGACCGCGCCGTCCTGATCGGTATAGTGGAAAAAGGGAGCCTGCGCCGTCTCGTCATATTCAATGGCGACATCATATTGGATGGCCAGCTCGATGGCCTGCTGATTGGAGATGGACTGGGCCTTGGACTCGCCGGCCACGAAGGGGAGGGTCCAGTCGTAGCCGTAGTTGGAAAGGCCGAGGAAAACTTTTTCTGGGGGAATCTGGGTGACGGCATAGTCCAGCACCGCCCGGACCTGCGGCAAGGGAGAAACAGGCATAGGCGGCCCGTAGGTATATCCCCATTCGTACGTCATTAAAAGGACGGCGTCCACGGAGGAGGCGATGGCGGCATAGTTGTGAGCTTCATAGAGCAGGCCCGGCTGGGCGGACGAGGTTTTGGGCGAAAGAGCCGCCCAGACAAAATAGCCCTGCGCGCCGAAAACGCGGCGCAGGCGGGCAAGAAAGTCCGCATAAGGCTGGGCCAGAGCGGCTGGGAGAAATTCAAAATCCACGTCGATTCCCGCAAAGCCCTTTTCCTGAAGCAGGGCGCCTATTTCGGAGATGAGCCGGTTTTGGGCGGCCTCGTCTGTAAGGACCAGCGTGGCGCGCTCGGAGTCAAACCGATCCTCCTCCGTGTAGGAGGAAAGATGAAGCACAGGCCGCGCCCCATGGGTTCTGGCGGAGAGCAGCAGCGCGTCGTCGTTCAGCGGGAGAAGGCCCCCCTCCGCCGTGATACCGTAGGTAAAGGGGGTGAGATAAGTGAGGTATGGCGTTTGTGCGTCCAGCAGCAGCGTGTCGGTAAAGGGGTAAGCATAGCCGTTGAAAACGGCGGAGTCGGTGGGAGGATCCTGATAAGCGATGACGAGCTCCATCCCTTCCTCCAGCGCAGGAAGACCGCCCAGACTCCAGTTGTTCTGATAGAGCTTACGGACACTTACGCCATATTCCGCTGCAATGGAAGTCAGCGTATCTCCGAGACGGACGGCATGGACCAGCTCCGGAAATCGGACAACCAGAGTTTGTCCCACTGCAAGAGCGCCGGAGGCCCCCACCTCGTTATCCGCTGCCAGCCGGAAGGGATCAACCCCGTAAGCGGCGGCGATGGAGTCGACGGTTTCGCCGACGGCGACCACATGAATCATCATTTCAACATTCCCCCTTGTTGGAAAAGCCTATGCGAAGACGAGGAGGGATATGCGAGGAAAAGAGCCGCCGGAAAAGATAGCCGTCCTTTTCACGGAGAAGGCCGAGCAGGCGGACTGCTGCTTCCAAATACCGGAAAAAAGTCCGGAGGATATAAAAAACCGGGTACAAAACGGATTTATGAACAGGCATAAAAAAATCTTGCATTTCAAAAATAAATACGATAACATAAAGAGGGATATTAGAGAATGTCTTATTTGTACTAAGAAACATGAAAGGGCGGCATAGCGCGTGAACATAAAAAAATACGAGGCGTTCGTCCGTGCCGTGGAGCTGGGAAGCCTGTCGAAAGCGTCCGAAGAGCTTGGGTATACGCAGTCGGGCATCAGTCACATGATGCAGTCTCTGGAGGATGAGGTGGGATTTTCTCTGATGATTCGGACCTCCTCGGGCATTCTCCCCAATTCCGAGGGGGAGATGCTGCTGCCCATTATCCGCCAGCTATTGAGCACCAACGAAAACTTGGAGCAGAACATTGCGAAGATCAAGGGCGCGGATACGGGGCATATTAGGATTGCATCCTTTTCCAGCATGGCCAGTTACTGGCTTCCAAACATCATCAGCGCCTTTCAAAAGGACTATCCCAATGTGGAGATTCAGATCATTGAGGGGGGCGCAGACCGCATCAACGCCATGATGGACGCCCACGAGGCGGATTTGTGCCTGTACACCGGTGGAGAAAGCCGATCCTTTGACTGGCTGCCCCTGTGCAGGGACGAGATGCTGGCGCTGCTGCCGCCGGGCCACCCTTTGACGGAGAGAGACTCCGTGCCTGTGGAGGCGTTTAAAAACGAGCAGTTTATTATGCCCATGGCGGGCTATGACTACGAGGTACATCATGTGCTGGACCAATTGGAACACTACCCACACATCCGCTTTTCCGCCTGCAACGACTATGCAATCGTCAATCTGGTGACGGCGGGGCTGGGGGTTTCCATCCTGTCGGAGCTGCTTTTGCGCAACTATCGCAGCAACGCAGTGGCCATGCCGCTGGACCCGCCCCAGTACCGCATTCTGGGAATGGGCGTGCCGCAGTTGAAATCCGTGTCCCCCGTGACGCGGAATTTTATAAGGTATGTGCAGGAGTACGCGAAAGAGCGGCCTGGCGCAGACAAACTCCCGTGAGGGGACGGCAGGGAATTTAACCGAGAGGGGGCGGCGGCTTGCTGATTTTGCTGTTTGGACTGTGGATATTTTTATCGGGAGAGTTGGACCTTGAGGTCTGCATCATCGGGGGCGCCGTTTCCGCAGGATTGTACCTGCTGGCCTGCAAAACGCTGGGATACAGTCCCAGGGAAGACTGGGCGGCTTTGAAAAAAACGGGCAGCGCCATTCGGTATCTCGGCTATCTGGTGAAGGAGATGCTTTTGGCGGGACTGGTGGTCATGCGGCTTATTTACACCAAGGGACGGAACATGGATCCAAGACTTATCTGGTTTCGGACGGATTTGACGCACCAGAGCGCCCGGGCCGCCCTCAGCGACGCCATTACGCTGACGGCGGGGACCATTGTCGTATCTCAGGAGGGAAATCTTTTGTGCGTCCACACGCTGGATGCGTCTCTTGCCGAGGGGCTGGAGCATGGCGAATTTGAGCGAAAGCTGCTGGGCTTGGAGAAGAACGTATGACCGATGTGAAAAACGCGGCGCTGACGGCAGCGGTGGGTTTACTGGCGGTGCTGATGCTGGCCACGCTGGTGCGTGCCGTGATTGGACCGCGGTTTACTGACCGGATTGTGGCTGTAAATATGATCAACACCATGGCCGTAGCGGTAATTGCCATTTTATCGGTGCGGATGGGCGAGACCTTTTTGGTGGACGTGGCGCTGGTTTACGCCCTTTTGAGCTTTTTGACGGTGACGGTGATGGCGCGGATGGTGCTGATACGCCACTGGCGTAAGGAAAAGTGCGCCAAGGCCGCGGAAGAGGAAAAGGAGGCGGCGGAGCATGGGGAGTGACATACTGACCGGGCTGGGGCTGGTATTTCTGGCCTTTGGCATTTTTACGTTTTTTACGGCAGTGCTGGGACTTTACCGGTTTGACCGGGCCCTGAACCGGATGCACGCCGCCGCCGTGGGAGACGCGCTGGGGATTTTCTGTATTTTAGTGGGCATTGTCTTATTCCATGCGCCCACCCTTGCCTCCTTGAAAGCACTGTTGATTCTGGTGTTTTTGTGGATTACCAGCCCCGTGGCGAGCCACCTGATTGCACAGGTGGAGACGGTTACCAATCCCAATCTGAAGGCGGAATGTAAGGTGGAGATACGATGACGCTATTGGAAAACATTTTGCTGGTTGGCCTGATTGTCTGCGCGGCGGCGGCTCCGCTTTGTAAGCGGCTGCTGGCGTCAGTCATTGTGTATCTCTCGTTTTCCGTGATGCTGGCGGTACTGTGGAGCGTGCTGGAAAGCCCCGACTTAGCCATGACGGAGGCAGCGGTTGGCGCGGGCGTCAGCGGCATCCTCTTCTTTCTGACGCTGAAAAAAATCAATGCGCTGAAAGGAACGCGGGATGAGTGAGCGGGGCGGATGGAAGCGGTTTGCCGACTGGGTGAACGGCGAGGTGGAGGCCGGAGATCCCACCACCCAATATGTGATGGACCACCGGCGCCCGGCGCGGCCACAGGAGACGCACGAACTGCACGAGGCGCGGGAGAGACTGCGACTGAAAAAATTCCTCGGGCTGTACCCGCTGGCAGCAGGACTTTTGTGCGTGATGTTGATTTTTATCCTGCTGTCCACGGTGATTTATATTCCGCCCTTCGGGCAGCCGGGAAACCCCACCAACAACGAGGTGTCCCGGCACTATCTGGAGAACACCGTGGAGGAGACGGGCGCCAGCAATGCGGTGACGGGCATGATTTTGTGCTATCGCGGGTTTGACACGCTAGGGGAGAGCTGTGTGTTGTTTCTGGCGGTGAGCAGCGTGATGATTTTGCTGCAAAGGGACAAAAACAACACAGGAGAGCGGGCGCAGCTAAGGCTGAAACGGGAGGATGCCGCGGAGCGGGCCCATGAGGACAACATTCTGCAAAAGTCCGCCAAGCTTCTCATCCCGTTTGTCTTTCTGTTTGCGGCGTATGTGCTGATGAACGGAGAGTCGTCCCCGGGAGGGGGCTTTTCCGGAGGCGCGATTCTCAGCGGAGGACTGATTTTATATTCCGTGGCCTTCGGGCCTGAGCGGCTGAGCAGACTGCTGACCCGCAGCCTGTACAACGGTGTGCGGGTGGTGGGGTTGATGGCCTATGCGCTGACCTACGGCGTGTATATCTTTGCGGGGGCAAATGGGCTATCCATCGACATGGAGTGGATGATGACGGTGATTGAGCTGGCGGTGGGGCTGGTGGTGGCCTGTGCTATCTATGGATTTTACGCGATGTTTCAAAGGGGGAAGATCTGATGCCGGAATTGGTTGCCCAGAACCGCTTTGCCGTGGTGGCGGTGATTTTATTCGGAATCGGACTTCTGAACATGATGCTTCAGCAGAATCTGGTGAAAAAGGTTATCGGGCTGAGCATCATGGATTCCGCCATTTTTATGCTGCTGGCATCTTTGGGATATATCGAGGGACACGGTGCACCCATTGTGGAAGAGGGAGCCGCCAACGCTTCACTGTACATCAACCCGATTCCCAGCGGTCTGGTGCTGACGGGAATCGTGGTGTCTGTCAGCGTGACGGCGTTTTCGCTGGCGCTGGTGCAACGCATCTACCAACGGTATGGAACCGTTGAGCTGCCAGAGTTGTTGGAGCGGGCCAAGAAGGAGGAGGATTGATGCGCCCTTTCTATGAAAACCTCCCCTTTCTCAGCATGTTTGCCGCCATTTTCTGCGGCGTGCTGTCCTCGGTGATTCGGGATGGGCGGAGGGCCTATGTACTGGCGCTGGCCATGACGGCGGTGACTGCCATGCTGTCGGCGGTGCTGCTGTACTATGTGTACACCCGGGATGTGAGCTTTGTGTACTCCATGGGGCGATTTGCCGCGCCTTACGGAAATGCCATCAAGGCGGGACCGTTGCAGGCGCTGCTGGCGACGACCTTTTCCATTGTGATGGGCCTGTCGCTGCTGGGCGGCGGACGGGGGCTGTCGCATGACATTCTGCCGGAGAAGCAGGGACTGTATTTCGTGATGGCGGACCTGATGCTGGCGGGAATTTTGGCGCTGATTTACACCAACGACATGTTTACCGCCTATGTGTTTATCGAGATTACCACCATCGCGGCCTGCGCCATGGTGATGGCAAAGGACACGGGACCCAATCTCATCGCCACCATCCGCTATCTGTTTATGAGCCTCTTAGGTTCCGGCCTGTTTCTGATCGGCCTTGCCCTGCTGGACAGCATTGGCGGGTATCTTTTGATGGAGCCGCTGGCAAGGGCGGTGGAGATTCTGGCGGAGCTGGGACAGTATCACAGGCCCCTGATTGTGTCCATCGGGCTGATGGTGGTGGGCCTTGGCATCAAAAGCGCCATGTTTCCCTTCCATCTGTGGCTGCCGGACGCGCACGGCGGAGCCACCTCGTCCTCCTCGGCGATTCTGTCGGGCATTGTGCTGAAGGGCTACGTAGTGCTGATTATCACGCTGATGACGCGGGTGTTCGGGCTGGAGCTGATGCGCGAGGTGGGCGTGACCCGCATTTTGCTGATTGCGGGGATGCTGGGGATGATTTTCGGGTCCTTGGCGGCCATGCGGGAATATCACGTGAAGCGGATGCTGGCCAACTCCTCGGTGGCGCAGATCGGGTATATTTTCATGGGACTGGGGCTTGGAACGGAGTTTGGCGTGGCGGCGGCTTGCTTTCATCTTTTAGTCCATGCGTCCTGCAAGCCGCTGCTGTTTCTCTGCGCCGGGCGGCTATCCGACGTCAGCGGGCATCACCGGTCCCTGAAAAACCTGCGGGGCAGCGCTTACCGGGATTTTGGCGCGGGAGTGGGGTTTACCGTGGGTGCGCTGAGCATGATCGGCATTCCCCTGCTGGGGGGATTTGTATCCAAGCTCTATCTTTCGGAGGCGGCGCTGGAGTCGCCCTACGTGGCGGCGGTGCTGCTGACCATCGCGGTTTCCACAGTGCTGAACGCGCTGTACTATGTGCCGGCGACGCTGGCCATCTGGGTGCGGCCTCCTTGGGAGGAGATCCGGGAGGTCATGCATGACGTGGAGCCGGAGGACACGCGCTTCGATCGCTCTTTCTTCACAGCGTCGGCCCTGTTTATCTGCCTGATTTTCCTGCTGGGCATTGTCTATCATCCGGTGATGAATGTGATTTATGCGGGCATCCGGCTGATGTGAGCGCAGTCCCGGAGAAAAGAAACGGAATTTTTGCGAGGGGAGAACCGCTTTGCTGTTACTACCGATTTTGCTGCCGATACTCGGAGGCGTGTTCGTCTTCCGGGAGAGGGATGAGAAGACCCGCAACCGGCTGACGTTGGGGCTGACCGTGCTTACGGCGGCGGCGGCGGGGATTTTGTGCGTGCTGCCGGAGCAGTCGCTGCGGCTGATGACCATTGAAGGGTCCTTATATCTGGCGTTGCAAAGTGACTCTCTTGGAAAGTTTTTTATGGTGCTGATTTCAGGAATCTGGCTTCCGGTGGCGGTATTTGCCGAGCCGTATCTCCGGCATGGGGGAAAGGGCCAGCAGTTTCAGGGCTTTTACACCATGACCATGGGGACGCTGATGGGCCTTGCACTTGCGGACAACTTTGTGACGCTGTACATGTTTTTCGAGCTGATGACGCTTTTGACCGCGCCGCTGGTTCTGCACGGCGGCACGCCCGCGGCACGCCGGGCCGGGCTGAAGTATCTGGGGTATTCGGTATTCGGCGCAGGGATGGCGCTGGCGGGATATTTCTTTCTGTCCCATTTTTTGACCGACCAAAGCTTTACCGGCGGCGGCGCGCTAAATCTGCCGCTGGCGGCGGCCCACAGGCCACTGCTTCTGATCGTGTTTCTGGTGATGACCATCGGCTTTGGCGCAAAGGCGGGCATGATGCCTATGCAAGCGTGGCTTCCCACGGCTCATCCCGTGGCTCCGGCACCGGCCTCGGCCGTGCTGTCCGGCGTGATCACCAAGGGCGGCGTGCTGGCCATTATCCGGGTGACGTATTATCTGTTCGGCGCGGATTTTCTGCGGGGGAGCTGGGCGCAATATGCGCTGATCGCTCTGACGCTGTGCACGGTGTTTACGGGGTCCATGCTAGCGCTGAAGGAAAAGATTCTCAAGAAGCGGCTGGCCTATTCCACGGTGAGTCAGGTGTCCTATGTGCTGTTCGGGCTGCTGCTGCTTACTCCGGGGGGCGTGCGGGGTGCTCTTTTACAGATGACTTTCCACGCGCTGGCAAAGGATACCCTGTTTCTGGCGGCGGGAGCCATTATTGTGGCCACCAATTTCACTCATGTGGATCAACTGGTGGGCATCGGCAAGCGGATGCCAAGGACCATGGTGTGTTTTTCCGCCGCGGCGCTGTCCATCATTGGCATTCCGCCCATGAGCGGGTTTATCAGCAAGTGGTATCTGGTTTCCGCCGCGCTGGATTTTGAGGTCCGGACGCTGGGGTATGTGGGCGTGGCGATGCTGATTTTATCGGCGCTGATGACCGCCGGATACCTGTTGCCCATTGTGGTGCGGGGATTTTTCCCTGGAAGAGATGTACTGGTGGAGCGCAGAGAGGTGGGTCCGCTGATGACGGCGCCCATGCTGGTAATGAGCATTGCGGTGCTGGTACTGGGATTGTTTCCAAACGGTTTGCAGGCGTGGATTTCCGCGCTGCTGCCGCAGATATTCTGATTAGACTGAAGGGAAAGGAGGCGTGCGGATGCAATGGCTTCAGGCGCTGCCCATCTTGATTTCTGTGGCGCTGGGTATTGGGCT
>NZ_DALZCH010000054.1:0-21356 GCF_031978065.1 Oscillibacter sp.
GCGGATGCCGCGCAGCGACAGGCGCGAGACCTCGCCGGCCGGGAACACGATCACGCACTGCTCGGCGGCCAACGCCTGCTCCACCGCATGCAGGCTGCCGCGCTGCGCCTTGCCGCCGAGGATGCGCACCGGCAGCAGCAGATCCTGCAGCGGTGCGATCGCCCCCAGCAGGTCATTGGCCACGATCCGCACGTCGCGGCGTATACGGCCGACCGCGTCCAGCAGCGCCAGCGCATCCAGGGCTCCGGAAGGGTGGTTGGCGACGATCAGCAGGCGGCCGGTGGCCGGAATCCTGGCCAGCGCGGCCGGATCCACCTGGTACTGGCCACCGATGAATTCCAGGCAGGCGGCGACGAAGCCGAAGCCGCGCAATCCCGCACTGCGCTGCAGGAAGGCTTCGATCTGGTCCAGCCGCGACCAGCGGCCGACGCTGCGCAGCAACGGCCGCGCCAGTTGGCCGCGACGGCCGTGGAACCAGTCGGGGAAACGTTGCTGGAGGCGCTGTTCGAGTTCCTGCATGGCGGATCCACGGATGCCCGGCGGCCGGATTGGCCGACAGCCTGCGCCCGCCAGGCGGCAGCCAGATGGCGGTTTCGGGGCAGAACGATGACGCCCGCCCAACCCTGCCGACGGACCCGCGACCGGCGCGGCCGGCCCCGGCAGCGCCCGCCCCGCTGTCACGCTGGTGGAACACTGGGCCCCGCGCCCGGGGCCCAATCCCGCTGGGACAGGCCCTGCAGGCCGACACGGGCTTAACCACCGGCAACCGGTACAGGTTCACAATGCACAGGCGGCGCACCCCGTGTATCATGCGCGCCCATCTTTCCATCCGAATCAAGGGATATTACGCCTGATGTCCAGCTATCTCTTCACCTCCGAGTCGGTCTCTGAAGGCCATCCGGACAAGGTTGCCGACCAGATCTCCGATGCGGTGCTGGACGCGATCCTGACCCAGGACCAGCGCGCCCGCGTGGCCTGCGAGACCATGGTCAAGACCGGCGTTGCCATCGTGGCCGGTGAAATCACCACCAGCGCCTGGATCGACCTGGAAGCGCTGACCCGCAAGGTCATCACGGACATCGGCTATGACAGCTCCGACGTCGGCTTCGACGGCGCCACCTGCGGCGTGCTGAACCTGATCGGCAAGCAGTCGCCGCACATCGCACAGGGCGTGGACCGCAAGAAGCCGGAAGAAATGGGCGCGGGCGACCAGGGCCTGATGTTCGGCTATGCCACCAACGAGACCGACAGCTACATGCCGGCCGCGATCCACCTGTCGCACCGCCTGGTCGAGCAGCAGGCCAAGATCCGCAAGAAGAAGAACTCGCCGCTGTCGTGGCTGCGCCCGGACGCCAAGAGCCAGGTCACCCTGCGCTATGAGAACGGCGTGGTCTCGGCCATCGACGCCGTGGTCCTGTCGACCCAGCACGCCCCGGGCATCAAGCAGAAGGACCTCATCGAGGCCGTCCGCGAAGAGATCATCAAGCCGGTGCTGCCGGCCAAGTGGCTGCACAAGGGCACCAAGTTCCACATCAACCCGACCGGCAAGTTCGAGATCGGCGGCCCGGTGGGCGACTGCGGCCTGACCGGTCGCAAGATCATCGTCGACACCTACGGCGGCTGGGCCCGTCACGGTGGTGGCGCGTTCTCCGGCAAGGACCCGTCCAAGGTCGACCGTTCGGCGGCCTACGCGGCCCGCTACGTCGCCAAGAACGTGGTCGCCGCCGGCCTGGCCGACCGTTGCGAAGTGCAGGTCTCCTACGCCATCGGCGTGGCCGAGCCGACCTCGATCTCGGTCACCACTTTCGGCACCGGCAAGATCAGCGACGACAAGATCGAGAAGCTGATCCGCAAGCACTTCGACCTGCGCCCGTACGGCATCATCAAGATGCTGGACCTGATTCACCCGATGTACCAGCAGACCGCGGCCTATGGCCACTTCGGCCGCAAGCCGAAGGAGTTCAGCTACCTCAACGGCGAAGGCGAGACCGTCAACGCCACGGCCTTCTCCTGGGAGAAGACCGACCGCGCCGCCGCCCTGCGCGCCGATGCGAAGCTGAAGTAAGACAGATGAAGGGCCGCGCAAGCGGCCCTTCTCTTTTCTGGTAGAGCCGGCCGCTGGCCGGCTTTTTCATGGCTGCGCGGTTGCCGGCCAGCGGCCGGCCCTACCCGGTTGCCGATACAATCGCCCCATGTCGACCGAACTGAAAACCCACCAGCTGTCCATGACCGTGCTGATGTCGCCGGAGATGGCCAATTTCTCCGGCAAGGTCCACGGCGGCGCCATCCTGCGCCTGCTCGACCAGGTCGCCTACGCCTGTGCCAGCCGTTACGCCGGCAGCTACGTGGTCACCCTGTCGGTGGACCAGGTGATGTTCCGCCAGCCGATCGCGGTGGGCGAGCTGGTGACCTTCCTCGCCTCGGTGAACCATACCGGCACCTCGTCGATGGAGATCGGCATCAAGGTGGTGGCCGAGGACATCCTCAAGGGCAGCGTGCGCCACGCCAACAGCTGCTTCTTCACCATGGTGGCCGTGGATGAGGAAGGCCGGCCGACACCGGTGCCGCCCCTGCAGCCGGTCACGTCGGACGAGAAGCGCCGCCAGGCAGCCGCACTGATCCGCCGCCAGCTGCGCCAGGAAATGGAGCAGCGCCATCTGGAACTGCTGGCGTCGAACCCGCCGTCGCCGGAAGAATGAGGTAGTGCCGGCCGCTGGCCGGCAACCTCGTGCGTGCCGCCGAACATCATGAGGTTGCCGGCCAGCGGCCGGCACTACCGCGACACCTCAACCCGTGTTCTGCACACCCTGCGAAACACCGTTCACGCACGCCACCAGCGCGCGCAGCAACTCGTCATCCTCGCGCCCGCTGGCCCGCCAGCGCTGCAAAAGGTCCACCTGCAGCACGCTGATCGGATCGACGTAGGGATTGCGCAGGCGGATCGACAGCGCCAGCCGCGCATCGTGGTCGAGCAGCGTCTTTTGGTCCATCAGCGCCAGCAGCCAGTGCCGAGTGAGTTCCAGTTCGCGCTGCACCTGCGGGAAGAAACGCCCGTGCAGATCACCCGACAACCGCGAGAACTGCTCGGCAATGGTGATATCGCCCTTGGACAGCACCATCGCGATGTCGTCCAGGAACGTACGGAAAAACGGCCAGTCCCGCGCCATGTCGCGCAGGGTCTGTTCGTGGCCGGCATCAACCGCCGCCTGCAGGCCACTGCCCACGCCATACCAGCCGGGAATCACCGCGCGTGCCTGGCTCCAGGCGAACACCCACGGAATCGCACGCAGGTTGCCCAGTGCTGCGTCCTGGCCGAGCCGGCGCGACGGCCGCGAGCCCAGCGTCATCCGCTCGATCACGTCGATCGGCGTGGCGGTGCGGAAGTAATCCATGAAACCGGCCTGTCCAACGAAGGCGCGATACACCTCGCTGCTGGCAGAGGCGACCGCGTCCATCACCGGCCGCCAGTCGTCCTCGCGGGGTTCGGCGGCACGCGGGCGCAGGCTGGCGCGCAGCACCGCACCGGTGGCCTGTTCCAGCGACCGCAGCGCCAGCGCACGGATGCCGTACTTGCGATGGATCACCTCGCCTTGCTCGGTCACCCGCAGGCGGCCATCGATGCTGCCGCGCGGCGAGGCATCCACCGCATGCGTGGTCTTGCCGCCACCGCGGCTGATCGAGCCACCACGGCCATGGAAGAAGGTCAGGCGGATGCCCGCCTCGGCTGCCACCTCCAGCAGTTCCACCTGCGCACGTTGCAGGCCCCAGCGCGAGGCGGCGATGCCACCGTCCTTGCTGCTGTCCGAATAGCCGAGCATCACCATCTGCACGTCCTCGCGCGCACGCAGGTGAGCGCGGTACACCGGATCGGCCAGCAGGTCACGCAGGGTCTTCGTGCCGCGCTTGAGGTCGTCCACCGTCTCGAACAGCGGCGCGATGTCCAGCGGGACTGATCCATTGCCTTCCACCAGCCCGCCACGGCGCGCCAGCGCCAGCACCGCCAGCACGTCGCTGCGGTCGTGTGCCATCGAAATGATGTAGCTGCCCAGCGCGTCACCACCGTGGCGCGCGCGCGCATCGGCCAGTGCGGCGAACACGGCGTCCAGGCGCCGGTTGCCTTCGTCGTCGCCCTTCGGCAACGGGGCCTCCCCGCTGGCATGCGGGGCCAGCAGGCGCGCGCGGCCCAAGGCATCCAGACCCTCCCACGCCGCGTCGCCGCCCAGCACGGCGGCCAGCGCGCGCGCGTGCACGCTCGATTCCTGGCGTACGTCCAGCCGTGCCAGATGGAAGCCGAAGGTCTTCACCCGCCACAGCAGGCGTTGCACAGCGAAGCCACCGGCATGTTCACCGCGGTTCGCGCGCAGGCTGTCCAGGATCAGCTGCAGGTCGTCGATCAGTTCGTCGGGGCCGGCATAGGCGCCTTCGCCATCCTCCAGCGTGGCCTGCAGGCGTGCGCGCATGCGGTCGTTGAGCAGGCGGTACGGCATGTCCGCATGGCGCGGCCGCGACTGTACCTGCGGCAGCAGCTGCTGGTACTGCGCCACGCGCGCCAGCAGCGCATCGCTCACCCCCACCCGCTCGGTGGACTGGCTGAGCAGGCTGGCCAGCTGCAGCAGTTCCTTCTGGTAGCGCGCGAGTACCGCCTGCCGCTGCGCATCCAGCGTATTGCGGATGGTATGGGCATCCACATTCGGATTGCCGTCCATGTCACCGCCCACCCAGGTACCGAAGCGCAGCAGGCGCGGCAGCGGCAGTTCCTCGCCGTAGGTATCACGCAGCGCCTGCTGCAGCGATTCGTACAGCACCGGAATCACCCGGTACAGCACCTGCACCAGGTAGAAGCCGACGTGCTCGCGCTCGTCGTCGACGGTGGGCCGCACCGGCGAGGAATCGGTGGTCTGCCATGAGGCGGTCAGCGCCATGCGGAAGCGCGCGGCATCGGCGGCGGCTTCTCCCGGCGTGCGCTGGCCGTCGAGGTTGTCGACCAGGCTGGCCACCATCAGCTGCTCTTTCTCCAGCAGCGCGCGGCGCACGGCCTCGGTCGGGTGCGCGGTGAACACCGGTTCGATGTCGATGCGGGGCAACCACTGCGCCAGCTCGTCCAGGCCCACGCCCTGCGCCTTCAGGTGCTGCAGCGCGTCCTGCAGGCCATCGGGCTGCGCACCTGCGGTACCGGCGCGCTGGTAGTCACGGCGACGGCGGATGCGATGCACGCGCTCGGCGATGTTGACCACCTGGAAGTAGGTGCTGAACGCCCGCACCATGGTCTCGGCCTGCTGCGGCGTGCGCCCGGCCAGGCCTTCGGCCAGCTCGGACAGGGGCGCCTGATTCTCGCGGCGGGCGATGGCGCGGGTGCGCACGTCTTCGACATCGTCGAGAAACGCGGCCGAAACCTGTTCGACCAGCAGGTCACCGACCAGCGCGCCAAGCCGGCGCACATCATCGCGAAGCGGAAGATCGGGAGAAGCAAATTCGATACTGCTGCGGTACTCGTTCATCGGCGACGCACAGGCCTCGGTCAACGGATCCAGAGCCCAAGCCTATCCCAGATCGGGCGTCGTGCTGCGATGCAAAAATGGTTTCATCTGGTAGTGCCGGCCGCCGGCCGGCAACCTCAGGTTGCATGGCTCCATGAGGTTGCCGGCCAGCGGCCGGCACTACCCGGTCCGGTCAGCGCTTCTTCTTCGCCGTGCCCTGCGCGGCCGGGCCGATGGTCTGCTCCAGCCAGCGCTCGCTCTCGGCCAGCATGGTCATGATCGATTCGCGTGCGCGGTAAGCGTGCGATTCGTTGGGCAGCATCACCAGCCGCGCGGAGCCCCCCAGGCCCTTCACCGCGGCGAACATGCGCTCGCTCTGGATCGGGAACGTGCCGGAGTTGTTGTCGTCCACGCCGTGGATGAACAGGATCGGATCCTTGATCCTGTCGGCGTAGTTGAACGGCGCCATCTTCTGGTAGACGTCCTGTGCCTGCCAGTAGTTGCGCTCCTCGGCCTGGAAGCCGAACGGCGTGAGCGTGCGGTTGTAGGCGCCGCTGCGTGCGATGCCGGCCTTGAACAGGCGGGTGTGTGCCAGCAGGTTGGCGGTCATGAATGCACCGTAGGAGTGGCCGCCAATGGCGATGTGATCGCGATCGGTCACGCCACGGCGCACCACCTCATCCACCGCCGCCTGCGCGTTGGCGACCAGCTGTTCGACGTAGGTGTCGTTCGGCTCCTTGTCGCCCTCACCGATGATCGGCATCGACGGGCTGGCCAGCACCACGTAGCCCTTGGCCAGGAACGCCTGCGGGCCCCAGTAACTGATCGCATTGAAGCGGTACGGCGAATCGGTGACCTGGCTGGCCGCGGCCGCGCTCTTGAACTCGCCCGGGTAGGCCCACATCAGCAGCGGGCGCGGACCATCGCGCCTGGGGTCGTAGCCCGGCGGCAGCAACAGGGTCGCGGTCAGGTCGACGCCGTCCTTGCGCTTGTAGCGGATCTGCTCCTTCTGCACGCCCTTCAGCTGCGGCAGCGGATGGGCAAAGTGGGTCAGTGCGCGCGGCGCGGCGCTGGCATCGGCCAGCGACTGCACGAAGAAATTGGCCGGCTCGTCCGGGCTCTCACGGCTCAGCAGCAACGAGCTGCCCTGGTTGTCCAGCAATGCCACCGGCAGCGAATAGCTCGGCGCCTGCGAGTGGAACAGGCGCGTCGCCTTGCCCGTGGCGAGGTCGAAGCGATCCACGAACGGACGGTCGCCTTCCGGCGACGCGCCGGCACCAGCCAGGTACAGGCTGCTGCCATCGGGGCTGGTCTGCAGCAGCGAACGGCCGCGCTCGTCGCTGGCCAGCAGCGGCCGGCCCGGATCGGCGTAGCGGTCCTGCGCATCGCGATCCCACAGCAGGCGCGGTTCGGCGCTGGCAGTGTCCGGGGCGATCAGCCAGGTCTTGGTCCTGCGGGTCTTCCACCACGATTCGGTCAGCACGGCCAGGTCACCGCGGCCCCAGCTGATGCCGGCCAGGCGGCTGCCCAGCTGGGCCAGGGTCACCGGCGGCGTGTCGAACGGCGCGGCCTGCATCAGCACCGCGTCGCGCACCTTGGCGTCCCTGTTCGGGTCGCCACCATCCTGCGCTTCGGCCCAGACCAGGGTGGCATCGGCATCCCCCCGCCAGCTGATGTCGCGCACGCCGGTCACTTCGGCATCGTTGCCGGTCGGCAGGCCTTCCACCAGCGGCCGCACCGCCACGGTGTGCACCAGCGTGCCGCTGGCGCGGTCGATCACTTCGATGCGGCGCGGGAAGCTGCTCACCGGCACCACGTAGGAATACGGGCGCTGCACCGGCTGGCGCAGCACGAAGCGGCCATCGGGCGACACCGAGAAGCCCATGAAGATGCCGGCCGCGCCGATCGCGCGGGTGGTGCCGTCCAGGCTGACTTCCACCGGCTGGGTGGTGGCGTAGTAGTCGAACTGGCGCGCGTCGGCTTCGTTCTTCAGCAGGTCCTGGTAGGTACGGATCGACACCACGCCATCGCCCTGGCGGGTCTGCTGCACGGCGGGGCCGGTCGGGCTGCCGTCGGTGGCCGGGGCCGCACCGAGGTTGGCCGGGCGGGTGAACACCACCAGCCCCCGGCTGTCCGGCAGCCACTGGTAGCCGCTGCCGATCACCGTGTTCAGGCCGGCAACCAGACGGCGAGCACTGCCACCGGCCACGTCCACCAGCCACAGTTCATTGGCACCGCTGGCGGCGTCGACCTGGTTGAAGGCCAGCCACTTCTGGTCCGGCGACCACATCAGGCTGGCGATCGACAGCGTGGCCGGCAGGCCGCTGATCGGCCGTTCCTTGCCATCGGCCACGTTCATCAGCCACAGCTTCTCGCCGAAGCTGAAGCGGCTATCGGAGAACGTGCGCGGGTTGATGCGCAGGCCGGCCAGCTTCAACTCCGGTTGCGCCACCACCTGGATCGACGGCAGCGACGGCATCTGCATCATCGCGGCCACGTCGCGCCGCGGCGACAGGAACAGCGACGGCGCGCGCGGCGCATCGACCACTGCCTGCAGCGCGGCCGACGGCAATTCATAGCCGGTCACGCCCTGGGCCGGTGCCGCAGCCGACTGCGGGGCGGCCGCCCATGCCAGCGGGGCCACCGCCAGCAGTCCCATCGACAGGACCAGGCCGGTCCAGCGCCGCGTACGGCGCGCGTGCATGCTCATCGTTCCACCTGTGTGATGCGTGAAAACACCGACCTTAACAGCCCATGCACGCTTGCCCACCTGCCGATGGTTGGGTCATCCGGATGTCATGCCGAGGCCGCGATATAATGGGGGTTCTCCCCTGCCGAGGGGCGCTGCGACCGGATCCCCCGAGGCCCGGCCAGGCTCGGTAAGGTGGCTTTGTAACAACGGCGCCCGGCCAGATGCGAGCACCCGCTCGCCCACAACCGGAGCACATCAATGAACGCTGTTGCCAAGACCTTCTCCACCGAAGGTGATTACAAGATCCGCGACATCACGCTGGCCGACTGGGGCCGCAAGGAACTGGACATCGCCGAGCACGAGATGCCGGGCCTGATGTCGATCCGCCGCAAGTACCAGGCCGAGCTGCCGCTGAAGGGCGTGCGCGTGACCGGCTCGCTGCACATGACCATCCAGACCGCGGTGCTGATCGAGACGCTGAAGGACATCGGCGCCGTTGTGCGCTGGGCCTCGTGCAACATCTTCTCGACCCAGGACCACGCGGCCGCCGCCATTGCCGCCACCGGCACCCCGGTGTTCGCGTGGAAGGGCGAGACCCTGGAAGAGTACTGGGACTGCACCCTGGACGCGCTGACCTTCACCCTGGCCGACGGCACCCTGACCGGCCCGGAGCTTGTGGTGGACGACGGCGGTGACGTGACCCTGCTGATCCACAAGGGCTACGAGCTGGAAAACGGCAGCGACTGGGTCAACACCGCCTCGTCCTCGCACGAAGAACAGGTCATCAAGAACCTGCTCAAGCGCGTGGCCAAGGAGCGCCCGGGTTACTGGGGCCGCGTGGTCAAGGACTGGAAGGGCGTCTCCGAAGAGACCACCACCGGTGTGCACCGCCTGTACCAGCTGGCCCAGGCCGGCACCCTGCTGATCCCGGCGATCAACGTCAACGACTCGGTCACCAAGAGCAAGTTCGACAACCTGTACGGCTGCCGCGAGTCGCTGGCCGATGGCCTGAAGCGCGCGATGGACGTGATGCTGGCCGGCAAGGTCGCCGTGGTCTGCGGCTACGGCGACGTCGGCAAGGGCTGCGCCGCCTCGCTGCGTGCCTACGGCGCGCGCGTGATCGTCACCGAGATCGACCCGATCTGCGCCCTGCAGGCGGCGATGGAAGGCTACGAAGTCAACACCATCGAATCGACCCTGGGCCGTGCCGACCTGTACGTCACCACCACCGGCAACCGCGACATCATCCGCATCGAGCACCTGAGCGCGATGAAGGACCAGGCCATCGTCTGCAACATCGGCCACTTCGACAACGAGATCCAGGTCGACGCACTGGTGTCCTACCCGGGCATCAAGCACGTCAACATCAAGCCGCAGGTGGACAAGTACATCTTCCCGAACGGCAATGCGATCTTCCTGCTGGCCGAAGGCCGCCTGGTGAACCTGGGCTGCGCCACCGGCCACCCGAGCTTCGTGATGTCCAACAGCTTCGCCAACCAGACCCTGGCACAGATCGACCTGTGGGCGAACAAGGACAGCTACGAGAAGAAGGTCTACCTGCTGCCGAAGAAGCTGGACGAGGAAGTGGCCCGCCTGCACCTGGAAAAGATCGGCGTGAAGCTGACCACCCTGACCCAGGACCAGGCCGACTACATCGGCGTGCCGGTGGAAGGCCCGTTCAAGCCGGACCACTACCGCTACTGATGCCTACGGGGTGCCGGCCAGCGGCCGGCACTACCGGTGCATGCAAAGAACGGAACGGGCGCCCTCGGGCGCCCGTTCTGCGTTTGCGTGCGGCCGGACACCGCGCATCCTCACCTGGAGCGGCAACAATAGCCTCGGTCAAGGCAACGCCCCTACGCCACGCTACGATGCCTGCATGACCCCGGCCATCAACCTGCTCAAGCGCGAGAAGATCGCCCACACCGTGCGCAACTACGTGCACGACGCCCACGCCGAATCGTATGGCGGCGAAGCCGTTGACAAGCTCGGCCTCGACCCGGCCCAGGTGTTCAAGACCCTGCTGGCCAGTACCGAGGCCCACGAACTGCTGGTGGCGATCGTGCCGGTGGCCGGCCAGCTCGACCTGAAGGCGCTGGCCGAAGCGGCCGGCTGCAAGAAGTGCGAGATGGCCGCCGCCGACGCCGCGCAGCGCGCGACCGGCTACCTGGTCGGCGGCATCAGCCCACTGGGGCAGAAGAAGCGCCTGCGCACGTTCCTGGATGCCGGCGCGCAGGCGTTGCCCACGCTGCACGTCAGCGCCGGCCGCCGAGGCCTGGAAGTGGAACTGGCGCCGGCCGACCTGCTGCGCCTGACCGCTGGCCACTTCGCCGCCATCGGCAAGGCACGCTGATGCGCTGGCCCTGGACTGCCCGCCCGATACCGCGGCTGGACGATGCGCAGGCCGATGTGCTGCTGCAGGACCTGCTGTCGCGCGACGCCGAGCGCATCACCGACGCCGCCCGCGTCGTCGCACGACTGTTCAGTGCACCGTCGCTGGACGCATTGGCCGCGCATGTGGACCTGATCGAACGCAGCTGCCAGGGCATCGCTTTCGGCGGCATGCTGATCAGCAACCAGGCGCATCTGGAGGCGGCCCTGAAACGGCTGCGTTACTGGCAGGCGCACGCAGGCTGCCTGTGCGCGCTCAATCCCGGCTACCCGTTCTTCGATCCGCGCCGCCTGATCGAACAAGGGCAGATGCAGCTGCTCGCGTTGCAGGCGGCCGAGGAGGGTTGGGGCGATTGCCACATCGTTGCCTGCACGCACTGCGGCCAGCATTGGCAGGCCATCGACCGCGAGTACCACTACCCGTGGTGGGAGTGAAAAGCTGCCTGAAGGCCAGGCAGCCACGCATGGCGTGGCTCTACTGCGGCCCGTACATTCACGCGATGCGTGGATGACCAATGTCGCTCAGGGCCGCCAGTTGGCGTTGTTCTCCCAGAACGCGACCGAGCGCCGGTAGGCCTCGCGGTCCAGTGGTACGCCGG
Organism: Oscillibacter sp.; assembly: GCF_031978065.1. GTDB lineage: Bacteria > Bacillota > Clostridia > Oscillospirales > Oscillospiraceae > Oscillibacter. The sequence continues at coordinate 11,160 of NZ_DALZCH010000054.1, forward strand.
AACCGCCCTCTTCCACGCCCAGCGCATTGCGCATCATCGTGATCGGCGCCATCGGCACCTCTTCCGGTTCGGCGGTATAGATGCAGCCGACGATGCCCCACTCGGCCTCGATCGGCGAGCCTTCCTTGGCCAGCTGCCCGGCGCTGTACAGGATCACCACCAGGTAGTTCGCACGCGGCGGCTCCACGCCCTCGAACCAGCGCACCAGCACCGGCAGTTCGTCGCGATTGCGTGCCTCGTAACCACTGCGCAGCAGAGGGCGGTTGGCCTCGGTGATCGGCACGGTCAGGCAGCGCGTGCTGGTCCAGTTCTCGTAGACGAACAGTTTGCAGAACGGTGCATAGCCGTCCAGCACCTTCAGCGGCGCGTGCGCGTTGAGGTGCGCCTCGAACTGTTCGGCAGTGCAGTCCTGGATCGTGTTGCCGCGCGGTACGCGCGGGAACAGGCGGGGACGGGCGAAATCGGTGAGGACGATGGACATGGCGCGGCGTGATCTGGGAATCCGCTGCACAGGGTAACCGCTGGCAGCGCCTACAGCGCCATCCGCTCGCGCAGCTCCCGCGCCTGCCGCCGCGACACCTCCACCTCGCTGCCATCCTCCAGCGTCAGGTCATAGCCATCGCCGATGCTGGGCGCTACGCCGCGGATACGGCGCAGATTGACCAGCGTGTTGCGGTTGGCACGGAAGAACAGCTCCTGCGGCAGGCGAGCCTCCAGCGCGCTCAGGCTGCGGGTCAGCAACGCGTTCTGGTCGCGGAACCACAGCCGCGTGTAGTTGCCGTCCACCACCAGCCTGCGGATCTCGGACACCGCCACGAACCAGCAGCGTTCCCCCTCGCGGACGAACACCTGGTCCTGCGCAGCCAGCGTGCTGCGCAGTGCCGGCGCCCCGCTCGCCCCTACGTTGCGCTCGCGCGCGCGCTCCAGTGCTTCCAACAGGCGCGGTGCCTCCACCGGCTTCACCAGATAGTCCAGCGCGTTGGCCTGGAACGCGCGCACCGCGTAGGTGTCATAGGCGGTGACGAAGACCACCGCCGGCACTGTCTCCAGGCCCTCCAGCACGTCGAAGCCGCTGCCGGAAGGCATCTGCACGTCCAGCAGCACCAGGTCCGGCGCCAGCGTGGCGATCGCCTCGCGTGCGGCGGGCACGTCGTCGGCCTCGCCGACGCACTGCACCCACGGCAGCGCCGACAACAGCGTACGCAGTTCCTGCCGCGCCAGCCGCGCATCATCCACGATCAACACGCGCAGCATGCCACTCATTGTGGAATCTCCAGCAGGGCCTGCATGCGGTCGCCGACCGGCTGCAGCACGAATCGGCCACGCGTGCCCAGCTGCGCACGCAGGTAGGCCAGGCCGACGCCATGGCCATGGGCGGGTTCGCTGCCGGTTGCACGTGGGTTCTCCACCTGCAATCGCAGCACGTCATTGTCCAGCGTGGCGCGGATCTGTACCTCGCCGCCGCCGGGGCGGCTGGCGATACCGTGCTTGATCGCGTTCTCCACCAGCAACTGCAACGCCATCGCCGGCAGCTGCGCCTGCGTGGCATCGGCATCGATCTGCTGCCGCACCTGCAGGCGCTGTTCGAAATGGACCGCCTCGATGGCCAGGTAATCGTCCACCACCGCCAGTTCCTCGGCCAACGTCACCTGCTCGCTGCGGTTGTGCGCCAGCGCTTGGCGCAGCGTGCGCGACAGCCGCGTGACCATGTCGCGCGCGCGCTCGGGATCTTCCAGGATCAGCGCGCGCAGGTTGTTCAGCGCATTGAACATGAAGTGCGGATTGAGCCGCGCACGCAGCGCGTCACGTTCCAGCGCACTGCGTTCGGCTTCGGCGCGCAGGCGTGCCAGTTCGGCGCCGCGCACACGGCGAAGGCTGTGCAGGCTTGCCCAGAGCGCGGTCCACAGTGCCAGCATCACCGCCGTGGTGTACCAGTAGAGCAGCAGCGCCTTGGGGCTGAAGTCGGCCACCTGGCGACCGATGTCCACCCATCCCCAGGCCAGCGCTGCGTGCAATGTGATGTTCACCAGCAACTGTGCCAACGCAGCGCCTACGCCCACCGACAGCGCCAGCCGCAGCAGCAACCCGGCGGTCCCGCGCGACCACCAGCCGGCGCGCAGGGCCAGGGCGCGGATGCCGCCGCTGCACGCGAACAGGGCCAGCGCCAGGCCGACGGTGATCAATGCACCCGCACTTCCGGCGTCGGCGAGGTAGGCATGCCGCAAGCCAAGTCCCGCGGCGCCATAAAGCGCCCATACCAACGCATTGAGCAGCCAGAAGCGTACCGTCGAGGAGGAAGCCAGCATGTCCATTCCGAGGCGTGGTGAAACTCAGGGGTGGCGGTCGAGGAAGGCCTGCACCTGCCCGTGCAGCCAGCGCGGATCATCCCACATCAGGAAATGGAAACCCTGCGCGCTCATCGCGATCTGCACGCCCTGCAGCTTCGCGTACTGGGCCTGGAAGACGGCACGGGTGCTTTCCTCGGTGCCGCCCATCGGCTGGTAGCCGGCCCAGCTGCCGAGCACCAGTGTCGGTGCGGTGATCGACGCAATGCTGTCGCGAAGGTCGGTGGTCATGACCGCATGCATGGCATCATTATCCAGTTCCTGCAAAGCGTTACCCAAACGACGCTGGACGGCACGGAGATCTCAGTTATTTACGCCCAGCCCAACCACTACACCGTTCAGCAGGAGGTCTACTTTCTCTTTTCCACGCTGGGAACAGGTGTGTCCCCGGGGGTGTGGCGATTGATTGCCCGGGCGGGCGAAATTGTGGACGGAGAGTTTAACATCTGGCTTCCCACCGTGGAGGATGTGACCCGAAACACCGCCTTTCTCCGGGCCGACGTGAATCTCACGCTGACCCTGCCCTCCACCGTGCAGAATGTAATTTCCGTGGGCGGGTACAACGCGATGCTGCGCATCGCCACCGTATTTTCCGGGCGGGGCGCCTTGGGTGAAAACGGCCTGCGCAACAAGCCCGATCTGGTGGCGCCCAGCGTCAGCGTCCTCACCACCCGGGCCGGCGGCGGGTACGATGCCTATACCGGCACCAGTATGGCCTCCCCCTTTGTGGCGGGGGCGGCTGCCCTGATGATGGAGTGGGGCATTGTCATGGGAAACGACCCGTTTTTATACGGCCAGCGGGTGAAGGCCTTTTTACGCAAAAGTGCCAACCGGCAGTTTTCAGCCGTGTTCCCCAGCAACCAGTGGGGCTACGGTGCGCTGAGCGTTTGCGAAGCCATGGGTGATCTTGTGGAATATACAAGGACGGGGGGCGCTTTTTCATGAACGGGACGGAGTCCGCCCAGCAGCTCCCCGACTCTCCCGATACGGTAGCGTTCGTCCTGCGAAAAAACGCATTTATTGACCAGCTTCTTCAAAACACCCCCGCCATTCACACCACGCAGCTTCTGGCCGGAAGATATCTGGTCTGCTACACGGACACGGTGACCTTTAACAGCCTGATCAGCCAGTTCGGCTCCAGCTTCATCAGCTACATCTCCTTGGTGCTGGGCCTTCTCGACAGCACAAACCTGTCGGCGGCGGGCATCATTCAGGTTCAGCAGCAGCCCTACCTGGATCTGCGGGGGCAGGGCGTGCTGATGGGATTTGTGGACACCGGCATCGACTATACCCAAAGCGTTTTTCGCTATCCCGACGGCACCAGCAAAATTCAGTATCTCTACGACCAGACGGTGGACGGACCATTTCCCCAAGGATTTTTTATTGGTACGGAATACACCAATACGCAGATTAACGAGGCCCTGCGCACCCCAGATCCCTATGAGCTGGTCCCTCAACAGGATGAGAGCGGCCACGGCACGTTTCTGGCCTCCATTGCGGCGGGGACCGGGTCCGGGGACTTTATCGGGGCCGCGCCGGAGTCGGAACTGATTGTTGTAAAGCTTCGCAAGGCAAGCCCCTTTTATCTCAATTGGTTTGCCGTTCCGTCGTGGCAACAATACGCCTATGAGTCTACCGACATTATGATCGGCGTGGAGTACATTGTGAAAAAAGCCCGAGAGCTGGACCGTCCAGTGGTTATCTGCATCGGCCTTGGCACCACCTTCGGCGCACACGACGGCTTTTCTATTTTTGAGGAATACCTCAGCAACATCGCAAACCTTCGTGGCGTGTGCGTGTGCACCGCCGCCGGAAACGAAAGTCAGGCCCGCCACCATATGCAGGGTACCATCGCGGAAAAGGGCGCCACCCGAAACATTGATTTAAAAGTGGGCGAGGACGCGGGCAACGTCATCCTCGGCATCTGGAACACCATTGCGGACAAAATTTCTCTATCTGTCCGCTCCCCCACGGGGGAGCTGGTGGGGCGGATTCCCTCCCGGCCCGGGGCCTTCAGCCGCTCCAATCTGATTTTGGAGAAATCCGCCGTTCAGGTGGAGTATTACTTTCCCTACGAGAGCACAGGAAGCCAGCTCTCCTCCGTAAACATTTATAACGCCACGCCGGGTATCTGGACCATTACGCTTTACGGAGACATTATTCTTGACGGTACGTTTCACGCCTGGCTGCCCCTTACCGGTTTTGTCTCGCCTACGGTGGAGCTTTTGTCCGCCACGCCCTATTATACCGTCACCTGTCCGTCCACCATGTTTGGCTCGATTAGCTGCGGCGCGTACAACAGCACCACCGGCAGCCTTTACTCCGACTCCTCCTGGGGGCCCACCCGGCTGGATCGAATGGCGCCGGACCTCGTGGCCCCGGGGGTAAACGTGGGGGGGATTTTTCCCACGGGACCCGGCTCCATGAGCGGAACCAGCGTGGCCTCGGCCATTACGGCGGGGGCCTGTGCGCTGATGATGCAATGGGGTATTGTGGAACGAAACGACATCTCCCTAAGCACCTATCAGATTCGGGCCTATTTAATCCGCGGCTGCAACCGCAGCCCCACCATGACCTATCCCAACACCCAGTGGGGTTATGGTTCTCTGAATCTGATCCAGACCTTTAACCTTATGCGGGAGCTGTGAAACTCCTATTATCACGCTTTGAAAGGAGGCCGTGCAATGGCGGTCAATCCGTCTATGCAGCAATTTCTTGATTCGCCGGACACGGTGGGCTTTGTAGTGCGGGGTACAGACGACCTGGACCGCCTGATTGAGGAAAATCCGGATATTATTGCCACCCAAACTTTGGCGGGGCGGTATGTGGTGTGCTATACCACCGTGGAAGCATATCCCCGGCTGCTGACTACGCTGGGCACCGGCTATATCAGCTCTATCGCGGTAATTCTGGGTCCTTTATGCGGACCGGGCCTGAAGGAGGCAGGAATTTGTTCCATTCGGCAGCAGCCCTATATGAGCCTGCACGGAGAGGGTGTTCTGATGGGCTTTGTAGACACCGGCATCGACTACACACAAAGCGTTTTTCGCCGGGAGGATGGAAGCAGTAAAATTCATTTTCTTTACGACCAGTCCATTACTGGCACACCGCCCAAGGGATTTTTTATCGGCACGGAATACACAAACGAGCAGATCAACCGGGCGCTTAAGTCGGAGAATCCCTATGAAATTGTTCCCTCCCGGGACACAGCGGGACACGGCACGTTTTTGGCCTCCGTGGCAGCCGGACAACATCAGGAGGATTTTACCGGTGTGGCCCCGGAGTCGGAGCTGATCGTGGTAAAGCTAAAAAAAGCCCGACCATTTGGACTGGAACTATTTGCCGTACCGGAGGAACAGGAAAACGCGTTTTCCTCCATTGCCGTGATGATCGGGGTGGAGTACATCGTGCAAAAGGCCCACGAACTGAAGCGTCCGGTGGTGATTTGCCTTGGCATTGGCACCAATTCTGCAAGCCACGACGGCTTTTCCATTTTTGAGGAATATTTGAGCGGAATCGCGGCTCTGGCAGGCGTATGCGTGTGCTCCGCCGCTGGAAACGAAAGTCAGGCCCGCGGTCATACAAAAGGCATCGTCACGTCCAAGGGCGACTTCCGAAATATTGACGTAAAAGTGGTAAAACCGGATTCAAATTTTTTCATCTCCGTCTGGAGTGGCTTTACCGATAAGCTGTCCGTTTCCGTTACCTCCCCCACCGGAGAATACGTGCCAAGAAAGCCACCCAAAGACGGCTTTGTTCTCACTTCAAACGCAATAATGGAACGCTCTCAGGTACGGGTAGCCAGCTATTACCCTTTGGAGGGAAGCGGCGGCCAGCTAACCTCTGTCCGGGTTTTAAACGCCACGCCGGGAGTCTGGACCATTGCCATGCACGGAGACATCATTCTGGACGGGACCTTCAACGCGTGGCTCCCCATCACAGGTTTTGTCACTCCCGGCGTTGAATTTTTGGAAGCGGACCCTTATTACACGGTGACCGTACCTTCCACCGCCATGGGCGCCATCGGCTGCGGAGCCTATAACAGCATGAACGGAACCTTGTATCCCAATTCCTCGTGGGGGCCCACTCGGCACGAGCAGGTTACTCCGGACCTCACCGCTCCGGGCGTAAATATTGAGGGCTTTTATCCCACGGGGCGGGGCGTGATGAGCGGGACCAGCGCGGCTGCCGCCATTACCGCCGGCGCCTGCGCGCTACTGATGCAGTGGGGCGTGGTAGATGGCAACGAGCCCACCATGAGCACCTGTCCCATCCGCGCCTATCTCATCCGGGGCTGCGACCGCACCCAGACCCTGTCTTACCCCAACCCCCAGTGGGGCTACGGAACGCTGAACCTGCTGCAATCCTTTCAGCTTATGCGGGAAATGTAAGACAGCATCAAACATCGCCGCTGTCGCCTTAAATTCACATTGCCTTGCAAAATTTCTGATATACCCTGCTATTTAAAATAGTGCGGTATTTCCCCGGCACTCACGATTGGAGGCGTTTTCCTTGAACGAGGAAGAACTGAGGGAATTTATCAACTCCCCCGACACCGTTGACTTTATTGTCCGGGGAAACGACATCCTGGATAGCTTTCTGCGGGAGAATCCCAACGTTGTGGCTACCCAGACTTTGGCCGAGCGGTATGTGGTCTGTTACACCAAGTCCAGCGAATTTTTGGATACTCTGAGCCGGATGGGAAGCAACTATGCCAGCTCCATTCCGGTGGTGCTGGGCCTTCTGGGCCGTCCGGAGGTAGAGGCATCCGGCATTGGGGGCATCCATCGCCAGCCGTATCTGGGTCTGCGGGGGCGGGGCGTTCTGGTGGGCATTGTGGACACCGGCATCGACTATACTCAGCAGGTGTTCCGCTATGAGGACGGCACCAGCAAAATCCAGGCAATTTTTGACCAGTCTGTGGTGGGCACGCCCCCCGAGGGATTTTTTTTCGGTGCGGAATACACCCACGCCCAGATTAACGAGGCTTTGGCCTCGGAAAATCCCTACGAAATTGTTCCCCAGCGGGACACTGACGGCCACGGTACTTTCCTGGCCTCTGTGGCGGCGGGACGGGAGGTGGGCGACTTTCTCGGCGCCGCGCCGGATGCGGAGCTGGTGGTGGTGAAGCTGAAGCGGGCCCGCCCTTTTTACACGGACCTGTTTGCCGTACCCCCGGATCAGCCAAACGCTTTTGGCTCCACCGCCGTGATGATCGGGGTGGAATACGTTCTCAAGAAAGCGCAGGAGCTAAACCGCCCCGTGGTCATCTGCCTTGGAATCGGAACAAATTCCGGCAGCCACGACGGTTTTTCCATCTTTGAGGAATACCTCAGCGAAATTTCCAATCTGGTGGGCGTGTGTCTGTGCATCGCCGCGGGAAACGAAAGTCAGGCCCGCCACCACACCCAGGGAAGAATTTCCGCCGTGGGCGAATTTCAGAATATTGACATCTCCGTGACCAACGAATCCTCCGTCATTTACACCACCATCTGGAGCGGGGTGTCCGACAGGCTGTCCGTTGCCGTCCGCTCCCCCACCGGGGAGCTGGCCGCCAGAATCCCCCCTAAATCCGGAACCATTACCACCACCAATCTGGTTTTTGAGCAGTCCTCCGTTCAGGTTGGATATTTCTTTCCCATTGAGGGAAGCGGCGGACAGCTTACCGTCGTGCGGGTAAACAACGCCATTCCGGGCATCTGGACCATCACCGTATACGGCGATCTGGTGCTGGACGGCGGGTTCAATGCATGGCTTCCTCTCACGGGCCTGTCCTCTCCGGGAATCGAGTTTTTGGCGGCCAACCCCAACTACACCATCACCGTGCCCGCCACCACCGTGGGAGCCCTGTGCATCGGAGCCTACAACATAGCAGACGACAGCCTGTATTCAAGCTCCTCCTGGGGACCTACCCGCATCAATATGATGGCCCCGGACCTGTGCGCCCCCGGCGTCAACGTGGAAGGCATCTACCCCACAGGGCCGGGTACCATGACCGGCACCAGCGCGGCCGCGGCTATCACGGCGGGAGCCTGCGCCCTGATGCTGCAATGGGGCGTTGTAAACGGAAACGACGTGTCAATGAGTACCTACCAAATCCGGGCTTACTTAATTCGCGGCTGCCGACGCAGTCCCACCGTTTTTTATCCCAATACCCAGTGGGGCTATGGCGCGCTGGATTTGGTGCAGACCTTCAACCTCATGCGGGAAACCCGGTAGCCGCCAAAACCGGATTTTAGTGCGCAGCCTTGCCCCGGCCTTCGGGCCGGGGCTTTTGGGCCTAATCTGGCAGTCACAGTCTCTTTTTCAGCGCTTTTTCCGGGTTTCTCTTTCGCGGCCTCTCCTTTTTGCGGCGTTTCTGATTTGACCAATTTTACACATTTCCCCTCCCTTCCACCCTGTCTTGCAACTTTTGTTGGGTTCGACCAAAAAAGCGTCCTTTTTCAAAGGCTCGTCTGTAAAATATAGGAAATTAGGAGGGGGTGCTTTTATGGAACTGGAGCAGAGGGTTTTGATGCTGCCCATCGGGTGTGTGTTTCCCAATCCGGCCCAGCCCCGGCAGGTCTTTGATCCGGCGGGACTGGAATCGCTGGCCTCCTCTATCCGGGAAAATGGAATTTTGCAGCCCTTGACCGTCCGCCGCCGGGGGCCGGATCAGTGGGAACTGGTGGCAGGAGAACGGCGGCTTCGGGCGGCGGGGCTTGCGGGGCTTGCGGCAGTGCCGTGTCTTGAGTGGACCGCCAACGACGCCGGAGCGGCGCTGCTGGCACTGGTGGAAAATCTTCAGCGAGAGGATCTGCACTATTTTGAGGAAGCCGAAGCGCTCTCCGCCTTTGTGCGCAAAACCGGCATCACGCAGGATTTGGCTGCAAAAAAACTGGGGCTGTCTCCCTCCGCCTTTGCCAACAAGCTGCGGCTGCTGCGCTTGTCTCCGGAGTGCCGCCGGGTGCTGACGGAAGGCGGCCTGACCGAGCGCCATGCCCGGGCCCTTCTGCGGCTGGAGGGCGAGGAGGTGCGGCTGGAGGCGGCAAAATATGCGGCCTCCGCCGGGTTGAACGTGGCTCAGACGGAGCGGTATGTCACCCGGCGGATTGAGGCAGCGCAGCGTACGCCTTTTCGCGGGCGGAGGACCTATGTGCTTAAAGACGTGCGCCTGTTTCTCAACAGCGTGGACCACGGGCTTCAGCTGATTCAAAGCGCCGGAATCGACGCCCAAAGCCAGCGGGAGGAAACGGAGGATGCCATTATCCTGACCATCCGCATCCCCCGGGAGACGAGGTCCAAAGCGCCCGGATTGTTACAGGATTGTAATGTCATTTCTCCAAAAACGTGCTATACTGAGAACCACTAGGCCTTTTTTGTTTCAATTTAGAAAGTACGGGGAGGAGTCCATGGATACTGTAATGGTGCAGGAAGCGCAGAAAAAACAATTGAAGCTGCCTTTCGCCATTGCCTTTGTGCTGTTGAGCGTTCTGGCGGCGGGATATGTCGGCCTTTGCGCCTATGCCGCCAACAACGGCCAGCTTTGGAAAAACACCCGGATTCTGGGGCAGGATCTTGGCGGGCTGACGGTGGCACAGGCCGCGCAAAAGCTGGAGCGGACCTTCCCTGCTATGAAAATTGGCCTTTATCTCTATGACGACACGGCGTCTCAGGTTCCGGAGCGCGCTCCGGTGCCGGACGCCTATGTGGCTTTGTCGGATTTGGGAGCGGAGATTTCCGCTTCCACTGTGGCCCGCAGCGCCCATCAGGGAAATCTGCGGGGCAATTTTCTCACACTGGGTTGGCGGTATCTCACCAGCGCGGGTACATTTTCCGACACGGCGGATCTGATCTCTCTGGACAAAGAGAA
>NZ_DALZCH010000055.1:0-21256 GCF_031978065.1 Oscillibacter sp.
GGCCTCGGCGGAAAAGCTCAAGTCTCTCTGGCCAGCGGAGCTGGGCCCGTTGCTGACGCCCCCCGCCCTTCGCGCCCCCGCCCAGACGATGGAGCGGCTGGCGGGCGCCGGCGCCGACATCGCGCGGTTCCGCCTGCTGCCGTACAGCGCGGTGGGAGTAGAAAGCGGTTTGCTGCTGGCGGTTCGTCTGGATTGGGCCAGCGTCAACGGAAAGCGGCAGGAACGGCTGCTTCTGGCGCTGTCGCCCACCTCGGTGGGGGACGGCTGCGACGCTCTCTGGGGCGAACTGGAGGGATATAAACCGTGCCGATAAAGATGAAAGGGAGGACCGAGAACATGCCGCATTGGCTGGAAACATTCAAAAGGCTGCTCCGCCGCTTGGGGCTGCTGCCCCGGACGCCCGTCCACTACATCGGCGGCAGCGACACACTGCCCCCGCCCCTGACTCGGGAACGGGAGACGGAGCTTTTATCGCGCATTGAGGACACGGAGGCGCGGCAGGAACTGATTGAGCACAATCTGCGTCTGGTGGTGTACATTGCCCGCCGCTTTGAAAATACTAAAATCAACATCGAGGATTTAATTTCCATTGGAGCAATCGGTCTGATTAAGGCCGTGGAAACTTATAACCCCAATAAAAATATCAAGCTAGCAACCTATGCAAGCCGTTGCATCGAAAACGAAATTTTGATGTATCTGCGCAAAAACGCGGGACGGAAGGGGGAAGTTTCCTTTGACGAACCGCTGAATACTGACTGGGATGGCAATGAACTGCTTCTCTCGGATGTGCTGGGAACGGACGCGGACGTGGTAATGCGCCCCATTGAGGACGACGTGGACCGAAGTCTTTTGACCTCCGCTCTGAAAATTCTTTCGCCCCGAGAGAAAGAGATCATCACCCTGCGCTTTGGACTGAACGGAGGACAGGAGCGAACACAAAAAGAGGTGGCAGACCGTTTGGGCATCTCCCAGTCTTATATCTCGCGGCTGGAAAAGCGGATTATCCAGCGGCTGAAGAAGGAAATTCTTCGTCTCAGCTAATCAATGTACTGACAAATGGTTTTGCTTTACATCGATTGAAATTTATAAGTAAAGTCCACCTAAACGGAGAAAAAAGCGCCCGGCCGCAGCGCGGTCGGGCGCTGTGCGTTTCTTTGGAAAGAAGTGCGGCGTTTCGCCGCCGGAGCGGCAAATCAAAATCCATTGGCGGGTGCCAGACTGCGAAGACGGCGGTTTCTTATAGCGGCGGTATTTTTGCTTTTTACGGCAGCGTGGGCGTTCACAGAAAACGCACCGTAAAGCAAGCGCCCCGCTGCCCGTTTTGGCGGGCAGCGAGACGCAGAATACGGCACATCTTGTTTAAAAATCCGGTCAGGGAAATTTTTAAAAATAAAATCACCCCGCCCGGCCGTGTAGACCCCGTTATAACCTGCACCTTTACGGACAGGTGGGTCGCCTCCAGCACGCTTTATCGCTTCCAACATCCAGCCGCAAACAGCAGCCGGGAGGCCTGCGAACCACGGTCTGATCCGGCGTCCCTTATAACGAAATGTGGGTTAAAAAAGGCCTATCACGCACCGCGCAGGGTTTTTTGTGTACAGTTACATCATGGGTACGGAAAGAAGAACGTCAGGAGTCTTCGTCCTCCTCGTCCTCAAATAGGGCCTCCATGAACAAATCGTACACCGCTTCCAGTTCTTCATCGGAGTCTAAGGTGGAAAGCATCTCCTCGCCGTTTTCTGTCAGAACCTTCAGAATCACAAGACCGGTATCGGGATCTTCTTCGTCGGAGTCCTCCGTCTCAGCGGGAAAGAAAGCCATGTATTTCTGGCCGTTGTGCTCCAGCGCATCCACGAGTTCCAATTCGATATCGTTTCCGTCCTCATCGGTGATGGTGACAAAAGTGGGGCTAAATTCCTCGCTCATAGAGGTGCCTCCTTACGGTTAGTTTCGTTGAATGTATTGTACCCGCTCCATCGAAAAAATGCAAGTGTATCAGGTGTGCAAATCGTGGGAAAATGAAATTTCGAGGCAGGTAATTTTTCCTGCATATAAAAATTTTTCCTGAATTAAGGAACTTTTATCAAGAAAAAAGCGACAATTTTGGTGTTGACAGGAATGGTAAAATGAAAGATACTATGCCGTATTATGTGCAGCCGTTTTGCCAAGAGAGGGTGAATCGGCTGCTCCCCTGAACTAAGGAAAAGGAGGTGTTCTGCAATGGAAGAGCACGGCAGACACCGGGAATCGTCCCAGCCCCACGAGCGCCGCCGCCGCAGGTCCGCAAAAAATCCGATGGATACAATCTGGTTTGTGGTCCGGACCCTGCTGTTGGTTGGCATTCTCTCCGGCGCGATGATTGCCGGTATTTTCATGTATTATGTGAAAACGACGCTGACGCCCGCTTTGGACATCAATGCCGACGACTATACCATGAACCTCAGCTCTGTCATCATGTATGAGAACAGCGAGACGGGGAACTGGGAAGAACTTCAGATGATTTACGGTGACGAAAATCGTATCTGGGTGGATTACGACCAGATTCCCAAGACCATGTGGGAGGCGGCAGTGTCGATCGAGGATGAACGTTTCTTCGGTCACCACGGCGTGGACTGGCTGCGAACCGCCAGGGCCACGACAAATCTGTTTTTCCGCACCAGCAGTACATTCGGCGGCTCTACAATTACGCAACAGTTGCTCAAGAACATGACCCACGACGACGACAATACAGTGAACCGCAAGGTACGGGAAATTTTCCGGGCGCTGGAGTTTGAGAAAAAGTATTCCAAGGAAGAGATTTTGGAGCTGTATCTCAACCACATCTATCTGGGCCAGAAGTGCTACGGTGTGCAGACCGCCGCGCAGTTTTACTTCGGCAAGGACGTGTCGGAGCTGTCGACGGCGGAGTGCGCCAGCATCATTGCCATCACCAACAATCCCTCGCTGTACGGGCCCATGTCTACCGTCGTCATCACCAACAAGGAAACCGGCGTGAAGAAGACGGCCCGGGAGATGAACAGGGACCGCCAGCAGAATATCCTGAAAAAGATGCTGGAGCTGGGATACCTGAGCCAGGAGGAATACGATCAGGCGGCGAACGAGGAGCTGAAGTTTACCGACGGCTCCGTTTCCGCCCAGGAGTTGGTTGCCGCCGACAACGTTGAAAAAAGCGGCGGAACCTCCACCGGCATCAACTCCTATTTTGTGGACAAGGTGATTTTGGACGTCTCCGAGGACTTTGCCAAGCAGCTTGGTATCACCACCGGGGCGGCGCGCAAGCGGCTTTACAACGGCGGCTATACGATTTACTGCACCGTGGACCCGCATATTCAGGAAATTGCAGAGTCCGTGTATCAGGAGCGCGCCAATCTGGACGTGACCTCCTCCAGCGGACAGGACCTTCAGTCCGGCATTACCATCGTGGACCCCGCCACCGGCAATGTAAAGGGCATGGTGGGAAAGGTGGGCGCCAAGCTGGATAATCTGGGTTGGAACTATGCCGTGGGCAAGCGGCAGTGCGGCTCCGCCATCAAGCCCATCACGGTTTATGCCCCGGCGCTGGACGCCGGAGTGGTTACCATGGCATCCACATTTGATGACTATCCCGTGCGCCTGTTGAACGACAACCCGTGGCCGAAAAACTCTCCGCAGGGCTATAAGGGCTGGACAACCCTTTCAAACGGCGTTGCAAACTCCGTCAACACCGTGGCCGTGCAGGTAATCGAGAAGCTGGGGGTCAAAAATTCCTTTGATTTTGCCACGGAGAAGGAGAATCTGGATCTGGTGGCGGACGACATCAACACGGCGGCGCTGGGTCTGGGCGGCCTGACCTACGGTGTTTCAACCGAGGAAATGGCTGCGGCCTTCGCGGTGTTTGCCAACGGCGGTGTGTACAACTCCCCCCGTCTTTACACGAAGATGGAGGACAGCAATGGCAATGTGATTCTGGACAACGAGACGGAAACCCATGTTGCTGTGAAGGAAACAACTGCCTATTTCATGAACCAACTGCTTCAGGGCGTGATGAACGGAGGCACGGCTTCCCGGTATAAGCTCTCCGGTATGACCAGCGCCGGTAAGACCGGCACCACCAGCGACAATAAAGACCGGTATTTTGTGGGCTACACGCCCTATTATGCCGCGGCGGTCTGGTGCGGCTATGACAAGCCCGAGCGCATCAGCTATTCCGGAAACCCCGCTGCTTCTATGTGGCAGAAGGTTATGCAGAAAATTGCGGACGAGCAGGAGAACAAGTCGTTCACCAAGCCCAGCAGCGGCCTTGTTAAGGTGACCGTGTGCGCCGACAGCGGCCTTCGGGTTACGGATGCCTGCGCTTCGGACCTGCGGGGCAGCCGCGTGCGGGAGGTTGAAGTAGCGGCGGGCACCGCACCGGTGGAGGAGTGCAATCTCCATAAGTTCTACGACTACTGCACCGAGGGCAAGGTTTTGGCCACGCCGCTGTGTCCTGCTTCCAACGTGAAGCCGGTTGCCCTGCTGGACTATACCCGTGTGGACTACGGCCCCAGCATCAAGGCGGATGACGACGCCTATCTGATTGGCTCTCTGCAGACAAAGTTGGAGGACGGAACGGTTGTGATTCCGCCTTGTCCGGTTCATCAGGATGGCGTCCTGCCCACCGACCCCGACGGCGAAGGGGAAACGACGATTCCTGAAGATGGAGGAGACACGGGGCTTGCCCCGCCGCCGAAGACTGAGCCCGGCGGAAGCGGCTCCGGCGGCGGAACGACTTCGCCGACAGAACCCACGCTGCCAACAGAGCCCTCCGAGCCTTCTTCCGGGATAGACGATTGGATTAACAACGTCTGGAACACGGGAAACTGACCAGTACAAAAACCGCCGCACGGCTGTGCGGCGGTTTTTCATTTGTGCGGAACCAAAGGCGCACAGTTTCGCGGGTAAAGGCAGGCGTGAAATCCATGGTGCGAGAACACCCGAGGACATCGAATAAATTAATTTTAGCCGTTTTGTGAAATCAGGCCGTGAGGTATGGACATTTCACCGAAAAATTTTCCCGGAGGACGGAGAAATTCTTGTGTTTGTGCATTGCAACCTGTTGGCTTCTATGGTAAACTAATCAAAGTGCAAGGACAAATGACCATGGGAGGCGGACGAAATGGGCAGAGAGGTCAAATTCTATATTGTAGCGGCGGACGCCCTGCCGGAGATTTTTGTGAAGGTGGCCGAAGCCAAGCGCATGATCCAAACCGGCGAGGTAAACACTGTGGGCGCCGCCACCCGGCTGGCGGGCATCAGCCGCAGCGCGTTCTATAAGTACAAGGATTCCGTGCAGCCCTTCAACGATTTGAAATCGGAGCACATCATCACGTTTTACGGAATGCTGAAGGACGCGCCGGGCGTGCTGAGCCGTGTGCTGTCAGGTTTCGCGGGGGCGGGCGCCAACATCCTGACCATCAACCAGAGCATTCCCACCAACGGCTGCGCCGCCGTCACCGTGTCTGCGGAAACCTCGGACATGGAGATGACGCTGGAGGCGTTTTTGGAGCAGGTTTCCGAAGTGGAGGGCGTGGTCCGGTTTGAGGTGCTGGCCGGATAAAAACAGCGAAAGGATCGATCCATGAGTAAGATTGCAATTTTGGGCCTTGGCACGGTAGGGACCGGCGTAGCCAAGGTAGTGGCGGAAAACGACCGGCAGATCGAGCGAAAGCTGGGGGAGCCACTGAGTGTGAAGTCCGTTCTGGTCCGACATTTTAAGGACGGCCCCTACCGCCAGCTTATGACTGACGATTTTGCAACCATTGAGCGGGACGATGAAGTCCGCGTGGTGGTGGAGACAATCGGCGGGACAGAGGCGGCGTATGAATACACAAAGCGGGCGTTGGTAGCGGGCAAGCATGTGGTGACCGCCAACAAGCAGTTGGTGGCCGAAAAGGGCTGGGAGTTGATGGAGCTGGCCCAAAAGAACAACGTGAACTATCTCTTTGAAGCCAGCGTGGGCGGCGGTATCCCGGTGCTGCACCCGCTGACGGAGTGCCTGTGCGCCAACCGGGTGGACGAGATTTTCGGGATTCTCAACGGTACCACCAACTACATTCTCACTCGCATGGTCCGCACCGGCGCCTTTTTTTCCGATGCGCTGCGGGAAGCGCAGGCCAAGGGCTATGCCGAGGCAGACCCCACCGCCGACGTGCAGGGTATTGACGCGGGGCGAAAAATCTGCATTCTGGCGGATTTGGCTTTCGGCGCGCAGGTGCGGCCGGAGGACGTTCCCATGGAGGGAATCACGAAGCTGTCCCTCCGAGACGTGAAGGTGGCCCAGCGGGCGGGCTACCGCATCAAGCTGCTGGGCCGGTGTCTGCGGATGCCCGGCGGGGGGCGCACTGCCTACGTCGCGCCCCATCTGGTGCCGGAGGATCATCCGATTGCCAACGTGGAGGACGTTTACAACGCCGTGGACATTCGGGGCAGCGCCGTGGGCGAGGTGATGTTTTACGGCAGGGGCGCGGGGGAGCTGCCCACGGCTTCGGCCTGCGTGTCGGACGTGATGGAGAGCCTGCGCCGCAGTCCCCGGCAGGAGGGGCTTGGCTGGGGCGGCGACCCCGACGGGTTTGTAGACCCCGCAGAGGTGTCTACCCGCTTCTATTTCCGCATTGAGGGCAGCCTGATGGACGCGGCGATGGCCTTCGGTCAGGTGGAGGTACTCAGCGAGGATGGAGAAACCGGGTTTTTGACGGATTCCATTCCCCTGCGGGAGGCGCTGGAAAAATCCGAACGCCTAAATGTGCTTGCCCGGCTGCGGGTGCTGGGCTGAGCGGAACTGATTGACCGGTTATCCAGAGGAGAAGGGGTTAAAGCAAATGAGTTTGATTGTGCAGAAATTCGGCGGCAGCTCGGTGAAAAACGCCGAGCGCATCCGCCATGTGGCTGAGATTATCGAGCGGACCTATCAGGCCGGAAACGATGTGATCGTGGTGCTGTCCGCTCAGGGCGACACCACTGACGATTTGATTGAGCGGGCGCAGGAGATTAATCCCCGTGCCTCCAACCGGGAGATGGACATGCTGCTGTCGGTCGGAGAGCAGATTTCCATTTCCCTGTGCGCCATGGAGCTGGAGCGGCGCGGCCTGCGCTGCGTGTCTCTGGCAGGGTGGCAGGCGGGGGTCCAGACCTCCGCCGTGTACGGTGAGGCTCGCATCAAGCGGATAGAAGCGGAGCGGATTCAGTCCGAGCTGGACCAGCGCCGCATCGTTCTGGTGGCGGGTTTCCAAGGCATCGACCGCGCCGGAAACATTACCACGCTGGGCCGGGGCGGGTCGGATACCAGCGCCGTGGCGCTGGCGGCTACCTTCCATGCGTCGCTATGCCAGATCTTTACGGATGTGGACGGCGTTTATACCACCGACCCCCGGGTCGTGCCAAACGCCAAAAAGCTCAGCGAGATTACCTATGACGAAATGCTGGAGCTGGCAAGTCAGGGAGCACAGGTGCTTCATAACCGCAGCGTGGAGCTGGCAAAGAAATTTCATGTGAATTTGCAGGTTGTGTCCAGCTTGGAAGATAAACCTGGCACGACCATCAAGGAGGTTACGAAAGTGGAAAAGACGAATATCGCGGGCGTGGTTAAGGATTCGAGTATTGCCCGCATTGCCCTGGTGGGCCTGCAAAACAACCCCGGCGTGGCGTTTCAGGTTTTTGACCTTTTGAGCAAGGGCAACATCAACGTGGACGTAATTTTGCAGTCCATCGGCCGGGAAGACACAAAGGACATCACCTTCACCGTCCACAAAAAGGACGTGGAGCAGGCTGTGGAGCTGCTGGAGGAGCACAAGACGGCGCTGAAATTCGACCACATCAACACCGACGAACACATCGGCAAGGTGTCTATCGTGGGCATGGGACTGATGAGCAACTGCGGCGTGGCCGCCAGAATGTTTGAGGCGCTGTATGAGGCGGGCATCAACATTCAGATGATCAACACCTCCGAAATCCGCGTCTCCGTCCTGCTGGACGAGGCGGATGTGGATAAGGCCGTCCGTGCCATCCACGCAAAATTCTTCGACGAAACCTGATTTTCACAGCGACGGGGCCTGAAAGGGACCAAGCGGTTCTGATTTCTCTCTGGGGCGCATAAAGTCTCAGGGAGGTGAGTCGTCCTATGAAAAATCGTTTTGCGCATTTTTCCATCCGCTTTATGACGGTTCTGCTGGCGGGGCTGTTTTTATTACTGCTTCGCTCGGCGGGAAGCAACCCGGTTTTTGCCGTGCTGACGCCTCGGTTTGCAAGTCCGTGGGAGCTTGGGAAGCTGCTGTTCTGGCCGCTGCTGTTGGCTGCGGTCATCCCTTTGCGGGACGGCGGAAAATTCTCTGAACGGCTTCCATGGCTTACGCTGGCACCGTTAGCCGCCGTCCTGATTTTCTGGGTGATGAGCGCCGTCAGGCCGGGACCGGGGGCGTATTTGCTGACGTGGATTGTATTGTCGGCCATGGCGCTGGCGCTGGCCCAG
Organism: Oscillibacter sp.; assembly: GCF_031978065.1. GTDB lineage: Bacteria > Bacillota > Clostridia > Oscillospirales > Oscillospiraceae > Oscillibacter. The sequence continues at coordinate 8,483 of NZ_DALZCH010000055.1, forward strand.
AGGGGAATCCTTTCCAAGGGAGATCGCTCCATCTGGATGGTTTTGGCGGTGGCGATGGGCATTTTATTCATCATGCTGACTTTCCTGCCGCCTGCCTTCGGGCCTTTTTTGGACCCGGCGGACGTGGCGGCCATGGCAACCATTCCGTGCTGACGGCACGCGGGGGAAAGGGCGCCGATGGGCGGCCCTTTCCTTGCTTTGCATGGAATTTTACAGAGGAACGGCGCGGCGCGGCCTGCGCAAAAACAAGAGAGAGGAAGATACAAATGAACGCAATCGTAACGGTGGTAGGGGAGGACAAAGTCGGCATTATTGCCGGCGTTTGCACGCTTCTGGCAGAGAATAACGTCAATATTCTGGACATCACGCAGACTATCATGCAGGGGAGCTTCACCATGGTCATGGCGGTGGACGTGGGCAAGGCTCCCGTGCCCATCGGGGAGCTGGGCGCACGGCTGGACACTCTGGGCAAGCAGCTTGATATCTCCATCCGCATTCAGCGGGAGGAAATTTTCGACGCCATGCACCGCATTTGAGGGAGAGGCTATGTTAAATCAAAAGGACATTCTCTCCACCATTGAGATGATTGATCAGCAGCATCTGGACATCCGCACTGTCACGATGGGCATTTCGCTTTTGGACTGCTGCGATCCCGACCCCGTGCGGGCCTGCCAAAAGATTTATGAAAAGATTGCGAAATCCGCCGAAAAGCTGGTGAAAACCGGAGAGGACATTGAGCGGGAATTTGGCATTCCCATCGTTCACAAGCGGATTTCCGTCACGCCCATGGCGTTGATGGCCGGAGCCTCCGACACGGAGAACTACGTGCCTTTTGCTCTGGCCATGGACCGGGCGGCCGGGGCTTGCGGCGTGAACTTTATCGGCGGATATTCCGCTCTGGTGCAAAAGGGAATGACGAAGGCGGACGAAAAGCTCATCCGCTCGATTCCCGAGGCGCTGGCCTCCACGGAGCTGGTCTGCTCCTCCGTCAACGTGGGCTCCACCAAGGCGGGCATCAACATGGACGCGGTAGCCCTGATGGGCCGCATTGTCAAGGAGACGGCCGCGCGAACGGCTGACCGGGACGGGCTTGGCTGCGCCAAGCTGGTGGTGTTTTGCAACGCCGTGGAGGACAACCCCTTTATGGCCGGGGCCTTCCACGGGGTGGGCGAAGCCGAGCATGTGATCAACGTGGGCGTCTCCGGCCCGGGCGTGGTGTGCAGTGCGCTGAAGGCCGTCCGGGGTCGTCCCTTTGACGAACTGGCGGAGACGGTAAAAAAGACTGCGTTCCGCATTACGCGCATGGGCCAGTTGGTGGCGCAGGAAGCATCCCGCCGGCTGGAAGTACCCTTTGGCATTGTGGATTTAAGCCTTGCACCTACTCCCGCTGTGGGCGATTCCGTGGCCCGGATTCTGGAAGAAATGGGACTTGAAACCTGCGGTACCCATGGAACTACGGCGGCGCTTGCTCTGCTGAACGACGCGGTGAAAAAGGGCGGCGTGATGGCGTCCTCCTCCGTGGGTGGACTTTCGGGCGCGTTTATCCCCGTCAGCGAGGACGAGGGGATGATTGCCGCCGCTCGGGCCGGGACGCTGACCATTGACAAGCTGGAGGCCATGACCTGCGTGTGCTCCGTGGGGCTGGACATGATTGCCGTACCCGGCGATACCAGCGCGGACACTATTTCCGCCATCATCGCGGACGAGGCGGCTATCGGCATGGTGAACTGCAAAACCACCGCCGTGCGTATCCTGCCCGTTCCCGGCGGAAAGGTGGGAGACACCGTAGAGATGGGTGGATTGCTTGGCAGTGCGCCGGTGATGCCGGTCCACACGGAGTCCGCCGCCGCCTTCATCGCCCGGGGCGGGCGCATTCCCGCTCCGCTTCACAGCCTGAAAAACTGAAAATTCCCCTGCGTTACACACCGGCACCAGTCCGCATACACTGGCTGGGGAGGGATACTCCGTGAAAGAAAAGCTTATCAAGCTGATCGATGTGAAGAGCATTGTGACGTTCCTGCTCACCGGAACTTTTGCCGTGCTGGCGATTCGGGGAGATATCAACGAGCGAGAATTTATGACGGTCTTTACCGTGGTTATCAGCTTTTATTTTGGCACAGAGATTCAAAGATGTGTCAGCGAGTCCAGAAAATAACGGCTTTGCCGAAAATAAATGCTCCAACGCCCCCGCACCCTGAGGTGCGGGGGCGTTGGGGCAAATATGAAGGGGTTTCGCTAAATTAGCAGCAGGGAGTAGGATTGCAGCCGCCGCAGTTGTTGTTGCAGCCGCAGCCACCGCAGTTGTTGTTGCAGCCGCAGTTGCTGTTGCAGCCGCAGTTGTTGTTGCTGCCCCAGCCGTTGCCGCAGAAGCAGAACAAGAGGATGAGGATAATGATCCAGCAGCAGTTCCCGCCGCCAAAGAAGCCGTTATTACACATAATTGGACCTCCTATGAAATCGTAGACCGACCATGTATCAGTCTCAATCCATAGTATGCGGGCCTCGGTTGTGTGTTACGAAAGACGGGAAGAGGAGATCATTGCTTTGGCGAAGGAGTGCTCCTCCGTTGTGAAAACGCCCCGGTTTAGCAAAGTCTGGCACAAGGTCCCTCCCGTACCGGCGACCTCCGCGTCCAGCGCGTACCAAGAGACATAGACTAAATCTGCCCGCAGAAATGAACCTTTAGACAAAACGGTGCGCTCCGCAGCGGTCAGAACACCGCAGTCTGCCGCCCGGTCCAGCGTCCCGGTCAGGTCCGTGGTGCCTGTGGAGCTGTGGCCCAGCGCCCGGAGGACAAATTCTACATATTGATAGGAGTTTACTTTCTGTCCGGGACGGAAGGTGGTTTTCGTATAGCCGTTGGAATAGCCCTTGGAATAGGCGTAGCCCACGTATTTCGCGGGCTCGGACCCGGCCTCAATGTCGGTGAAGGGAGTGGAGCCGGTATAGGCCAGCGCCGCGTCTTCCTCACCCAACAGGCGGATGAACATAATCAGGGCCTGAAGCCGCGTGGGGGATACCTCCAGATCAAAGCCCTCGCCGTAGCCAGTGAGGCTGCCCCGGAACAGGCGGACCGCCTTCAGGGCGGACGCCATGGCGTTGTAGTCCGTGGTGGAGGAATAGGAAAGGCTGCTGGGTCCCTGATAGGACAGCACAGCGGTTTTCCCCTTCACCGAAAAAGCGGCGGACGTGTTCTCCGCCACCAGATAGCGATGCCGGGGGAGCAGAGCGGAGCCGGAGGAAATTTCCGTGCCGGTGGTTGCGTCCACCACCGCGCCGGAGGAAAAAATGACGCCGATCTCTCCTGCCAGCGGCAGCACGAACGCGCCTGTGGATCCGGAGAGCACATCCCCGGATTTCAGCCGGGCTTCCGTCCATTCGGCTGCGCCGGAGGTTTCACCAGCGGACGTACCAGAACCCAGCTCGTTAACCTTCTGGCGCACCGTGTCGGTAAAAGTCCCGTTCAAATAAGAGAGGGAGACAAGCGGATCGTCGGACCCGCCGCCTGCTGCGGCGGCGTACCAGCCAACCATGGCCGACAGCAGCAGAAAGAGCGCGGGAAGCAGCGCCCGTTTTTTCATAGGAACTCCTTTCACGCGCCAGAGCGGCTCAGCGGTTTGCGATGCGGTAGCTCAGCGTCAGCAGGCTGTCTGCGAAGTGGATGTTTTCAAACTGAACCACGGGGTCCGTGCTGGACAGCTCAATGTTTGTAAAGTTCCAGAAGCCGCGAATGCCCAGCGCAATCAGCCGGTCGGCCATCTCCTGCGCCACGTGCTGGGGAATGGTCAACGACACCACGTCCACCGGATGAGACCGGATAAACGAGTCCAGCTCGTTCATAGAGCGGACGGGAACGCCGTTGATGCTCGTTCCCACAAGGGTTGGGTCCACGTCAAAAGCGGCGTCCACGGTAAAGCCGGTCTGAGAGAAGGGGAAGTTTTGCAAAAGGGCATGGCCAAGATTACCCGCACCGATCATGACAAGATGATGATTTTTGTCCACGCCCAGAATGTGGCCGATTTCCGCCCGCAACTCCTCTACGTTATAGCCGTAGCCCTGCTGCCCAAATTCGCCGAAGCAACTGAAGTCCTGCCGGATTTGGGAGGCGGTAATGTTCATTTCCTGGCCCAGAGAGTGGGAGGAAATGCGCACAACGCCGCTGTTATGCAGGCTGTTGAGCTGGCGGTAGTATCGGGGAAGACGCCGGATTACGGCGTCGGAGATGTTTTCTTTTTTCAAAGGGATACCCCTCCTTTGACAAAATCCGTTAAATATTTCTCAAATGATAGTTTAGCCCAAAACAGGAATAATGTCAATTTTTTTAACAATCTTTTTAAGAAAATTTTTTTCTGTAACGGGGCTTTACTTTTATGGAATTACCTGTTATACTAATTTTTGCTGTTTGATTGTTTCTAAATGGCAGGTATGCGCCCGTAGCTCAGTTGGATAGAGCGTTAGACTCCGACTCTAAAGGCCACTGGTTCGAATCCAGCCGGGCGTACCAAGAAAAAACCCTTGAAACCATTGAGTTTCAAGGGTTTTTCTATTTCCTAGTATTGGCGAGAACGGATGTGGATTGACTGGTTTTAACGGGTTGTACCACGTTTTGCATCAAAAAATGTGGTACAAGGGTGGTACAAAGCAAGGCCGCGCATCCACTTACTTTGATGTCATTGCGCGCCTAGCCTTTTTAAATGTGGATTGCCGGTTTTGTGCTTCGCAGTAATGAACATAAATTTTCATGGTGATATCCGGGGATTCGTGTCCAAGAAGGTATTGAACCTCGGTCATTTTCAACCCGCGCTCAAAAAGACGCGTAGCGTAAGTGTGGCGCAGTAGATGCGGGGTGACTTCAAAATCAATCGTTCTTTTGACATCGGGGTGTCTTCGGGTTCCGATTGAGTCGGCAGAGTCGGTGCGAACAGATCTGGCAGCAACGATTCCCCAAAGACTTCGAAAGGAAGACTGGCTCGCCATTTCGAAGTCTTGGCTGTGAATAACAAATTCGCTATTTGTAATGGACTTTTCCACTGCTAGTGCATCTGAAACCTCTGGAGGAATAGGGATATCTCGAATCCCGGCATTCGTTTTCGCGCAGTCTTCCAGTATTGCCCTCCCTTTAAGATAAACAAGATTTCTACGCACGCTGACTACATTGTTTTCTATATCGACGCAGTCCCACTTAAGACCAAGAATTTCCCCTCTCCGCATCCCTGTCTTAAGCCCTAGAAGGACGAACAGAAAGGCGCGGGTTCCTGACACTGCATTGAGCAACGTACGCTCCTGCGCTTCCGTAAGCGCCTCCTTTTCCTTTGTAGGAGTCCCACCGGCTTTCATCGAAATTGGGACCGGGGATTTGACAATCAAATTATTGTCTACGCCCATATTAAACATTCCGCGTAAAGCCTGAAGTGTGTGGCGGGACTCTGACTGGCTTTTTTCGCTGGCGGCATTCATTACACTGTGTATCTGGATTGGGAGTACGTCGCGAACTGGGCGGTTTGAAAGATACGGGAGGATATTCCGATCTATAATCCCGGCCCAGAAATTTGCCGTTGATTCACGGACGGATGGCCTTTTTTCAACGTCGAACCAAAGCTGCGCCAATTCACCTACCGTTGTTTGATCGCTTAAATCGACTCCGGCCCGAAGGTGTATCCTTGCGGTCAGTGTCTTTTCTTTTAGTTCTTCCTGCGATTTGGCGGTAATGTATTTGCGCTTTCCGTCGGGAAGCGTGATTGTCTTGGTTAGATATTCTTTCCGCGCCATGAGCTTTCCTCCGTAACTGATACCGCCCCGGCGCGCTAACACCGGGGCGGTTTTTTATTTTTCATCAGAGCCTAAACTGCACGGGCGTTATTTTCCATCTTCATCTTTGGCATTAGGTATGTCTCCAATGTCAAGCTGGACATCCATATTATACGCTTTGCAGAACAGTTTATAAAATCCGTCCCAAGTATCGGAGGCTCGCATTAGCGCGATTAAACTCGCGATGTGTTTGTCGAGATGAGGAATTCCTGTATCAGGAGTTAACGACTGATGGAATCTCTTAGTTCTGTTCCCACTATGGCTATCTTTAGGAGTTTTTTCTTTTAGCTCATCAAGAACGCCTTGCGGAAGCTGCTCGTAAACAATTTCATTTGTAATCTTTCCAACTAACGGGGATTTCGCTTTTCCTTTATATTCCCAACCCTTTAGACGAAACATTTGAATGTAAAATTCATCCGGGAATCGCTTTGTCCATGGCAAGAACTCTTCGCTAATATAAGCAGAAAGTAAGCGCTGAAGTTCGTCTCTGTCTCGATCATATTGATAACCTGTTGCTTCGTCTATTAGTGCCGCGATTCCAACCTTCGCAAGAGAGCGCATCAATATATCAGCAACAACTGATAATGGTTTTTGAGAGTCTGTCAAAACCCCGGCATCTCTCGCGCTTAAGTATACATCGCAAATTAGTGGAAGGATTTCTGCGCGATATCCAGTATAAACGCGCCTACCCGATGCCGATGTATACTTTACCTCCATAGAAAATTCTGATCCGCAACCAAAAGCCTTGTCGCTAAAAGGCTTTAGGTTATTTGCGTCTATAAAAGATGGCATGTTGGCTGCTCTTTGATCCCCACTTGCACGGCCTCTCCTTGGTCTTCCAAATGCTTCGAAAACCGACTTAGCGGTAAATACACGAGTCCCATCGCTCAAAACTGCACAGTTTAAATCTTTTCCGCCAATACTGACAACTCCAGTATAGTCCCTAGTCGGTAGGACTGGATCATGCGCTTGATTGAACCCCTCCAAGAAAGCACCTTCTTTTTATTTATTACCGTCCTCCGGCGGAGTGGATACATTATTCATTTTTGGGGCAACCTACCACAAAATGCCATGGAGAGGTTGCCTTGAAAAACAACGTAAAACTGCGCCGGTTGAAATCGGGCCTGACCGTGCGCAAGCTGGCGGAGATCAGCGGCGTGCCTGCCAGCACGATAAGCGAAATTGAAAACGAGAAGCGGGAGCCGGGAGTTGCCGCAGCTATAATGCTTGCCCGCGCGCTCCGATGCAACGTGGACGGGCTATTTGTCGTATAGGCTTGTTCTGAAATCAGAACATAAAATTCGCCGCGTTTCGACAGACTCTTCAGAAATTTATGGTATAACTTAGGTATAGAAGAAACCACATATAAATTGTAAATTAAGACAATTTACAGCAAGATTCTTGTATGCTATACTGGCCTCACGAAATAAAACAAATGTTCTAAAAATTGGAGGGCGGCTGGATGATATCGGAACAGGATAGATGCTACGGTGAATCGCTCCGTGGGGGAGAGGAAGCAAAAGAACGATACATAACGAAAGATAATGCAAGAGAATTTGTCTCAGGCTTAAACGAGGCGGAATTTACTTCCGTCTACGCGCTGCTTTTACACCTTGAGCATAGGCGCGAACAATATCCATTTCATCAGAGGTAAGCCCCTGCAAAACATCAATAGCATTTTCTCTGTCTCCGTCGGTGATTTCACTGGCGGGGATTTTTTTATATTCTTTTTCGTCCGACAGTCCAGCAAGCCAATCGACAGAAACCCCATAGTACCCAGCTATTTGAGGGAGATACTTCGGGTAGCCTTTGTTATAACCGTTTTTCCAGTTTGTTATGTTGTTCGGAGATATCCCTAGCGCCTCAGCCAGTTCCTTTGTCGCTCCATGCTTTTTTCCAATTAATTCAATAATCCTTTGCAAAATAATATCCATAAAAATAGCACTCCATTTGTGAGATTTGACAAAAACACACAAATAAAAATATTTGTATTGAAAACACATCCAAGAGGTGATATAGTGTGTTTTGTAAGAAAGATTTGGCAACTTAGGCAACAACAAACCAGACCTTTTGAAAATCCGATTTCAAAAAGCCTCGGTAAAAAAGTATTGTGTTGTCCCAACAGCATCACAATATCACATTTAATGTAACTTGTCAAACCGTTTTTACATATTTCGTGTGATTTGGAGGTGAAATTCATTTATAAGCTTTTTTGCGGCAAGGTCGCAGAGCAAAAGAAATTGCGGAAACTCACAAATGCAGACCTCGCCAGTATGACCGGATACCGCAAGAAGACCATCGAAGCGTTTATGTGCGGCGCACGCGAAAGCGAAGCGATTGCAAAAGCGCTGGCGGCAGCTCTCAACATCGAATTATGAAAGGAGACACATGCACGAACTTATCAAAGTTACATACAACAATGACCGCCCGCTTGTTTCAGCGCGTGAACTGCATGAATTTGTAGGAGCAGGCGCGGACTACCGCCACTGGTTCCCAAGAATGTGCGAATACGGGTTCACAGAGGGTTCAGATTTCAACGTGGTCAAAAATGACCGGGTTCAAAACGAGGGCGGCAGAATGGTTTCCCGAACTGTGGACGATGCCATCATGTCCCTCGACATGGCAAAAGAAATCTGTATGCTCCAGCGCAATGAGAAGGGCAAACTTGCCCGCCAATATTTTCTCCAACTTGAAAAGGATTGGAACAGCCCTGAAAAGGTCATGGCCCGGGCGCTCCAAATTGCAGACAGGCGGATTCACAAGTTGGAAGAACAGGCGGCGGCAGACCGGCCCAAGGTGTTGTTTGCCGATGCAGTCAGCACCTCCAAGACTTCAATCCTGATCGGAGAGATGGCGAAACTGCTCAAGCAAAACGGCGTGGATGTCGGACAAAACCGCTTGTTTGACTGGCTCCGCTCCAAAGGTTACCTTATCCGCCGGCGCGGCAGTGACTACAATATGCCAACACAGCGGGCAATGGAATTGGGCTTGTTTGAAATCAAGGAAACCTCCATCGCTCATTCCGACGGACACACGACGGTCAACAAAACACCTAAAGTGACCGGGCGCGGGCAGCAGTATTTTGTTTCCAAATTGCTGGGCAATCAGGATGGGGCGGACTATGGAAAGTAGTGGACCTAGATACCTCACCGCCGAAGAAGCCGCTGAGCGCTTGCGCGTATCCCGCAATGTTATGTATGAGGCTCTCCGTTCTGGCAGGCTCCGCGCCATAAAGCTGGGCGGCTGGCGAATCCCGGAGGATGCATTGCATGAACTGGAGAATCAAGCCCCCACTAAAACAGGCTCCCGATCAACCGGGAAAGCGCCTGTAATCACGAAAATTCGTAGGTAATACCCGGCTACATACCAACGAAATGAAAGGAGAAAGCCATGGAAGAACTCAGAAAAAAGACGATTGCCGCCCTCACTAAGCAGGTGGAGCTGCTCAGCAAAGACGGCGTATCGCTTGCGAGTGTGGAATCAGCAAATCAATCGATTGCGGCGCTTACGATCCTTTTGCATGAACTGTATGCGCAGCGTCAACTCCAGCCCTTGATGGCGGAATAACAGTTATTTGCTATTCCAATCGCATCGGACGGCTTTATCGCACTTGTATGCTCGGCAGCGGTCCAGTTCTGCATGATTGCGATAGCAAGCTCGACGGCCAATTCCTTATCTGTTTTATTCATGTTTTTCACCTCCTTTCGCCGCCATTCTACCGCGAAAGGGAGATTTTTACAACAAGCGATTTTATCCAGCAAGAGAAAGGAGAATGCCCGCTTTGCTTACAGCGAGACTTCTGGTTTATTTGGCAATGTCGTTTTTCTATATGATTTCCGCATTGTACACGAGCAACCTCATTATGAAGAACCCTTGGGATGAAAGGGTATGGCTTCTCGCAGGCCCACCGCTTGCGCTGACAACGATGCTGCTGGCGGTTATGATAAACGATTTACTCTCTTAAATCTTTTTGCATGGAATCTAAAAGTTTCTGTCGGCACGCGCTCATTTTCATTGCGACGGATACTTTTCTCATGTCCTCTTTTTCAGAGATGGGTTCACTGCTTGGGAAGACCCTTCGCCTGACTGATTCGGCAGTGATCATTTGTGCATATTCGGAAAGCAATTTCCGCGTATCTTCCGAGGCAAACAAAAGAGCTCGCGCAAGTGGTGCGGCAAGGTTGTCTGAATATTCCAAGTCGTAGGAATACGAAAATGCGTCAAAGGCCTCAATGGAATTGTAGTATGCGGTTACCATTTCATGAAAGATCAGTTCAGTTTGTTTGGACTTCCGGGCTCCGCGTTGAGTTATAACGGCGGTCAAAATTGAACAGATGGACACAGCAGCGATTGCAACTATAGAAGAAACAATTGTTATGTTTGCGGAAATTACATTCAGTTCCTCGGGTTCCATGATCTCACTCCTCTCTTAGCAAATCCTACCACACCACGAAAGGTCAATCAATATGCAGCTTAAAATTGACCCGGAGTTCCGGGACAAAATCCCACCTCTGACCGCTCAGGAGTTTAGCCAGTTGGAGGACAACATTGTAAAGGACAAGAAAGTCCGTGACCCTCTCGTTGTCTGGGGAGAAACCATCATAGATGGCCACAATAGATGGGCCATTATCCAGAAGCATCCGGAGATTCCGTACACCACCACGGCAATGGACTTTCCGGACAAATGGGCCGCTATCGTCTGGATGTGCCAAAACCAATTAGGCCGCAGGAGCATCACCGAAGAGCAGAGGGCGGTTCTTATCGCGCAGGAATACGACGCGCAGAAAAAAAGCACTGGCGGTGACAGAGGGACCGAAAGAGACGATTCCGGCAAATTCACCGCAGGTGGCGAAACCCACCACTTGCCGGGAAAGTCGCCAAAGACCCGTGCCGTGGTGGCTAAAGCTCACGGGATTACGGAGAACGCTGTCAAATCCGCTGTTGAGTTTTCGCGCGGCCTTGATTCCGCCGACGAGGTGGCCCCCGGATTTAAAGATTCCGTCCTGACCGGCACTATCAAGGCCCCGAAATCCGTTATAGCATCCCTCCCCAAGATGGAGGGGCCGGAACGCAAAAAGGCCGTAGAGGCTATCAGGGATAACGATAAGGCGGCAATCAAGGCGGCATTCAATCCAGCTGTTCGCGCCATGCACGGGGCTGCATCTGAACCGGATGATACCGCCGCCGATGGCAACGAGTACAACGGCGACGATCTCAAGGAAGAGTTATTGGCAATTGTGGATACATTCACATTTAATTTCACGGCGGCGCTTGAAGTCCACTCCGTAATGCTCAAAAATCCCGCGACAAAAGAAAAAGCGACCGCCGCTCTGTCGGAAGCAGAAACGGCGATCAAAAAAATTAAGGAGTTGCTGAAATGAAGTATATCGCAGATTACAAGTACAGTCAAGTCAACACCAAAAACATTCTGGTTGACCCGCTGGGCCAGCGGAACGTTGAAAGCCGACAGGCGCAGTTCCGCAAGATTCTCAAGTCTTTCAATCCGTATCTGGTGAACCCTGTCAAGGTTGGTGTGGTCAACGGGAAATATTATTGCTTCGATGGGCAAATGACCATGAAAGTTCTCAAAGCCCGGAACGGCGGACGCGATTTACTGGTTGAGTGCAAAATCTATTATGGGCTGACGCTTTCGGAGATTGCAGACCTATTTCTTCTCCAGAACGGCACGCAGTCCGCAATTGAAACTCAGGATAAGTTGCGGGTTATGTACAACTACGGCGACCCCGAGGTAACGGAATTTGTACATAGCACAGAGGGCAACCAAATCCGCATCGACTGGACGAAGGGCAATGCAAAAAACAAGGTTGTTGCCGTCACATCTATGTTTGATGCGTGGCGCAAGATCGGTGACCCACTCCAGTATTCGGAGTACTGCAAGGTTCTTCGCGAAGCATGGGGAGGGGAACCGGATAGTTTCCGCAGGGAGATTATTAACGGCCTGTGTCTCTTTATGGTGGCGTACCGAGGCAAGTACCGCATCAATACGCTTGTTCGCAAGTTGGGGGACGTATCTCCGCAAAAAATCATTCGCGATGGGCTGGTCTCCACTTCTTCCGGGTATCGCAAATACGCAGTTCAAATCCTGAATGCGTACAATCGCAAGAATAGCACGAACCGGCTTCCGGAGCTGCTCTAAATTTCCACACCCGATACCTCCCCGCGCAGGTAAAAACAATTGGAGGTATTTATATGCAATTCATTATTAATCAGGACCGCGACATCGTAATTGAAAAAGGCCCTATGCACACTTTCCCGGTGGTCGAAAACGGTAAAATTTACGAAATCAATCTTTATTGCGGTGAGTATCTTTTGGGTACTTTCGCAAGCATTGAAGAGGCCATCAATGAAATGTCACGGATTGACGCAAGCGAAGATCAGTACATCCTCGTTGACGGGTTTTCTGCGGATGAAGATTCCGGCGCGTGGATTTTGAGCGAAATTGACATGGAAGACATTACGCCCGATGAACTGCGGGACCTGATTATGGAGGCACTGAGTGATGATTGATCGGATTATCGTTGAAGCATTCCGGGTGCATCCGTTGCTGGCTGACGCAATGCCGGTGGTGGTTCTGGTGGTCGGGTACATTCTAATTAAATTCTGAAAGGGGACTGCATGGCAACAAGCAAAACGCTAACCTATAAAATCTATGGCTCCCGTTACGTTATGTGCTTCGAAAGGGAGGAGTACGGGGAACCGGAAGCAGAAATCAGCGTGGAAATTCCGCAGCATCCAGAGGGCATTGATGAGTTTATTAACCAACTCCACGGAATTGTCAATGATATTTCCGCGCATTTAAAGGGGGATACATGATCTGCTTTTTCACCCTCGTCGGCGTGTGCGCCTGCACCAGCGTATTTTTCAAGATCATTGACCGCATCGAGCGGCCAAGAAAAATTAGGAGGTTTTCATGAGCCAGAGCCGGAACCGCCTTCTGCGCCTAAA
>NZ_DALZCH010000056.1:0-21255 GCF_031978065.1 Oscillibacter sp.
GCTCTCTATTTCCGGCTCCGCCGGAATGGGCATGGCACAGAGCGTGGAGGTTCCCTTTGTGCAGGAGGTGTTCGCCACCCGCGTGGCGGTGGGGCGGGTTGCTCCCGGAACCGACGTGGTGATTGAGCTGGGCGGCGAAGACGCCAAAATTCTCTTTATGACAAACGGGCTTGAAGTCCGGATGAACGGTTCCTGCGCGGGAGGGACCGGTGCCTTTATCGACCAGATGGCAACGCTTTTGAAGATGACCGCCGAGGAGCTGGACACCGCGGCTCTGCGCGCGGAGAAGACCTATACCATCGCGTCCCGCTGTGGCGTGTTCGCCAAGAGCGACGTGCAGCCCCTCATCAATCAGGGCGCAAAGGCGGACGACATTGCCGCCAGCATTTATCAGGCGGTGGTGAATCAGACCATCGCGGGGCTGGCACAGGGCCGTCCCATCAAGGGAACGATTTTGTATCTGGGCGGGCCGCTGACTTTCTCCAAATGCCTGCGGGAAAGCTTTGACAGCACCCTGGGCGTTGCGGGCGTGTGCCCGGAAAACAGCCTCTTGTTCGTGGCCCTTGGCGCGGCGCTGTACTCCGATCATGAGTTTGATTTAGCCGACGTGGCCCGGCATCTGCGGGAGCGGGGCGCGTCGGAAACCTACCGGTCCCAGCCGCCCCTGTTCGCCGACGAGGAAGAATACGAAAAATTCCGCGCGCGGCACGCAAGAGCGTCTGTTCCGCAGGTCCCTTTCGGTGTGGAGTATGCCGAGCCGGTGCACATCGGGATTGATTCCGGCTCCACCACCGTGAAGGTGGCGGTGATCGACGAACAGGCCAGGCTACTGTTCACGGACTACCGTCCCAACGAGGGCAGTCCCACCGCCCTGATCCGGGAGGTGTTGCTGCGGTTGTATGACGAGCACCCGGCCCTGCAAGTTGCCTCCGTCACCACCACAGGCTATGGCGAGGATTTGGCCAAGGCCGCGTTTCACGCGGATTTCGGTGTGGTGGAAACCGTGGCCCATTTTACTGCGGCGCGGCATTTCCTGCCGGATGTGGATTTCATCATCGACATCGGCGGGCAGGACATGAAGTGCTTCAAGATTGAGAACGGAGCCATTGGCGACATCTTTTTGAATGAAGCCTGCTCCTCCGGCTGCGGCAGCTTTCTTCAGACCTTTGCGCAGGCGTTGGGCAGAGACGTAAAGGAGTTTGCAAAGCTGGGCCTGTTTGCTCGGCGGCCTGTGGACCTGGGAAGCCGGTGCACGGTGTTTATGAACTCCAGCGTGAAGCAGGCCCAGAAGGACGGGGCCTCCATTGAGAACATTTCGGCGGGCCTTTCCATCAGCGTGGTGAAAAACGCCATCTACAAAGTTATCCGCGCCGCCTCTCCCGAAGAGCTTGGCAAAAACATTGTGGTGCAGGGTGGCACATTTTATAACGAGGCGGTTTTGCGGGCCTTTGAAAAGGAGATGGGGACGGAGGTCATCCGCCCCGACATCGCGGGACTGATGGGAGCTTACGGCGCGGCGCTGCACGGCATGGAAAAGGCGGAGCCGGGAAGGCAAAGCACACTTCTGACGGCGGAGCGCCTGCGCGGCTTTACGCAGGATACCCGCAGCAGACTGTGCGGCCTGTGCGGCAACAACTGCCAGCTCACCGTCAACACTTTTTCCGACGGAGCCGTCTTCCTCAGCGGAAACCGCTGCGACCGCCCCGTCACCGGTAAGGCGGACAGCGGGCTGCTGAACCTTTACGAATACAAACGCAGGCTGCTTTTAAGCTATAAGCCCGTCCCCGGAAAACGGGGGAAAATCGGCCTTCCGCTGTGCCTGAACAACTATGAGCTGCTGCCCTTCTGGCACGCGTTTTTTACAAGTCTTGGCTTCACCGTGTACCATAGTCCCCTCAGCAGCCGGGACCTGTATCTGAAGGGGCAGGCCAGCATCCCCAGCGACACCGCCTGCTTCCCGGCAAAGCTGGCCCACGGCCACATCCAATATCTGAGCCGTCTGGGGCTGGACGCGATTTTCTACCCCTGCATGACCTACAATTTGGACGAGGGCAAGGGCGACAATCACTATAACTGTCCTGTGGTGGCCTATTATCCGGAGGTCATCGCCGGGAACTCTCCGGAGATTAAAAGCGTCAAATTTATTTACGACTATGTGGGGCTTCACCACCCCAAGGAGTTTGCTCGCAAGATGCACGGGGTTCTCAAGAAGTATTTCTCCGGCATCAGCCGGAGCGAGATCCGGGAGGCGGCGGACGAAGCCTATGCCGAGTATGAAAAGCACATGGCCCAAATCCGCGGAGAGGGCCAGCGCATCATCAAGCAGGCCCGGGAAGAAGGGCGGCGCATCATCGTTCTGGCCGGTCGGCCCTACCACGCGGACCCGGAGGTGAACCATGGGATCGACACGCTGCTGACCCAGTTCGGCGCGGCGGTGGTGACGGAGGACGCTGTTTCCGAGCTGGTGGACCGGTTTGAAACCTCCGTGCTGAACCAGTGGACCTACCACGCCCGGCTGTACGCCGCCGCGAAATACTGCACACAAAGCAGCGATATGGAGCTGGTGCAGTTGGTGTCCTTCGGCTGCGGCGTAGACGCCATCACATCTGACGAGACGCGGGAAATTTTGCAGGAGGGCGGAAAGCTTTATACCCAGCTAAAAATTGACGAAATTACGAATTTGGGCGCGGTACGTATCCGCCTGCGGAGCCTGTTTGCCGCATTGGAGGAACAGGAAGACCGACGGCTGTACGCCGCGCGGAAGGAGGACTGAGCCATGGAGATGAATTATCCGAAATTTACCCCGGAAATGAAAAAGACACATAAGATACTGATTCCCAGCATGGCTCCCATTCAGTTCCGGATTCTGGCCGCGGCCATGGAGAATCAGGGCTATACCTGTGAGCTTTTGGGCAATTGTGGTTCTCAGGTGGCGGAGAACGGGCTGAAATACGTCCACAACGATACCTGCTATCCCGCGCTGCTGGTCATCGGCCAGTTTTTGGACGCGCTGGATTCCGGAAAATACGATTTGGACCACACGGCCCTCATCATCACACAGACCGGCGGGGGCTGCCGTGCATCCAACTATATTCACCTGCTGCGCAAGGCGCTGGAGCGGGCGGGCTACGGGCAGGTACCCGTGGCAAGTCTGAACTTCTCAGGCCTTGAAAAAGACTCCGGCTTCCCCATGACACTGCTTTTGATGCGCCAGTTGATGGCGGCCATCTACTATGGGGATTTGCTGGCGACCCTTCGGGCCCAGACCGTTCCCTATGAGCTGAACAGAGGCGACGGGGACGCGATGCTTGAAAAATGGCTGACGCACATCTGCGAGAGCATCCGGGCGGGGAAGGGCTATACCAATCGAGAGGTCCGCGCCCTGATGCCGAAAATTGCCGCCGACTTTGCCACCATCTCCGTCCGCCGCACACCCAAGGTGAAGGTGGGCGTGGTGGGGGAGATCTACGTGAAATACTCCCCTCTTGGCAACAACGATTTGGAGAAGTTTCTGGAATCTCAGGACTGTGAAGTGAACCTGCCGGGGCTGATGGGCTTTGTGCAGTACTGCGCCTACAACCCCTCAGAAACGGCGCGGCTGTATGGCGGAAGCTTTTTTGAAAAGCACATTTCTGATGTGGTTCTGGGGTATCTTGCCGGGACGGAGCGGGTGATGCGCAAGGCGCTGGAGAAAAACGGATATCACGCGCCGCTGCCCTTCAAGGAGCTTAGGAAGCTTGCCGAGGGCGTCATCGGTCTTGGCAACAAAATGGGCGAGGGCTGGCTTCTCACCGCCGAGATGATTGAGCTGGTGCGCGCGGGATACGAAAATATCGTCTGTGCGCAGCCTTTCGGCTGCTTGCCCAACCATATCTGCGGCAAGGGCATGGTGAACAAAATCCGGGAGCTGTACCCTCAGGCCAATATTACCCCCATCGACTACGATCCCAGTGCCACCCGGGTAAACCAGGAAAACCGGATCAAGCTGATGCTGGCGGTGGGCCGGGAGCGGCTGGAGAGTGGCGCCGACGAGGAGAAATCGGCTCCGGATCTGCAACCTACGTTGGAACTCGACGCGGATTTGATGCGGGAGCCGGAGATCGGGCTGGCACCTGAGACAGAGGCGGAAGGGAGAGTGGAACCGGCGCTGGAAAAGAAAGCTGCGGGTCGTTAAGTCTGGAGAAAGCATCAATCAAACAAGCGCCGCCCGCAATGCGGGCGGCGCTTGTTTGTCTTTTGATATGCCCAAACCGAAAAGCCCGGTTTTAAAGGCTTTTTTTCAGGGAAAGTCCCGCAGGCTTATTCTGCCCGTTCCAGCTCTGGTCCCCACAGAGAAACGCCGCCCCGCTGCACGCGCTTGGCGCGATAAAGCGCCGCGTCGGCCCGGTTCATAAGGGCTTGCGGGTCTTCGCCGGGGTCGCACGCCGTCAGGCCAATGCTGATGCCGGAGGGAATGGGTCCCGCGTCCGCCTCCACAACCTGAATAAAGTCGGACTGAATCCGATGACACAGAGAAGCCGCTTCTTCTAAGTTACGGGTCTGAAGGATGGCGCAAAACTCATCGCCGCCAAAGCGGAAGGAGCAAAAAGTATCGTCTTCATAGCGCTGAAGAATCCGCCCCAAGGACTGCAAATAGGAATCGCCCCGTATATGCCCCAGCTTGTCGTTCACGTTTTTGAATTGGTCCACGTCCATCATGGCAAAAAACCATTGAGAATGGCTCTTACGTGTGATTTCGGACAGAGCGATTTGCAGGGCTCTCCGGTTTCCAACGCCGGTAAGGCTGTCGGTTCTCGTTTTTTCCCGCAGCCGATGCTGTTCCAAAACCGCGTTGACGCTGAAGTCAATCTGTCGCCGGCAGAGCCGAACCAGAAGACTGGAAATCAGACAGCAGGTGGCCAGTACGGAGAGGGAAATCAACTGATTCAAAACCTCCGGTCCGCTGAGGCGGAAGGGGGGGACGTCGGCAAACCAACTCAGGAAAAGGTCGGAGACGACCTTTCCCGCGATGCAAAGCACGCCCACCAGCGCGGTTAGACGAATCCGCCCGTACAGAATGGTCAGGATCACCGGTAGCATCAGAGCCATATCCATTGCGGGGAAGAAACGGTGCACCGTGTAAAGCACAAGGCCAATGCCTGCCCCGCAGAGGGAAATTACAGCGATGCGGGCATCCTCGTTCAGCTTTTTGCTGCGCCGGGCCAGCAGAGCGGCGCCCAGCAGCACAAGGTTGACAAGCAAAGGCAGTACGATAAACCGGAGCAGATACCGCTCGGCAGATGCAATGGGAAGCCGGAAAAAGTCGGCCGCAAAAAGAACCAGACACTCCAGCACCACGGCGATAAAAACAGCGGCGGACATAATCAGCAGGTGAAGCTTCATCCAGATGCCGCAAATGTCTCCGGGCGTTTGTCCCGCGCTCTGATACTCAGTCGAAGGTTGTCCCAATATCCTGCGCCCCCGTTTCTAGAATGCTTACCTGATCTGCTTTACAGATGCCTGATTAATCAATTAAATAGTAATTTTTATTATAACAGGCGAGCTTTTGTTTGTCATCAGCTTTTTGGAAAATTTCCCTAATTTTCCAATTTGCACAAAAGAGTTTTCATAATTTCACAGACAGTCTCCGACGAAGAGTCGGGGGAAAGAGGAGACAGCCTTTTTCTTGCGTTTTTTTGGCGAGTGTGCTAAAGTAAGGAAGCCGCCGACCTCCGCCGGTTATCCCCGGCGAATTCAAAAGCGGCAAAGGAATTGAAGAGCTTGAACAATCAGAATATGTATGAGGCCCTAGGCGTGAGCCGGGCCGTGTATGAAATTGGAGAGGCCGTGCTGACCGCCCTGCGGGAGCGGTTTGCGGAGATAGACGCGGCGGCAGAGTATAATCAGGGCAAGGTGCTGCTGGCCATGCAGAAAAACAGAGTCAGCGCCGCCCATTTCGCCGCTACCACGGGCTACGGCTACAACGACGAGGGCCGGGACAATCTGGAGCGGATATATGCTGACGTGTTTCACACCGAGGCGGCGCTGGTGCGCCCGCAGATTACCTGTGGAACCCACGCGCTGGCGGTGGCATTGTCCGCCAACCTCTTGCCGGGGGACGAGTTGCTTTCCCCCGTGGGCGCGCCCTACGACACGCTGGAGGAGGTCATCGGTATCCGGGAGAGCAAGTGCTCGTTAAAGGAATACGGCGTGACCTATGCGCAGGCTGATTTAAAAGAGGACGGAAGCTTTGATTACGACGCTATCCGGGCCGCAATCAATGACCGGACAAAGCTGATTACCATTCAGCGTTCCAAGGGCTACGCCACCCGTCCCAGCTTTTCCGTCCCCCAGATCGGAGAGCTGATTGCCTTTTGCAAGTCCGTGAAATCGGACGTGAAATGCATGGTGGACAACTGCTATGGCGAGTTTGTGGAGCTGGAAGAGCCCTCCGACGTGGGGGCGGACATGGTGGTGGGCAGTCTCATCAAAAACCCCGGTGGCGGTCTTGCGCCCGTGGGCGGATATATCTGCGGCACGAAGGAATGCGTGGAACGGTGCGCCTACCGGCTCTCCGCCCCAGGACTGGGGCAGGAAGTGGGCGCAAATCTGGGCCTGATGCCCGCGCTGTATCAGGGCCTGTTCTTGTCGCCCACGGTGGTGTCCGGTGCGTTGAAGGGCGCGATTTTTGCCGCCAACATCTATGAAAAGCTGGGCTTTGTCTGTGTCCCCGGCGGGGCCGAGGACCGCCACGACATCATTCAGGCGGTCACATTGGGAAGCCGCGAGGCCATGGTAGCCTTCTGCAAGGGCATCCAGTCCGCTGCCCCCGTGGACAGCTACGTCACTCCGGAGCCGTGGGCCATGCCGGGCTACGATTCCGATGTGATTATGGCGGCGGGCGCGTTTGTGCAGGGGAGCTCCATCGAGTTATCCGCCGACGGGCCGATTCGGGAGCCTTACGCCGTATATTTTCAGGGCGGCTTGACGTGGTATCACGCAAAGCTTGGCATCCTCATGAGCCTGCAAAAGCTGGTCGAGGCCGGTATTGTGAGGCTGTAAAATGTCTACACCCAATCACTTTTTTAGGAGGAGGCCGCCTCCGGTCCAAAACCGATAAACCTCAAAAAATTTTAATATAGGAGATTTATCTATATGTGGTTTTGGCTTTCTATGATTACTCTGCTCTGCTGGAGCGGGTCGGACCTTTTTTCTAAAATCGGCTGCCGCGATCAGGACAAATATGCGCACCTTAAAATGGTGATGGCCGTGGGCCTTGTGATGGGCCTTCACGCCGCCTATGAGGTTTTTATCGGCGGGGCGGAGATTTCCGTTTCTATCCTGCTGACGTACCTGCCTGTTTCCGCGCTGTATATTCTGTCTATGACCATTGGCTATGTGGGCCTGCGGTACATTGAGCTGTCGATTTCCTCGCCTATTTGTAATTCCTCCGGGGCGCTTGTGGCGGTGCTGATTCTGGTCACCGGCGGCGCAGGCGACATGAACGGCTGGCAGCTTGCCGCCGTGGCGCTGGTGTGCGCGGGCGTGGTGGGCCTTGGCGTTGTGGAGACCCACGAGGACGCGGATCTGCGCGCCCTGCGGCAGGAGGCGTCCAATTACAAATACGCAAAGTCCGCGCTGGCCTTGGTGCTGCCAATTCTCTACTGCCTGCTGGACGCGCTGGGGACCTTTGCGGATTCTCTGGTGCTGCGCACGCTGAACGAAGACTCTGCCAATGTTGCCTATGAGCTGACGTTTTTTGTCTGCGCGGTGGCGTGCTTTATCTACGTGGTGCTGGTGAAAAAGCAGCCACTGGTTCCCAAGCAGGAAGCGCCCAAATACGTGGGCGCCCTGTGCGAGACGGCGGGCCAGTTTGCCTATATCTACGCCATCGGAGATGAGGAGCATGTGATGATGGCTGCGCCCATCATCTCGGCTTACTGCGTGGCTTCCGTGGTGTGGAGCCGCATTTTCCTGAAAGAAAAGCTCTCCGTGCGGCACTACGCGGCGATTGCCACAGTCATTGTGGGCATCGTGATTCTGGGCGTGTTTGACGCATAAGCCACGGCGTAACCAACCGTTGCAGAGCCGGTTTCATGCGGAGGCACGCATTCCTGAGACGACCATTCAGCAATAGAGAGCACCCTCTTCCCACGGGAAGAGGGTGCTTTTCAGCTACCGTCACAGATGCGGCGCGACGCGTGGAAATCACAGCCGTTCCGCCTTGGTTCCGGCGTACCAAAAATTGTAGGTCTGCCGCCAGATTTTTGCGGTTTCTTCCGTGTGGCAGATAATCCGCACGCTGCGGGGCGTTTCATGTTCGTAAAGAAAATCCATGATCGTCCGCAGGGCCACCGCAGCGGCCTGCGCCGCCGGATAGCCGAAAACCCCGGTGGAAATACAGGGGAAATCCACAGATTGAATGCGATGCTCCTTGGCAAGATACAGACAGGAACGGTAGCAGGAGGCAAGCTGCTCCGCCTCACCAGATTGCCCGCCTTGCCACACGGGGCCGGGCGTGTGGAGCACATACCGGGCCTTCAGCCGATAGCCCTTTGTCAATTTCGCCTGCCCCGTGGGGCAGCCGCCAAGCGTGCGGCACTCCTCCAAAAGCTCCGGGCCGGCAGCGGCGTGAATAGCACCGTCCACACCGCTGCCGCCAAGAAGCGACTCGTTGGCGGCGTTGACAATGGCCTCTGCGTTTGATTGGGTAATATCTCCCACAAGAATGGAAAAACGGTCCATAAAGGTGCCTCCTTTTGCAGTTTTCTGCATATTTTTTCCAGTCGAACCGCGGGCCGTATACCCGACGGCGATTGTCTCGCAAGGGCTGTCAGTTCCGGTGGGCGGTGTGTGCCGCATCTGACGGTCCCGGGCTGCGGCGCTTGCTCCATACCTGACGCTCCGGCATGAGGACGGACCCTTTACAGCGCTTTTACTTGCGTTTACGGCGGTAAAGTGATAAAATACATACCATAATATTAGTTTTTTGATTGTATCGCAAAAGGAGGTCATCCATGCCCAAACACATGCCTACCTATACCGGGACGTTGCGCAGTCACACGCTGGCGCTTCCTCAGTGCGTCAGCGAGTGCGGCGGCATCCGCATTTTTGGCCGGCGCATCAAGTCTCTGGCCTTTTCCACAGACGTGGCCATTGTTAAAAATATCAACGCCGACGCCATCATCGCCGTCTATCCCTTTACGCCCCAGCCGGTGATTTCTCAGGCCATTATCAGCGTGTCGGATGTGCCGGTGTTCGTGGGAGTGGGCGGCGGCATCACAACAGGAGCCCGGGCCGTCCGTCTGGCAATTCAGGCGGAGCATCAGGGAGCCTACGGTGTGGTGCTGAACGCGCCTACGGACAACGCCATCATTCGCCAGATCAAGGAAGAGGTGGACATTCCGGTGATTATCACCGTGGTGTCCGAGCAAACGGACATCCGCGCCCGCATGGATGCGGGGGCCGATTTCCTCAACGTGTCCGGCGCGGCCAGAACCCCGGAGATCGTGGCCCACATCCGAAATCAGTTTCCCGAGGTGCCCATCATCGCAACCGGCGGGCCTACGGACGAAACGGTCCTCAAGACCATCCGGGCCGGGGCCAACGCCATCACCTACACACCCCCCAGCACCGGTGAGCTGTTTGCCAAAATTATGGACAGGTACAGGGATACACTTTAAAGGCAGGCGCTCCTCCAAAAGCGGGGGGAGCGCCTTTTTCATCGCATTACGCCCGGGCCAGATATTCCCCGCAGACCCGCCGGGCCTCGGCCGCCACGGCATCCTCGTCCACAGTGACCAGCCGACCATCCCGGACCACAATTTTTCCGCCCACCACCGTCGTGTCCACAGGGCCGCGCAGGCCCATGGTGGCGAGGACAGCGGCGGGGTCGTATTCGCCGCCCACCAGTTCCAGACGGCGGGAGTCCACCAAAAAGAAGTCCGCGCAGTTGCCAACCGCCAGAGAGCCGATATCCTCTCTTCCCAGCAGGCGGGCGCTGCCCCGGGTGGCCAGCTTCAAAATCTCATACCCCGAGGGGGCGGCGGCACTGGAGTTGAGCCGGTGGAGCAAAAATGCCACCCGCAGCTCCTCCATCAAAGACGAGCCGTCGTTGCTGGCGGAGCCATCCACCGCAAGGCCCACCGGAACACCCAGCTTCATCATCTCGGGAATCCGGGCAATGCCGGAGCTGAGCTTCATGTTGGAAATGGGGCAGTGGGCCACGCCCGTGCCGGTGCGGGCAAGCTCTTGCAGTTCCTCCGTGTTAAAATGGATGCCGTGGGCATACCACACGTCTGGTCCCGTCCAGCCGAGGGAGGCCATGTATTCAAGGGGACGCATTTGGAAACGCTCTAAGGTATAGCGCTCCTCGTCCTTTGTTTCCGCCAGATGGGTGTGCAGCCGCACGCCATACTGCCGGGCCAGCACAGCGCTCTGGCGCAGCAGCTCCGGCGAGACGGAGAAGGGCGAGCAGGGGGCCAGCGCCACCTGACGCATGGAGCCAAAGGATGCGTCGTGATATGCCTCGATGCACCGGGCGGAGTCGCGCATGATTTCGTCCACCGCCTGCACCACGCTGTCCGGCGGAAGGCCCCCGTCCTTTTTGGACAGGTCCATGCTGCCTCGGGAGGTGTGGAACCGCACGCCAAGCTCCGCCGCCGCCGCAAACTGCACGCCCATCAGATCGCCCGCTCCGGAGGGAAAGACATAGTGATGGTCAAACACGGTGGTGCAGCCGTGCTTCAAAAGCTCGCCGCAGCCCGTCAGGGTGCTGAGGCGGATCGCTTCGCCGTCCAGTCCCTTCCAGATTTCATACAGGGCGGTGAGCCAGTCGAACAGCTCCAGATTCTGCACCTGGGGCAGGTTTCTCGAAAAGGTCTGGTACAGGTGGTGGTGGGTGTTCACAAGCCCCGGGTAGCACCAGAAATGAGAACCGTCCAAAACCTCGTCGGCAGACTGGGGCAGCGCTGTTCCCATGGCACGCAAAACGCCGTTTTCACAGTAGAGATCGATGTTTCTCAAAATCCGGTCATCGTCATCGCAGGTCACCACGGCGGACAGATTTTTAATCAGCAGAGAGGACATGGCGCAGCTCCTTTCAACATTAAAACAGGTTGCATCGTTTTTTACGACTATTCTAACAGAAGTATCAAAAAAATCAACTTGAAACCTCATAAAATTTGTAGTAAGCTGAAAGAAAGTTTTGAAACAGGGAAGGGGGGGCCTTATGCTGGATATTTTTGATATCCTGGGTCCCATTATGGTGGGGCCGTCCAGCTCTCACACGGCGGGGGCGGTGCGGATTGGCAACATGGCCCGGTCGCTGCTGGGCGGCGAGCCGAAAACGGCAAATATCGGACTGCACGGCTCTTTTGCGGAGACGGGGCCGGGACACGGCACGGACCGGGCGCTGGTGGCAGGGCTTCTGGGGATGCGGCCGGACGATCTGCGGATTCCCCGCAGCCTTGAGCTGGCGGAAAAAGAGGGGCTGGAGGTATCTTTCCACAAGGTTGAGTTGAAGGAGGCCCATCCCAACACGGCGGTGCTCCGCGTCTCCGACGGAAACGGGGGGACGCTGGAGCTTCAGGCCGCATCCACCGGCGGCGGACGCATCCGGGTGGACGCGCTGGATGGCATCCATGTGAATTTCACCGGCATTTTCAACACGCTGGTTATCCGTTCCATCGACGTGCCGGGGAAGCTGGCGGAGGTGACATGGATTCTGGAGCACGGAAACGTGAACATCGCCAACATGAACCTTTGGCGGGCAAAGCGGGGCGGCAGCGTGCTGATGGTGATTGAGACGGACGAAAAGGTGTCCCCCAAGGTGCGGACGCTGATCGGCGAGCTTGAGGATGTGACCGGCGTGACGTATTATGAGAGGGAGGATGCGTAATGGCACTGGATTCCATGCAGGAGATTTTTGACACCGCCGAAGCGGGCGGCAGGGAGTTTTGGGAGGTGGTGCTGGACACCGACATGGAGGAGCGGAGCGTGACGGCAGAGGCGTCCATGGAAAAAATGCGGATTGCGTGGCGGGCCATGCTGGAGGCGGTGGACACCTACCGAGGCGACCGCCTCTCCGCCAGCGGACTGGTGGGCGGTGACGGAAAGAAGATGCGCAACTACGCGGCGGAGATGAACACCCTTTCGGGGCCTTATCTCTCGGCGGTGATTGCCTCCGCGCTTTGTACGGGCGAGTCCAACGCCTGTATGCGCCGGATCGTGGCGGCGCCCACAGCGGGCGCCAGCGGCGTGTTGCCTGCGGTGCTGATTCCCCTCTACCACCGAGGCGACATCGACGAGGACGCCGCTGTCCGCGGGTTGTATGTGGCGGCAGGCATCGGCGCGGTGGTGGGCAGCCGGGCCTGTATTTCCGGGGCCTCCGGCGGCTGTCAGGCAGAAATCGGAACGGCCTCCGCCATGGCGGCGGGTACGCTGACGGCTTTGCGGGGCGGCTCCTGCCAGCAAATCGGCCATGCGGTGGCCATGGCGCTGAAAAACCTTTTGGGCCTTGTGTGCGACCCCGTGGCGGGCCTTGTGGAGGTCCCCTGCGTAAAGCGGAACGTGGTGGGCGCGGTCAACGCCGTGAGCTGCGCGGACATGGCCCTTGCGGGGGTGGAGAGCCGGGTTCCTGTGGATCAGGTGATCGACTGCATGGGCGCGGTGGGCCGCAAAATGTCCGAAGAGTTTCGTGAGACGGCGCTGGGCGGTCTTGCGGATTCCCCCTTTGGCCGGGAGGTCAAGGAGCGGATGAAAAACCGGGTATAAATAAAAGGTCGGACCATCGTATCACTTCGATAAGGCTGTTTGAGGGCATCACCGTTTTATCCACGGTGATGCCCTCATTTTGTGTTATAATCATTATGTGAATGCCAAGTTATTCAACTTCCTTTAGCAAATCTTCCGCTGAGATACCGTACAAATTTGCAAGAGCCAGAAGATTTGAAGTGCTTGGATCAGAAGTACCGCTTTCCCATTTTGATACGGCTTGCCGACTGACGCCGATACTTTCCGCAACAAATTCCTGTGTCATTTTGCAGCGGGTACGGTTTGCCTTCAGTGCTTCACCAAGCGACCTTGTTACCCTTCCTTTTTCTTTCCGCACGCTGTCAGAACGGATATACTTCTGAAGCGCCTTAATTACCAGTATAACAAGGACAATGACAACTGCCGCAATAGTGAGATAGATTACGAAACCTCCAAGCAAAAACGAAAAGCTAATATTCATTGAGTATTCCTCCTCTTATGTTGGCTCCATTTTAACAAAAGCGGTTACATGACACGACCAACATACACGCAACTTTAGGTAGAATTCCGGTTGCATCAATGAATATAAGCCTTTTTAGCAAGATTATATAAAGCATCAACCCTATTTCTATATTTCTATTATAACAGCGATAAATGACTGTCGCAATCACAATATGGCTATGGCAAAATACGTCACTGTATGACAAGCTTATCGGGAAGTGCCCCGACCTCCTCAAAAAAGAAAGGAGGCAACTATGAAAAAACATCATGCCTGCCGCCTTTGAAAACAGCCTTATGCGCCGCCCACAATGGAGCGGACCTTTTTTGTATGGCTGCTTGCGCTTCTTCCGATGAGGGAGGCAGAGACTTGCTCAGTCGTCCCACTTCACGCCTGCGGCCTTGGCCGCCGCGTCGATAACGTGCCCGGCCAGCACGGTGGAGGTCACCGTGCCCACGCCGCCGGGAACCGGCGTGATGGCGGCGACCACCGGCTCAACACTTGTAAAGTCCGCATCGCCGTGCATGGTGCCATCGGCGTCTACATGGATTCCCACGTCGATCACGGTCTGCCCCGGGGCCACGCACGCACCGTCCACCGCCTCGGCTTTTCCGGCGGCCACAATCAAAACCTCCGCCCGGCGGCACTCCTCCGCCAAGTCTTTCGTGTGGGTGTGGCAGGTGGTGACGGTGGCGTTTCGGGCCAGCAGCAGCATGGCCACAGGCTTTCCAATGACAAGGCTGCGACCAACCACCGTCACGCGCTTCCCGTCCAAATCACAGCCGTAATAATCCAAAAGCTCCATACAAGCCTGCGCGGTGCAGGGGGGATAGCCCGCGCCCTTACCGGTGAATACCCGGGCAAGGGACCCGCCGGTGATGCAGTCCACGTCCTTTTCGGGAAACAGGGCTTCACAGGCTGCCTGCTCGTTCAGTGTTTTGGGCAGGGGGCGCAGCATCAAAAGGCCGTGGATGTCCGCAGCCCCGTTGACACTTTGGATGGCCTCCATCAGCTCCGTCTGGGTGCAGTCGGCGGAAAGGGTCAGCTTTTTGACCGCCACGCCAAGCTTTTCGCAGCGCTTCACCGCACCCCGCTCATAGGCCAGATCGTCGGGGCGCTCGCCAACCCGCAGAATGGCCAGCGTGGGCTTCACGCCCTTTTCTTCAAGTGTTTGCACCCTCTCCACAAGACGAAGGCTCAATGCCTCCGCCACTTCTTTTCCGCTTAAAATCCTTGCCATACGCGCTCTCCTCTCACTTTCCCCGAAGCTGGACCCGCACCGCGTCCGCCACGGCGGTGGCCCGCGCGCCGTATTCTTGCAGCAGCGCGTCGGTCCGGTGCTCCAGCGCTGTCGCCGTTACGCGGTTGTTCATGGTCTTCGTGTTGATAAACACATTCAGCGCGGCGCATTCCATGGCTGCCCGACAGCAGATCGCTCCGCAACCCACGTCGGAAATCAGCATCACGCTGCTCTTTTCCAGCAGACCCTCCAGCAGCTCCACGGCCTTGGCGCACTGCTCCAGCGTTTCCATGGGCGCGGCGCAGGCTCGCTTGGTGGCCTCTTCCAAAACTGCGTCATGGGTGGGGTCGTCTTTGGGGATGGAATAAGCGCGGGACAGAGGTTCAAAGGCCGCTGCGTCTGCGTCCACCAGCTCCAGAAGGCGCGTTTGAATTTCTGCTCCTTTTTCAAGCAGGACGCGGAGGTCCTCCTCCACGGCGGCGTATTTTTTCCTCCCCAGAGTCATGTTCCCCGCCATGGAGCCCAAAGCGGAGCCCAGCGCGCCCACCAGAGCGGATGCGCCGCCGCCGCCGGGAACAGGGACTTTGGCCGCGAGGAGGGAGGTAAACTCCCGGCAGGTTCGATCAATCAGCTTTTCGGGCATGGACAAATCCTCCGTTTTTCTTATCAGTTTTTGGCGCGTTTACTGGAAAATAGTATACCCCTATCCCAATAAAATTGCAACGCTTTGCAGGCTGGATAAAACGAGGCCCGAATTTCCGCATGAGGGACAGAAATCTGATGTCCCGGCGTTGCCGGTGCGATAAAAAGCGCTCTCCGAGGCTTCGAGACTTCGGAGAGCGCTTTTTATAAAATGAATCCGTTGTTATTTTACCCGGACGATGCAGGTCAGGCTGTTCCCGTCGTAGGACATGGTGACAGTCGCCATACCGCCGGACACGCCGGTGACCATCCCGCTGCCGTTGACAGTGGCCACGCCGGGGTTGCTGCTGGACCAGGTCTGGGCGGTGGTGATTCCGGTGTTCTTGAGCTGGAAGCTCTCACCTATGCCCAAGGTGAAGTCCTCCCGGTTCAGCTTCACGTCGCCGCCGGAGGGTGTGACGGTGTTTCCGGAGCTGCCGGAAGAACCGGAGCCTGCGCGCACCCGCACGATGCAAAGGCCCTTTCCGGTGCCGTCGGTGGCGTAAATATTGATGATTCCGGCAGAAATGGCCGTCACTGTGCCGTTTTCGTCCACGGAGGCAATTCCGTCGTCCTCGCTGTACCAGGTATAACTCCCGCTGCCGCCGGAAACGGTCAGCTTCACTGCCGGGTCCCCAACAGGGAGGGTAAAGTCCGTCTTGGAGAGGGTCAGAGTGTCGGGCAGAGCCGCCACCTGCTCCACCGTCAGCCCGGAGGGGTCCGTTTTCGTTCCGCTTCCCGGCTCTATCACGCTTCCCGGATCTTCACCGGCAGAGGAAGAAGAATCTCCGGAGGAATCTCCGATCCCCGGCAGACTAGTATCTCCGGAGGAACCGCCGCTTTGAGATGGATCGACTTGGGAGGAGGAGACGCCCGGTTCTGTGCCGCCGCCCAGCTTTTCCTTGATGCTGTCGCCGAAGAACAGCCAGCCCAGCGTCACCGCCAGCACAAGAATTACCACAACCAGAACGGGGGTCAAAATGCTTGGCTCCTTCCGGCAGGCGGAGCGCCGCGTACCCTTTCGGCGGAAGGGACGCTCCTCTGAAAGCGCAGCCTCCTCCTCACAGAAGGGACAGCACTTATATGTATCGGAATACTTTTCCCCGCAATCGGGGCAGCGTTTCATGGCCATGAATATCCTCCTTCGGAGCGGTGGGTGTTTTTATGATCACTTGACATAATATCGGGTTTTTCCTGCACAGTCAAGGCCATGAAGACGAATTTTGCGGAATTCCGTTTTTTTCCGTGGTTTTCACTTGCATTTGGGGGTCACCGTCTCTATAATATTCTGAGGTTCTTCCCTATTTTCCTCGCGGGGAATTACCGATGGCGGGCGGCGCATGCCCCCGCGGAGAGGGGGGAAAGCCCGATGGATATTATTTTAATCGGCGTGGCGGGGGGGACCGGCTCCGGCAAGACAACCCTGACCCGGCGGCTGAAGGAGCATTTTGGGGACGATGTGACTGTGGTGGGCCACGACAGCTATTACAAGTTGCAGGAGGGCGTCTCCTTAGAGGAGCGGACACGCCAGAATTACGACCACCCCAGCGCCTTTGACACCGACCTTCTGATTGAACACCTGCGGGCGCTGAAACGGGGGGAACCCATTGCGTGTCCCGTGTATTCCTTTACGGACTTTAACCGCACCGAGCAAACGGTGACAATTTTTCCCGCCAAGGTCATCATTGTGGAGGGATTTTTGATTTTTCAGAATCCCATCCTGCGGGAGATGTTCGACATTAAAATTTTCGTGGAGACGGACGCGGACGAGCGCATCCTGCGCCGCGCTCTGCGGGACGTGGAGGACCGGGGAAGAAGTCTCCAGTCCGTCGTCAAGCAGTATCTCACCACCGTGAAGCCCATGCACGAGCGGTATGTGGAGCCTTTTCGGAAGTACGCCGACATCATTGTGTTGGGCGGCGGACGCAATCTGGTGGCGCTGGAAATGATGATTCAGCGCATTCAGGCTCACATCGACAGGAATTAGAAGACAAGAGACCCGCCATCAGGCGGGCCCCTTTTTTTGCGGGCATTGGACCGAAATTATGCCTTTAAAACGCTTTTCCGAAAAAATTAACAAATATTGTATTTACAATTACCATCAGCAGTCCTTATAATGATAACAATTCAACAGGCAGGAAACCGAAAAAGCCCGGGTTTGCTTCCGGAAGGACGGGCCGCCGGGGCGGAAGGCATAAAATCAAGCGCAGTCTCAAAAAAGTCCCAAACGCAAAGGAGGAGGCGTCATGTCGGTGAAGCTGGAGCTGTATCGGGTATTCAAGGAGGTGGCCGAGGCGGGGAACATCTCGGTGGCCGCAAAAAATCTCTATATTTCCCAGTCGGCGGTAAGCCAGTCCGTCAAGCAGTTGGAAACGGCCTTGCAGGCGCGGCTGTTTTCCCGCAGCCCCCGGGGCGTTTCCCTAACAGGGGAGGGGCAACTGCTGTATGACTATGTTCGTTCTGCGCTGGGGCTTTTGGCCACGGGGGAGGACAAGCTTTCTCAGGCCCAGCAGCTCATGCTGGGCACGTTGGTGATCGGCGCCAGCGACACCGTGACGGGCCAGTTTTTGACCCCTTATCTGGAGTCGTTTCACCGGCTTCACCCCGGTATCCGACTGAAAATTATCAGCGGACGGAGCGCCAAGGTTTTGAGTCTGCTGCGCTCCGGCTCCGTGGACATCGCGTTTGCATCCACCCCGGCGGAGTGGGAGCGGCTGGAGGCGTGGCCCTGCTTTTCCACCCACAGCGTGTTTGTGGCGGGCGGCGGCTACGGCTGCGATTTCGACCACGTTTACACGCGGGAGGAAATTGCGGCGTTTCCCCTGATTTTGCTGGAGCGCAAGGCCAGCTCCCGTGGCTTTTTGGAGCAGGATTTTCTCCGCTGCGGCGTGACGCTGACTCCGGAAATCGAGCTGAGCTCCCGAAGCCTTCTGGTGACGCTGGCAAAAATCGGTCTGGGCGTGGCGGGTGTGACGCTGGAATTTGTGCAGGATGCGCTGAGCGCGGGAGAGATTCGGCTTTTAAAAACCGACTTCACCATCCCTGCCCGCAGCGTGGAGATGTGCACATTGGTGGACGTGGCCCCCACGGCGGCGGCGGGCGCGTTTATGGAAATGGTGCAGGCCGGGGCGGAAAAGGGAATTCCCCACTCGGAGGAAACTGAAAAATAAACCGCCGAGAGAAATTGAAATAATTGCCGCCAAAAGCGGCGCGCAAACGGAGTGGAGGCCATTTGGCCTCCACTCCGTTTGTGTTGTCCTAATCAAAAAATCAGCCAAGAAAGGCCGCCGCTTTTTTAAAAAAAGAGGCAATTATCCGTCGTTTGCGGAGGTTACAAAATGAATGGCGGAGAGAAGTGTTCGTTCGTCTCCCACAATATAGAGAATATCTCCGCTCAGCAGGGAAGAATAAGGACCGGGGGAGAGGATAATCTGCTCGCCCCGCTCGATGGCAATGATGGTGGCGCCAGTTTTATGCCAGAAGTTCAGGCCGCTGATGCTCTTGCCCGCAACCTGAGAATTGGCAGGCACAGCAATCTCGTAAGGCACAAAGGGCGTGTTTTTCGCTGCACGGCCCGCCGTATTAAGGACAAACAGCAGCTTTTCCATGGCGACGGAGGTTTCGGCAATCTGGCGCTCCATCCAGGATAGCAGCTCGCCCTTCACGTCGGCGGCGCTTTGCAGCTCCCGGCTTTCCTGAATGAACTCCGCGGCCTTTTGCGAAGAGAGAATCCACACGCCGCTGTTTTTCTTAATGTCGAGAATCTCCACATCCTCCAAAAGATGAACCGCCTTGCGAATTGTCTCTGGAGAAACTCCGTACTGGGAGGAGAGCACTGTGCGCCCGGACAGCTTCTGTCCCTCCACATATTTGCCGCCCACAATATCCTGAGCGATGGTAACCGCAATTTTTCGATAAACAGGCAGAGTAATTCCCTTGCTTCTTGCCATAATGATTTCACCGTAATTCCGTTATAATATTTATTGTGCCGCAATATTGCCAGTCTATCACAAAGTTTAGATTTCGTCAAAATAAATTGCTCCTTCTGTATAATCGGAGAGACGGTGAAATAATAAATTCCGCCTCGCATCTTAAATTGTCTGGCAGCATTACAATTTTAAGAAAAAATTCCCCAGAAAATACCATTATTTTTCCGGCAACTTATACAAAAATTAAGATGTCAGTTTGACAAAGTGACAACTTGTTGATATAATATGCAATGTCAGTATTGTGACGTACAAGAAAGGAGTCAGATAGTTTATGAAGAAAACGATCCGGATTACAGGATTGCTTTTGGCAATGATTGTATTGGCTGGCAGCCTTGTTGGCTGCGGAGCAGGGGAGCAGAAGAAGACGAAAACGCTGCGCTTTGCCGATGTTGGCTGGGATTCCATCCTGTTCCACAATGCCGTGGCGGGAACGGTGGCCGAGACGGTGTTTGGCTATCAGTGGACGGAGGTTTCCGGCAGCACACCCATCACCCATGAGGCGGTGAAGAAGGGGGAGATCGACGTACACATGGAGGTGTGGTCTGATAACCTTCCGGACTATAATGCCGATATTGAGGCGGGTGCGCTCAAAGAGGTGGGCGTAAACTTCGACGACAATGCTCAGGGGCTGTATGTGCCGCGCTATGTCATCGAGGGGGACCCGGAACGGGGCATTGAGCCCATGGCGCCGAACCTGAAGACCGTGGCGGACCTCAAGGACTATGCTTCCCTCTTTAAGGACCCCGAGGATTCTTCCAAGGGGATTATCTACGGCGGAATCGCGGGCTGGGAAATTACACAGATTATCCACCAGAAGTACTTGTACTACGGCTTGGACAAAACCTATAACTATATCGAGCCGGGCACCGACGCCGCCACCAGCGCCGTGCTGGTCGCCGCGTATGACAGGGGAGAGCCGGTGGTGGCCTATTATTGGGAGCCGACCTGGCTGCTGGGTAAATACGACTTTGTCCTGCTGGAGGATGAACCCTATGACCCGGAGCTGTTCCTTGAGGGAAAGACACAGTGCCCGCCTGTGCGGGTCACCATTTGCACCAGCAACGATTTTTATGACAGCGACCCGGAGTATGTGGCGTTTTTGTCCAAGTATCACACCACCTCCGCGCTGACCAGCGAGGCCCTTGCCTATATCGAGGAAACCGGCGCGGATTATAAGACGGCGGCAAAGTGGTTTTTAAATGAGCACCGCGACATGGTTGAAACCTGGCTCACTGCGGAGCAGGCCGATACGCTGTATGCGGCCATTGGATAAGGAGGGTGCATGGATTGGTTATTTAATTTTCCCTTTAAAATCAGCATCGATACAAACGCCATAGACAATGCTGTACGCGGCTTTGCCGCTTCACACTCCGCGTTTTTTGACGGAATCAAGTCTGGGTTGACCGGCTTTGTGGGGGCTATCAACTGGATTTTAGGTTATATTCCGTGGTTTGTTTTAATTGCGCTGGTGTTTTTCCTTGGCTGGAAGGGGCATAAGAGCCTGCGTTCCGGCATCACATACGCTGTCTTGCTGTGCGTCATCGGAATGCTGGGATTGTGGGACCTGATGAACCTGACGCTTTCCATTGTGCTGGCAGGTGTGATCATCGCGTTGGTACTGGGGCTGCCTGTCGGCGTGCTTCTCTCCGGCTCCGACCGGGCCAACCGGACGGCGCGGCCGCTGCTGGACATGATGCAGACCATGCCGGTGTTCGTGTATCTGATTCCGGCGGTGATTTTCTTTGGCATGGGCTCTGCCTCCGCCGTGATTGCCACCGTAATTTATGCCATGGTGCCGGTGATTCGCCTCACCAGCCTTGGCATCCGGCAGGTGAATGCCGAGGTGGTGGAGGCTGCGCGCTCCTTTGGCTCCACAAAGCTGCAAATGCTTTTGAAGGTCCAGATGCCGCAGGCCCTTCCAACCATTATGGCGGGGATCAACCAGACCATGATGATGGCCATGTCCATGGTGGTGACCTGCTCCATGATCGGAGCGCGGGGGCTTGGCAACGAGGTGCTCATCGCCGTCAACCGGGTGGGAATTTCCAGAGGCTTTATGGCCGGCGGCTCGGTGGTCATTCTCGCCATTCTTTTGGACCGCCTGACACAGGGCT
>NZ_DALZCH010000057.1:0-21207 GCF_031978065.1 Oscillibacter sp.
TGCTAAAGTGTAAGATAGAAAAAGTTAGGGAGCCGTCTGAAATACGGCGGCTCCCACAATATGCAGAGCAGCCAATAGGCTTATGCGGCCCAGAACCGCATCTTTGCACCATGTAAGGATTCGTCAAATCGTGCCTCAAGGGGTAAGCCCTCAACAACCCGCCCTTGCTGGCCGGGTTGCATTACTGGTGGAATCGGTCAGACGTGACCGCACGAGCCAGCACCATCCGCTGAAAACCGCACGTCGGTCTTATACGTTCATCGTTTGACATAACGGCGCGTGTGACAATCTAAGCGGATAACAAAATAGAAACCGACTGCCTCCGGGTGGCCGGTTTCTTTATGTAATTCTTTGGTAGCCTTCGGGCGGGTATTATCCATCACATTGCGTGAGCGTAGGCAGGGTGGGGCCGAGTGGTGGAATAGATTTGAGTGAGAGAGGTGGCGATATGGCCGACTGGCTGAAAATTAGAAATGAATATGTCAGTGGGTCTATTAGCTACCGAAAACTGGCGGAGAAATACGGGGTGTCCGTGAACACCTTAACGCGGAAAGCGGTCGACGGAAAGTGGAAAGAGGATCGCGAAAAACAATACAGCAGGATTACAGCAAAAGTACAGCAAAAAACAGCGGAGGTTGTATCCACCAAAGAGGCCAATCGGATTGGACGCATTCTTTCGGCGGCAGACACGCTCTTGGAGAAGCTGGAGGAAGCCGCAACCCAGCTTGATACCCATATCGTGACCAACAAGGTTAAGACCAAGACCGTCACCTATAATGACGGCATGAAGCCGACTAAGGAGGTTGTGGTCGAGAATGAGAGCAAGGAAGTCGTGGCCGGGCCTATTGACCGGCTGGGGTTGCAACAGGTGACGGCGGCGCTTAAGAACATCAAGGACACTGTACAGGCCGCTGAGGGGCAAGGCGGGCAGGATAGCGGGGTGCATATCATTGACGACCTATAAGCTGTCTGACGTTATCTCCCCTGCCTTTACGGATTCCCACCATGCTGTCAAATCCGGCGATATCAATGAGCTGGTGGAAAAAGGCGGCCGCGGTGGTGCAAAATCCAGTTATATTTCCGTTGAGGTCATTCTACTGCTGTTAAAGCACCCGGAATGCCATGCAGTGGTCATGCGCAAGGTCGGCAATACCTTACGACCTTCGGTGTATGCACAGATTTGCTGGGCCATTGCATCCCTTGGATTGTCAGCAAGGTTTAAATGCACTGTCAGCCCCATGGAATGCACATACATTCCAACCGGGCAGAAAATCATGTTCTTTGGACTGGATGACCCCGGCAAGCTGAAATCCATAAAAGTGCCGTTTGGGTATATCGGCGTTGGTTGGTTCGAGGAACTTGACCAGTTTGACGGCCCTGAACAAGTCCGAAATGTAGAGCAGTCCATCTTTCGAGGTGGGCCGTTCTCTTTTTGCTTCAAAAGCTTTAATCCGCCAGCCATGGCCCGGAACTGGGCAAACCGATATGTTCTGGAGGCAAAGCCAGGAAAGCTGGTACATCACAGCACCTATTTGACAACGCCACCTGAGTGGTTGGGCCCTCGTTTCGTTGCCGACGCTGAGCACCTGAAAGAAACAAACCCAACCGGATACCGGCATGAGTATATGGGCGAGGTGGTCGGGTCTGGTACAGCGGTATTTGAAAATCTCCGCATTGATGCTATCCCTGAAAATCAGATTGCACAGTATGACCGCATCATGAGTGGCGTTGACTGGGGCTGGTATCCTGACCCGTGGGCATGGAACCGTGCCTATTACGACGCGGCAAGAAAGACGCTGTACCTGTTTGACGAGCTGACCCGGAACCGGACAAGCAACCGCGATACCGCAGAGCTACTTTTGAAACGTATCCCTGCTGATGAAATGGTGATTGCTGATAGCGCGGAGCCGAAGAGCGTAAGCGATTATTGCGATTATGGGATACGGTGCAGAGGCGTGAAAAAAGGTCCCGGCAGTGTGGAATACCGCATGAAGTGGCTTCAATCTCTTGATGCAATTGTGATTGATCCGCAGCGATGCCCGGCTACCGTGAAGGAGTTCACCGAGTACGAGTATGAGCGCGACGATAAGACCGGAGAGGTTTTGCCGGGATACCCCGATGCGGCAAACCACCACATTGATGCGGTGTCCTATGGCACATTCCCGATTTGGAGGAGGAGAGGGCAATGACTAAATTCAAACGGTGGCTTTACCTTAAATTCCTCCCTGACTGGTGCAGGCATGATCTGATGGAGGTCAATCAACATCTCACCGGCGTTATCGTCGAGCAGAAGCAGGAGATTGACCGCCTGAACGCCTATATCAATGGGCTGGAAAATGGGATTCGCAATCAGCGGCGTATTATAATCCGAAATGAGGTGAAGCCGTGAGTATCTTCTCCGCTCTGCTTGACAACAAAATACAGAGCTTTGAGCAGGCGTACCGTGTGAAAGACATCACCTCGCCCCAGATGCAAAACGCTATCCAGACATGGTTTGCAATGTACCTGGAGGGGCCGCCGCAGGAAGGGGAGGACAATTGCCAGCGGTTGCCCGTGGTCATCGTGAATAAGATCGCTAAGACTGCGTTCAGCGAATATGAGGCGACCGTGAGCACGAAGGGACCCAAAGCGGAGTTCATGGCAGGACTGCTGAATAAGATTGACAAACCAAAAGGGGTAGCCATGCAGCAAGCCCTTGTTGGCGGGGAGTGCTTCATTAAACCCGTTCTTTCCGGGCGCAGTTTTGATTTCTCCATCGTGCGGCGGGATTGCTTTATTCCATTGGCCCGTGACACACAGGGCCGCATAACGGATGTTGGCACGTCCGAGACGACCGCATACAACGGAAAATACTACACGCTGCTGGAGCGCCGGACGGTGGATGACGCCGGGACGCTGACCATCCAGAGCAAGCTATACGAGAGCAACGACCCATCGTTAGGCGGCACGCCGGTACCGCTGGCGGCTATTCCTAAATACGCCGCATTGCAGCCTACGCTTTCGCTTCGTGGGGTTGGCGGTATTGGCATGGCATATTTCAAAACGCCGCTCCTGAACTGCGTGGATATGTCTCAGGACGGTGTATCGGTCTATGCCCCTGCGGTGGGGCTTATTCGCAATATCAACCGGAATGAGCAGCAGTTAAACGGAGAGTTTGAGCGCGGTGAATCCCGCATAATTGTCAGCGGTGACATGATGGAGATGAACGAAGATGGCGGACGAAAGAGATTGACTGCCCATGTGTTTACTTCTGTTGATGGAGACCAAGAGGAAATAGGGGTAAATATCTTTTCTCCGGCCTTGCGCGAAGCCTCCTATCTGGCCCGGAAGCAAGAATACCTACGCAACATTGAGAGCCAGATCGGCCTAAAGCGCGGCATTCTCTCCGAGGTAGAAGTGGCAGAGCGGACGGCAACGGAGATCACCTCCAGCGCCGGAGACTACAACCTTACGATCATTGATTTTCAATCCATGTGGGAAGACGCACTGCGGGAGCTGCTGGGCATTTGCGACCGGCTGGGGCAGATTTATAAGCTATGCGATTCAAGCAAGTTCGACCCGGAGAAGGATATCACAGTGGACTGGGGGGACGGCGTACTCTTCAACCGAGATAAGGCATGGGCGGAGCTGTCTGGTATGGTTGCGTCTGGTATGCTGAAACCAGAAGTAGCCATTGCTTGGTACTACAACCTGCCTTTCCCGGAAACCCCGAAGGATTTGGAGAACATCAGAAGCAAGTATATGCCGGAGATCGAACGACTGACAGAGGGGGCAGGTGATGAATAAATGCTTACCCCTGACAAGATCGCCGCCCTGCGTGACGCTGCCGGTAAAATCTCAGACCCCATCACAGATTACTTAATTAGCGACATCGCCAAACGTATCTCTGAGGCGGGGCAGCTCACCAGTACGGCCTCATACGAGATTTGGCGGACGCAGCAGTTGGGTGTATCTCAACGAGAGATCAAGAAGCGGCTGCGGGAAATGCTCAAAGTTTCTCACCGCGACCTGCGTAAGCTGCTGACCCAATCGGCTGAGACAGGGTATAACTTTGACCTGAAGAATCTGCCCCAAGTGCAGGCCGTTCCCTTCGCCCAGAATGAAGCCATACAGCAGATTGTAGCCGCCGCCGTTAAGCTGGCTGGAGGTGACTTCTCTAACATCACCCAGACATTGGGCATGGTAGACCCTTACGGCAATGCCTTGCCCTTGCGGGACGTATACCGCAGCGCCACGGACTTTGCGTTTAAACAGGTATCCACCGGGGCGACGGATTACAACACGGCCATCCGGCAGGCAACGCGCAACATCGCCAAATATGGGCTGCGGACCATCGACTATGAAAGCGGCGTGCACACCAGCATGGAGGCCGCTGTACGGCGCAACATTATGGGTGGGCTGGGACTGATGCAAGAGCAGATATCCCAGCAGAATCATGATGATATGGGCGCTGACGGCTGGGAGATATCCGCCCACGGTAATTGTGCTCCCGATCACGAGCCGATTCAGGGCAAACAATACTCCGACGCTGCGTATACCGCGCTCAATGACAGTTTGAAACGCCGTATCGGAACGCTGAACTGCGGGCACGCGGCCTTCCCGATCATTCTGGGCATCAGCACCCCGCAATACACGCCGGAGGAATTGAGTAAATTCCGGGAGGACAACACCGACGGCATCACATATCAAGGCAAACATTACACTGGCTATCAGGCTACCCAGCAGCAACGGGCCTTAGAACGTGCCGTACGGGCGCAGAAACGGCGCGTACTGATCGCCGACCAGACAACCGACGCGGATTACCAGCAGACCGCAAAAGCACGGCTGACGCTTTTAAACCAAGAATACAGGCGCTTTTCCAAAGCGGCGGGATTGCGAACGCAAATGGAGCGGGCGCAGGTGGCCGGATTTGGCAGGGCGGCATGAAAGGAGAATGGTTATGAGTGACGAACAGTATAAGCACGTAGTGAACAAATTGATTGAGTTCATTGACCGGGCATCTGCTCCGGGAGCGATTGAAGCAGAGGCGCATATGCTCCCGGACGTTGTGCGAGCGCTTGCGGAATTGCAGAAAGTCTAACGCAACGATTGCTGCAGCTTAACGGCTGCTTTTTTCATACCATTTTAGCTGGCCCGGCGTACTAAGGGCAACGGACGGCGGATGCGACTCGCGTATATCCGGAAAGCGTAGCCGAGAAAGGAACTATATGAAACGCGAATTTTTGCAGAACATCAAAATTGGAGATCAGGTGCTGACCAAGGAAATCATTGATGCCATTATGGCTGAGAATGGCAACGACATCGAGGCGGCGAAAAAGCCGTTTGCCGATTACGAAACCATCAAGGGTCAGCTTGCCGAGGCCAGCAAGACCATTGAAGAGTTCAAGGGCATGGACATTGATGGCATCAAGAAAACGGCAGACGAGTGGAAGAAGAAAGCGGAGCAGGCGGAAAAAGATGCAGTAGCCAAGATTGCCGACATGGAATTTAACGGTCTGCTGGATACCGCCATTACTACCGCCAAGGGGCGCAATGCAAAGGCCCTTCGGGGCCTGCTGGACATGGACACCCTCAAGGCAAGTAAGAACCGCTCCGAGGATATCAAGTCCGCGCTGGACAAGCTGCGGGAATCTGACGGCTATTTGTTTGAGGACACACAGGCTCCGCCCCCTTATGCACCCGGACCCGGCTCTGCCCCTATCGGAAAGAAAATCAGCGAAATGACCTATTCCGAACTGTCTGCCTATTTGGAGGCAAACCCCAGTGCACAAATCTAATTATGACAAGGAGAATTTACAATGGCTGAATACGTTCAGACGAAATTTGACAGCAAATCCTTTAACCCGGTAGCGTTCGGCGCTTACGTTGACCGGATCCCCACTACCAAGCGCAATGAGCTGATCAAGTCCCGCGCCATTCGCGGCAACCAGCAGATCAGACAGGCATTTTCCAGCCAGACCGGAACGGCCTATGCCACCATCCCTATGACTGGGCGCATCGGTGGCACTCCGCTGAACTACGACGGCGTTACCAATATCACGGCGCAGAGCACCACCACCTTTGAGCGCGGCGTTGTGGTAATTGGCCGTGCGCAGGCGTGGACGGAAAAGGATTTCTCTGCCGACATTACCGGCGGCGTGAACTTCATGGACAACGTGGCTCAGCAGGTGGCCGAATACTGGGACGGTATCGACCAGGATATGCTTTTGTCTATCCTGAAAGGCATCTTTGCCATGACCGGCGTGGCAAACCTCAAGTTTGTCAACGGACATACGCTGGACATCACCGCCCTGACCGGGGAGGACAGCGATAAGAATCCCCGGAACCGTGCAGGCGCTACAACCCTGAACACCGCAATCCAGCAGGCCAGTGGTGACAACAAGTCCGTGTTCACCATCGCCATCATGCACTCTTCCGTTGCTACCAACCTCGAAAACCTACGCCTTCTGGCCTACCTCAAGCAGACTGACGCGAACGGAATCCAGCGGGATTTGGGCATTGGCACTTGGAACGGTCGGGCCGTCCTGATTGATGATTCCATGCCCACCGAGGACGTGGCTGCGGTCTACGCCCTGACCTCCGATACGGAGATCAACCCCGCTAAGACCTATTACACCCGCAGCGGGTCTTCTGGCAACTACGTGTATACCCCCGTTGCAAGCCCTGTCGTGGGCAGCATCGGGAGCTACTACGAGCTGACTTCTGAGGGCTACACCAAGTACACCACCTTTGTTTTGGGTGACGGCGCATTTGACTATGAGAACATCGGCGCAAAGGTCCCCTATGAAATGGACCGGGACCCCGCTGTCAACGGCGGCGAGGATACCCTTTACAGCCGCCAGCGGAAGGTGTTTGCTCCCTTTGGCATCTCTTATACCCGCAATACGCAGGTCAGCGCATCCCCCACCTCTGCGGAGCTGGAGACTGGCGCAAACTGGACGCTTGTTCACAACGGCGAGAGCACCAAGGAGTACATTGACCACAAGGCTATCCCCATCGCCCGCGTCATTTCCAGAGGATAAGGAAAGGAGCCGTCTATGGCTGATTATGCATTTTACACAGAGACATACTTAGGCGGCTCTATCCCGGAAGCTGATTTCCCTCGTCTTGCCAAGCGGTCGGGGGAGCAGCTTTCCCGGTACAAGCGCATTTACACCGTGACCGCGCCCAATGCTGATAGCGAGGATATGGCTATCTGTGCCATGGCAGACGCGCTGTATTATTACGAGCTGGCCCAGAACGGGGGGCTTGTAACAAGTTCCTCCATCGGCTCCGTGTCCAGCAGCCA
The DNA here is from genome assembly GCF_031978065.1 of Oscillibacter sp. GTDB lineage: Bacteria > Bacillota > Clostridia > Oscillospirales > Oscillospiraceae > Oscillibacter. The sequence continues at coordinate 7,289 of NZ_DALZCH010000057.1, forward strand.
GAAAACCGAAGGCGTGGATATCAGCCAGAAGGCACAGAGCAAGGAACTATACCGCTGTGCCTGTTTGTATCTGGACATTTACCGGGGGGTGGGCTGATGCTGTGCGTTCGCCCACATCCCCCGGTGGACTACTCGAAGTGCAATCAAACGGTGACGGTCTACCATACCGACAATGTGGCCTACACCAAGCAAGTATTTACCCGTGCTTTTCTGGACTTTAAAAAGACTCAGGACGTGGACAAGACCGGCAGCAGCGAAGTCAATTCGTTCCTGCTGGTCATTCCATGTTCCGAGCAGCCCGTATTCGTGGGGGACAAGGTTTTATTGGGAGAGGGGCCGGGCGTGACCACGGCGGCAGAGTGGCGGGAGTTTATCCCGGCGAAGGTTCCGGGGTTGGTTACGGTTAAGTACGTTGACCCTAAGTATTGGCAGGGGCGCATGGCCCATGTGGAGGCTGGCGGATGAGTACGCGGGTAAAAGTGAACATGAAGCCCGTCAATACCATCCTGACACGGCTGGGCGTGGATAAGAACGGCGATGTGCAGCGGTTCGTGACCAACTCCGTCAATCGGAGAATCACGCGGTATATGCCATTCCGCACCGGGGTGTTGGCAACCAAACTCAAAATGGTCAAGAGCAACACGGAGATTGAGGTATTAGGCCCTTATGCCCGGTATCAGTATTACGGCAAGGCGATGGAGGGGAAGGCCCCAAAAACCGTTACAGACCGTGATCTCCAATATGACAAGTCTAAAAATCCGCAGGCCGGGCCGTTTTGGGACAGGCGGATGATGGTGGCAGAGGGCAAGCAGATCGCCGCCGAGACGCAGACCTATGTTGACAGGGGGAAGAAATGACCGCGCTTGAAAAAATGCAGACGTGGATTGCCACGTTTCCGGGGTATGATATCCTTTCACACTTCCATGTGGACTACACCGACAAAGTCCCATCCAATGGCGGCATTTATCCGTCCGGGCTGGTGGAGGTGGAGAGGCGACGGGACATCGTGGGAAATACCACCGTAACCAATCAGTACAATTTTGCTATTTACTGCGTGTTCCCGAAAGCGATTGGGGACGACGAGGGAGCAACTATCAACGCCGACTGGGTATCTGATTTTCAAGAGTGGGTACAGGAACAGAGCGTTACCGGTGCGGCTCCTGCGTTCGGAGACGAACCGAGGACGGAAAAGATCATGGCACAGAACGGAATGCTGTATGCAGCGGACGAAGAGGAAACGGCAATGTACTCAGTGCAGTTGTCCGTGCAATTTAAGAAAAAATATGAGGTGATTAACAAATGGCTGACTTGACTTTTAATACTACTCCCGGTCAAACGATTGATCGGAACCTGCTGGCGCTGTATCTCAACACCGGCACCGCCGCCGCGCCCGAATGGCATCGGATTGGGAAGCGGGTAGAAGACAGCTCCATGGAAATGGACTGGGGGCAGGAGACGAAGACGGATATTTTCGGCGATGTGTGGACGACGCAGAAGACTCCTGTCAAGACGCAGACCTTTGACCCCTGTGAACTGGATGCCGGGGACCCGGCGCAGGTGATGCTTTGGAATCTGGCAATCAAGGACGAAGACGCGGCGGCGCTGTGCGCACTGGATATGCTGGTGGCGCATCTCTATGTCGATGTCGGCGCTTCTGGAGCGAAGTTTGCTGTGCGGAACTCCGCTTGTGCAATCAGTCCGACCAGCCTTGGCGGCGCGGGTGGTGGATTCCTCGGGATGCCCCTTGATGTAACATTTGGAGGTCAGCGCACGGTGGGGTCTGTTGTCTCCGCCGATGGCGAGATTACATTTACCCCGGAAGGCTCCGGAGACTAAACAATAAACGGGCGGAGGGGATGACCCTCCGCCCTGAACTTTAGGCCCGTACTCCACGGCCCAAATTTTAAGGAGATTTATTATGAAAAACGATCTGATGATTTTTGAGCATAGGGAACACGCGGTTGTTAGTAGCCGGACGGTAGCGGACCAATTTGGCAAAAGACACAATGACGTAGTTGCGGCAATCGAAAACAAGATAGGAAATCTAACTACGGAAAAGTTCGTAGTTAAAAACTACTTCATTCGGACGGCATTTGAACACAATGGAAATCATTACAAAGAGTACCTTCTCACCAGAGACGGATTCAGCTTTATTGTGATGGGATTTACCGGCCGCGAAGCCGACCTTTGGAAACTAAAATACATCCAAGCGTTCAATCAGATGGAGTCCTTCATCCGTGAGCGTCAGTCTACTGAATGGCTTATGACCCGCAAGCAAGGCAAGCTTGTCCGCCGGAACGAGACGGATACTATTGCGAACCTGATCGATTATGCCAAAGCGCAAGGAAGTCGGAACGCCGATAAGTTCTATATTGTCTATTCCAAACTGGTAAATTCGTTGGTTGGGGTTGGCCCCGGACAGCGCGATAGCGTCCCATTCAAGACCATCTCCACCATGGGCTTTCTGGAGGACATGATTCTTCACACCGTGGACGAGGAGATGCAAAAAGGGACGCATTACAAAGAAATCTATCAAATCTGCAAATGCAACGGAGAGCAAATCATGAGGTTTGCTTATCTGCCGGAATTAACGGCTTAATTTAGGAGGTACATATAATGGAACTCAATGTCGATACTGGCGTAGTCACGTATACCGTAAACGGAAAGTGCGATATTTCCTTTAACCCCACTGACAATGCGTTTGTCGAAAACCTATACAACGCGTTTGAAACTCTGGACAAGTTGCATGAAGGATACAAAGCAGAGGTGTCTAAGACCGGTGACAAACGTGAGGTATTTAATATTGCCAGAGAGCGCGATAAGAAAATGCGCGAGGTCATTGACGGCGCTCTCGGCCCCGTATGCGACGCTGTTTTTGGAGATATGAATATGTACGCCATGGCGGGCGGTCTGCCTGTCTGGTGCAATCTGCTGCTGGCGGTGATGGATGAAATTGACACCGCCTTTACTCGGGAGCAAAAGGCTACGAACCCGCGCGTGCAGAAGTACGTAGCAAAGTACCAGAAGTATACCGAAAAATATCGCAAGTAATGGATACGTCATGGCGAGAGTTGTTGCCCACGAGCCTTGATGTCTGCGGCGTATTCTATGAAATCAGGTCAGATTATAGGGCGGCGATAGATATATGCGTCGCCCTATCTGATGCGGATTTAAGCAGTCAGGATAAGGCGTTCACAGCGCTTCACATTCTGTATCCATCATTCATCGGGCATGTCGTAGAGCGCGAGAGCGGAGAAGAAGCGGTATTTATGCCCACCGAACATTACGATGAAGCCATTAAGCAATGCTACTGGTTTATCAACGGTGGAGACACTCAATCCGACGGCCCGCAGATTAAGCTAATTGACTGGGAACAGGATTTCAAGCATATTGTAGCTCCAATCAATCGAGTTACGGGAACCGAAGTCCGGGCCGTTGAATACATGCACTGGTGGACGTTTATTGCCGCTTATCAAGAGATCGGAGACTGCACATTCGCACAAATTGTCCGCGTCCGCGACAGAAAAGCAAAGGGAAAGCCGCTGGATAAATCGGATGCTGAATGGTATCGGAAAAATCGGCATCTGGTGGACTTCAAAACCCAATACACACAAAACGATGATGCCGTGCTCAGTGCATGGACGGGAAGGAAGGGCTGATAATGCAGGACTTAAAAATTGAAGTCAACAATGGGAATTTGAGCGTTTGGGTAAACGGGGAGCCCATTGGACGGGAAGTGTCAAAACTGGTGTTTAACGCAGAATCAAAAAGCAGTGCCGTCGAGATGTCACTTTCCCTCGACGGTACTGCTAGATTTGATTTCAGTGAAAGCGGTGCAACACCATCACTGTTTGCGGAGGATTTAGCCAAAGCTGTTCAACGCGGTGCAATGTCCTTGTAATTGCCTAGTATGTCTTTGCTGCCAAGATAGATTTTGCCACGAGATGCCAGTACCAGCAATGCCTTTTCCGTATCGCTTGAACTTGCGTTTAACGCGCGAGCGATATTGTCTTGATAATTGGCCCCGTTCCGTATCTCATTTAGCACTGACGCTACAAACTCTTCCATAGCTTCACCTCCTTTCTCCCAAATCCTACCACTTTGGACAGGGAGAAGCAAGCAGTTCCCAGCATGGAGTAACGCATGGCGGGGTAATCTCCCGCCACTCCATTTTTTTATCGGTAAAACGGCGCTACACTTGCGCTTTTTGAATGATTATGGTATTGTTTGGGAAAGTGGAGGTGCTTTTATGGGCGAAGAATTTAATGTTCATCAAATGTGCGAACATTTAGTTGACAAGAACGGGAACCGCATAGATGTCAATGAACTTGCGGGAGCATATCTATCCGTCTTTGAACTAAAAGCGTTTTTCAGAAAATGCACTGACTATTCAGATGAAGAAATTTATGCGCTATCTAAATATATTGACAAGCTGGACGGAACCAATTACCGATTTCCAGAGGCCGCAAAGGTGCGTAAAAGGATAGAAGAAGCCGCTGGTGTAAAACGCTCAATCGTATCTAAGCAGATCGCTATTCCGATTTGTGTTGCAGTGTTTTTGGTAACAATATGGAGGCTGGGCGCAGTCGTTGGGGAGGGTAACACCGCCGCACTGATTGTATATACTTTATTTGTCATAGGTATTTGCTTGGCGATTGTATTCCCACAGATTCAGGCTCAAAGGAAATACGGGAAAGGTGAATTTAAATTCCTTGGAAAGTTTAAATTCGTGAGCGGTCTGAATCTTCCACAGAACGCAAAATGCAAGGTCGTTTGCTTAAATAAAAAAATTGCGGTGGAGGCTATCGGGCAAGAGGTTAACCTATCGACTGAAAAAATTATTAACGTCGATATCCTGACTAACACAGAAATACAAAAACAATATGTGTCAAGCGTTGGTGGCGCAATTGCTGGCGCGATGGTATTGGGTGCGTTTGGCGCAATACTCGGCGGGGCGGCAACTCAGCGAAATATTAAGATTAACACCAAATACCTGATATTTACATATCGAGGCGAAGACAAGCCCGAATATATTATATTTGACGCTTCAAACAATATTGCAAGCGCAAAAAGATTCTGCAAAGAGTTTAGAGGACTTAATAAGAACAGTAAAATTAAGATTGACATTTAAACAATAAAATTCCATCAAATCAACCATCCTCGGGAAACCGAGGGTGGTTTTATTATACCCAAAAGGAGGGTGGCTCATGGCTGACGGCTCTATTACATTTTCAACCGAACTCGATAATACAAAGGTCGAGAGAGAATTATCCGATCTCAGAAAAGAAATCGAAAAGGCCGAAGAGAGATTAAACAAATCTTCTGACGAGGGGCTTTCAAAATCCATCGAAGATGCGAAAGAAGCGGCAGGCGGACTTGAAAAAAATTTGATGCGGGTACAAAAACTGCGGCTTCCAGTAGGTTACGATCAAGGGGCAATCGAGATGGTGGAGGCTTTCGCGAAGGGCATAGGCGGAGCGACGCAAGAAACAAATGAACTGAAGGCCGCCTTAGATGGGGCGAAGTTAGATGTCGAAAACCTCGAAAAATCAGGAAAATGGTTCGGGGACGAAGAGTATGACGCTGCAATCCAAAAGCTTAACAAGATTAACGCAGATTTAATCATGTATAAGCGCGAACTTATTTCTTCCCCGAAGCCTCAAAACCCGTTCGGCCTTGACACAATTGCGGGGAAGATCAAGGAGGCGGAGATTGCGCTTGATCGGATTAAGGACACAGGCGCGGGTCTCGGAACGGATGAATATGATAAGGCATACAGAAATCTTGCACTGTTAAAGGACGAAGCAAGAGCATATTCCGCAGAACTCGCGAAAACACCGGCGCAGTTAGAAAAGGACGCGGTGGCGGCGGAAAAGGCCATCCAAAAGCAAGACGAGCTTACAAGAAAAAAGATTGCAGCAGAGGTAGAGGCTTACCGGCTCCAAATCATTGCGGAAAAAGCAGAGGTGTCGGATCAGAAATTAATTGAATTAAACAAGGAACTTGTCGAGTTGCAGGTGCGGCTCACTGAATTGAAAAAAGCTGGGCTGACCGCAGGGTATGCCGAATATGACCAAACTGCAAAAAGAATTGCAGAGATTAAGGGTGAAATAAAAAACTACGGCAATGCAGTTCAAAGTGCTGACAAGATGGACAAGGCCACAAAAAAGGCCAACAAAAGTATGGGCCGGTTCGCTATGCGAGTGCGTGAGGTGGTCAGGAGTGCGTTGGTGTTTACACTGATTACTCAGGCTCTGGCAAAATTTCGCGAGTGGGGCGGCAAAGTCATCAAGACGAATTCCGAAACGGCTGCATCTATCTCAAAACTCAAGGCGGCGCTGCTTACTATGGCACAGCCTTTGGTTGAGGTTGTATTGCCTATGCTCACAAAGTTCACAGAAATGCTTACACAAATTGTTATGGCGATTGCGAGAGTATTTAGTTCCCTTGTGGGAACCACTGTTGAGCAATCCAAAGAATCGGCAGAATCATTGAAGGACGAAACTGACGCTTTGGACGATACAGGGAAAGCGGCAAAAAAGGCGGCAAAATCTTTAGCGGCTTTTGATGAAATCAATCAATTGTCCGGCGATACTGACGAGCAAAAAATTTCTGCCACGGACACGGATTTTTCTGGGCTTTCACAATTTAGCTCGGAGGACTATAAAAAGAAAATTGACGAAATTACCACCTATGTCAGTGGAGCACTGCTTGCATTGGGAGCTATTTTGACATTTTCGGGAGCAAACATCCCCCTTGGCTTGGGGCTAATGGCTGCCGGGGCGATTGGATTGGCAGCGGAGGCTAAGGAACACTGGGGCGATATTGATGGAAAAATAAAATCGGAAATTAATACAATCCTTGTGACTTTGGGGACGGCACTGCTTGTATTAGGCGTTGTTCTTGCTTTTTCTGGAACAAATGTGCCGCTCGGCATCGGACTAATGATCGCTGGTGCCGCATCGCTGGCGGCTGCGGTTGCGCTGAATTGGGATTACATCAAAGCGAATGTACAGACCGTCATAGCAGATTTGCTAGTTGCGGTGGCGGCTGCATCGCTGGTGATTGGCATTGTGTTTTTGTTTACCGGGAACGTGGGCATAGGGCTGGGACTTTTAGCCGTGAGCGCCTTATCTTATTTTGGCGCAACGGCCCTTGGGTTTAGCTGGGATTCTATCCCGCCGGAAATCAAGACTGCGGCGGCAAATACGCTAATTGCCGTGGCCTTCGGTGCCTTGGTAATCGGTATCGTTTTTTTATTTACCGGAAACATTGGTGCGGGGCTGGGGCTTCTACTTGCAAGCGTCATGTCTTATTATGGAGCTACCGAAGCTGGATTTAATTGGGATGCTATTCCTCCTGAAATTCGTATGGTGGTATCTAAAGTGCTAGTGGGCATCGCGTTGGGGGCTCTAGTGTTTGGAGCTATATTCTTGCTTACCGGGCATATTGGCGCGGGCCTTGGGTTGTTGCTCGTAGCCGCCATGTCCTATTGGGGCGCGACTGAGGCCGGGTTTAGCTGGGATTCGGTCCCAGATAAAATAAGAGAAAAAATATCCAATGCACTAATTATCATTGCGGACGCAGCCCTTGTATTTGGCGTGATTTTCCTACTTACAGGTAACTTTTCAATCGGGCTTGGCTTGATAGCAATGAGCGCGCTATCGTATTGGGGCGCTACTGAGGCGGGGGTTGACTGGGGGGCTACGGTTGCAAAAGTAAGACACGAAATTGAGGTCATGCTTGCCATTATCGGCGGAGCGGCTCTTGTAATCGGCGTTATACTGCTGTTTGCTGGGAATATACCACTCGGACTTGCATTGATCGGAACAAGCATCGCCTCATTTTTCGGGCTTGCCGCCGTCGGTTCAGACAACACATGGAATGCAGTGATAAGCAAAGTGTCTGGCTCTCTTGACGATACAAAAACGGAAATAGAAAAGCACAGAGACTCCCTGTATGCGGCATCAAAGGAACTCGGAACCGGCATTTCAGATGGGGTGTCAAGTGGTGTTGATTCTGCGGGTGGCGGAGTTGGAGACGCTGTGGCAAAGTCGCTCGAATCCGGGGTAGATGCCGGGAATAAAGCAATGGATATTAACTCTCCGGCGGGTGTGACGGAAGAGCAAGGGGATTACATGGTTGCCGGATGGCTTCTCGCGTTGGAAAATGGCAAGAAGACAATCGGAGATAAAGTCACGGAGATCATGGACGTGATAAAGGGGGCTGTCCTTGGAGCGCAGTCTAGCATTTCGAGTGCATTTAGTGGTGTTTTCAGTTCTTCTTCGAGTGGGTTGTCAAGCAAAATCGCGAGTGTATCATCTATGCCGACAGTATCTATGATGCCCGCATCTTTGCCTAGCCTGCCTGCCCTCGCCACCGGTGCCGTCATACCTCCGAATCGCGAGTTTATGGCGGTGCTGGGCGACCAGAAGAGCGGGACGAACATTGAAGCGCCCATGGGAACCATCAAGCAAGGTATCCGCGAGGTGATGAATGAGATGGGTATTACCGGTGGAGGGCAAAGCGGGGACCTTATTTTGCAGATCGACGGCAAGACATTTGCACGCCTCACGAATCCCTATGCCGCCAAAGAGAATCAGCGTGTAGGAATTAAGATGGTGGAGGGCGTATGAACTATGTAAAAATAAATGGAATCTCATTTGATGCGACCGTCGCAATCTCCTCCATCGAGGAAAATTTCAACGTTCTTGACGGCGACAACGTAGGCCGCAATTCCGGCAACGGGCGCATGATTCGGGATGTGCTGGGGTCGTTCATCGGGCATAAGATTACCTTCTTCAATGGCAAGGACAACGCCGCTTTTGACGCTCTGTGGGATTACCTCAAACAGCACTCGGCGGATGATTACGTGATGCTCGAAGCCGCAAGCGGGCAAAGCTCCATATCGTATCAGGCGTATTACACCTCCGGCAGTCGAAAACTCAGGACGGCTGCCGAGGGTGTAAATTATTGGGATGAAATCGAAGTTAACTTTATCCCGATTGCGCCCCAGATCGTGAGGTGACGCATGGATAAGATAATTTGTGGCGGGTTTGGATGGGAACGTAATCCCCAATTAGAAGATAACCGCTTAGACGGAGGGAATCTCTTTTTCGCGAACGCCATTGCGCAGGACGAGCTATCCATTGACACCTTGGAGGCGGATATTTTCAGCCTGTGCAAGGTCCCCGCTGAATTTGAGCCGTCCGATTACGACGGTTTGGAGACGGAGGACGGGGACATATTCTGCTGTCAACCGGACGCACCGGACATAACATCCATCCCCTACGGTACGCCGGTGGAGTATTGGCGCGATGGCACGTTAAAGGCAAAGCTATACAAGTCGGAGATTGTCAGGGCCGGGAAAACCGTCTTTAGCCTATCTGCGGTTTCCGCTGTCGGGCTTTTGGACAAGCTTCCTCATGTGGGAGGGATGTACACGGGACAGCGTATGGACGTGGTTCTGGCGAATATTATCGGCAGCGTGTTTAGCTACACGGTGGCCCCGGACGTTGCGGCTACGTTAATTTTCGGCTGGCTCCCGGTGGGGACCAAGCGTGACAATTTAAGACAGCTGTTGTTTGCCACTGGTGCGGCGGTCCGGAAGACTGCCGACGGTGGCATTAACTTTGCCTTTTTGTCTGCGGACGCTCCAACGGAGATCATCGGAGACCGGATGTATACCGGTGGCAGTTTGGCCTATAACACCCCGGCGACCGGCGTTGACGTGACGGAGCATGCCTATTACACCACATCGGCAGATACCGAGGCAACACTCTTTGACAACACGGATGGCAGCGGGGCGGTAGATCACAAGACTGTTACTTTTGACAAGCCGTGCCACGACCTTACCCCGTCCTCCGGCCTGACGGTGCACGAAAGCGGCGTTAACTATGCCGTCGTCTCCGGGACAGGTACACTGACAGGCAAAGAGTATACACACCAAACAAAGATTATCTCCCGCAGGCTGGACGCGGAGACGGAAAACATTGTGTCCGTAAAGGATGCCACGCTGGTTTCCATGGCCAACAGCGGGTCCGTTGCTGACCGGGTACTGGCGTATTATTCGGGCGCTAAAACGCTGTCAGTGTCGATTGTGGAGGGCGGGGAGCGCCCCGGCGATGCGGTCTTTCTGGAAGATGCCTACGGGGATGATACAGAGGGACTTTTGCAGTCTATGAACGTCACAATCAGCAATACACTCAAGGCCAATGCAACCATTGTTACGGGATACGTCCCATCCAACCACGGCAATGACTACAACAATCGGGTGCTGCTGACTGGGGCGGGCGAATGGACCGTGCCAGAGGGCGCGACGCGCGGGAAATGCGTATTGATTCAGGCCGGGTCCGGGGGAGACGCCGGGGCCGATGGAGAGAATGGGGCGGATTCTATACTGCATTACTCTGGGTCCGGGGCAAAGACAGCGGGACCGGGGGCAGGGGGCAAGGGAGGCTTGCACGGTGCAGCTGGCCTCGGTGGCAAGATTCTGGAAATAGAAATTCTGCTTACCCCCGGCACTCAAATTTCCTATCACGCCTATCCCGGCGGAGAGCCCGGTGAAGATGGGCAGGACACAACATTTGGAGCGTATAGCTCGGCTGCTGGGGAGCGGGTGCCGAACGGATACGTAGACGGGATGACGGGCGATATTTTCGGCAAAACGGGCGTTGACGGAATCGACGGCGGCGATGGCGGAGATGGTGGAAGTAGCGGAGGAGATGGAGAAAACGGTGCGGACGTAGCGGAATGGAAGGGCGGTTCGGGAAACCAAGGATGGTCCGGCCCGATGACCACGCCCGTCGGGCAAGCGGCAATTGGCGGCGGCGCAGGCGGTGGCGCGGCGCTCGGAGGCAACGGGCAAAGCGCAACCGGGACCGGGGAAGTTTCAGAAATTGCGAAAGGCGCGGACGGTGCGGACGCGCAGCCAAGCCCTGAAAGCGGCGAAGTGGCTTACGGTACTGGAGGAACCGGCGGTAACGGCGGCGGTGGCGGTGGCGGAGCAGGGCAACTGAGCGCCACTGTATCCGGCACCGCATCGTTCACATGGACGGCGTATGGCGGCGCAAAGGGAACTGGGACCGCTGGCAGAAACGGAGCTCCAGGATGTGTTGTAATCTATTTTTAAGGGGGATATATGCCAAGATATAAAAGCGTACATACAGGCCCGCAGATTGATTCCGGGGTGGCGCGGGCGCTTCCCGGCGGGGAGATTGATGCGGAGCTTGAAAGCAAGATGGAGATTGAATTTCTTGACAATGTCGACTTCACAAATCCGGTAGCGCAGGCCGGTATTGGCGGGATGCATGGGAGTGTTGCCTACGCCGTCGACCGTTGGAAATTGATTTCAGGGACGGTATCATGGGCATCTGATGGACTGACGCTAAATGGGACAATTCGGCAGATTCGGGAATTTCCAATCGGATTCCCCGTGGATGCATCTATCGAAATGCACTCCGGGACGGCGGCCATTACTTATGACGACAGTACAAAATACTGCGATATTACTTCCTCTGGAGGGACGATTAAGCGCCCGCATTTGGGGCTGAGAGAAATTACGGATTGGGCGAAAATGCCTGTGCCAAATCGCGAAACCGAATTGCTGCGCTGTCAGACGCATTTTATCCGGATGAGATCATCTAGCGTTTACGGATCGTTTGGGATGTGCGCGGCTGTGGCTACGGCGCTTGGATATATGGCAATTTATCTTCCCGTTGCAATGCGCACACCGCCAGTCCTTGTGCAGCATGGCGCGATAACAATATATGGATGGTCAAGCAGCATAACGCTGTCCGCTGGCGATATGGTTGGGAATGCGTTAACAGTGGGCGTAGTGCCCGGAGGATCAGATCAGTTTACGGTCGGTGGGGCATACGAAACGTTTATCAATAATGATGCTACTGCGTATCTTGATTTTATTTCGGATTTATAAGTGGAGGGCACATGGAAACATCAAAAGTTTATATCCAGATAGATTTCGTTGGACGCATCATCAGATGTGAGGGCGGCTACGCCACCCCGGCAGACCTGACGGGATGGGTGGAGATTGACGAAGGGGAGGGCGACCGCTACAACCTCTGTCAAGCGCATTATTTCGATGGCGGGCTGTACACCATGGATGGCATTCCTCGGTATAAGTACGTCAACGGAGCGTGTGCCCTGCGCACGGACGCGGAGGTTGAGGCGGACCGCGCCGCTATCCCCTCGCCGCAACCGGGGAAAACGCTAGAAGAAGTAGCGGCGTACTTAAATGAAACCGCGCAGGCGGTGATGGAGCTATCCGTTGAGTGATTGGAGGACATTAAATGTCGGCAACATGGTACAACCTTTATCTCCCGTTATGGATTTCCGGGAATATGACCATTGAGCAATTGCAAAAGGCCCTCGCAAAAGGGCGCATCACGCAAGAGGAGTATGACAGGATTAACGCTACTCTGCAAAATGTATAAAAGGGGGCCTACATATGGCAGAAATCGCCGCTGAGTGGTGGTTAAAATGGATTTTCGGGCTGATCGGCGGCGGGCTGATCTTCGTGGTGCGCCTGCTGTGGCGCAGGCAGCGGGCGACGGAGTTGGGCATTCAGGCGTTGCTGCGGGACCGGATACTGAAAGCCTATTATCACTATCAGGAGCGTGGGACGATTACGCTTCACGGGCTTGAAAACGTCGACAAACTTTATGAGCAGTATCACAATCTGGGGGGCAACGGAACGGTGACAAAACTGGTTCATGATCTACGAGAAATGGAGGTTGTGGATGGGTAAACCTGCCCCCAAAAAGTGGACAGGCTCCAAGCTGATTGCCCTTGGCGTGCTGGCAGTGGACGGGAGCTGCACCTACATCGTGCTATATCTGTGCTGGCTCAGTATCAGGATGCAGTTCACCGGAAGCCTGCCGTATCTCACCACGCTGATTGGAGCGCTTCAGGCGGCCACGGCGGTCGTTCTGACGGCCTATTTTGGAAAGGCCAAGGCGGAAAACATTAAGGGCGGCATCACCTACGATGCCGCCCTCGGAGCAAATTCAGAGAATAACGATTTATAAGGAGGAGTAAAAAATGAGTGTCGAAAACATGAGTATGCTGATGGCGATCATCGGCGCGCTGACCGTCCTGACAAACCTGCTGACGGAGGTGATCAAAAAGGCAACGTGGAGCAAGCTGCCCACTAATCTGGTGGTGGTGCTGCTGTCAGAGGGCCTTACACTGGCTTCCGGCGCGGCCTATGCGCAGATTACCAGCGTGACCATCACATGGTATGCCGTCGTTGCGGCGGTGGTTGTGGGGCTTCTGGTGGCCTACAGCGCAATGTTTGGCTTTGATAAACTGAAAGAGGCTTTGGCGCAGATTACCGTGGGCGCGAAGGGGACGGGCGATGCCGACGGTAAGTGATGTCCTGAATATCGCCCGCGCGGAGCTATGGTATGCAGAAAGCCCGGTTGGGAGCAACCGAACTAAGTATGGAAAGTGGTACGGGCTTGACGGGAATCCATGGTGCATGATGTTCGTGCAGTGGTGCTTTGATCAGGTGGGCGTTGTCCTGCCTATGCGCACGGCCTCCTGCGGGGCATTGATGCGTGCGGCGCAGGCTGCGGGCCGCTGGGTGACGGGAGGTTATGAACCCGGCGACGTGGTGATCTACGATTTCCCCGGCGGCGCGGCTACCGACCATACCGGCATTATCGAGAGCGTCACGCCCTCCGGGGTGGTCGCCATTGAGGGCAACACCGGCGCAGGAAACGACGCAAACGGCGGACAGGTGCAGCGCAGGACCCGCAGCAACAGTTTGATTGTGGGCGCTGTACGGCCCTCATATGATGTAGAGGAGGAGCAAGTGATTACTTACGAAAAACTGGCGAACGTCCCGGAGAAGTTCCGGCCTATTATTGATAAGCTCATGACGGCGGGCATCATTCAGG
>NZ_DALZCH010000058.1:0-21148 GCF_031978065.1 Oscillibacter sp.
CCTTTAAAATCTGCGCGTTTTATTGTGATACAAAAGCAGTTTCACTGAATCCAAGAACAGCAGCAATTTTTTTCATTTCTTCATCAGATAATGAATCTGCATTCATAACAACACCTGCCGGGTTTCCGCCATCTTTTGTTTTAGCAAAGGAGTTTAATGTGCATACGTTTATCTTCATATCTCCAAACTCCAATTTATCACATAGTACGGCTTAATCCGACAATTACTTCTGTATGCGCCGTTCCCGGGAAGAGGTCCGCGGCCACGGCCCGTTCCGCCCGATAGCCCAGCTCGGCAAACCGCTTCAAATCCCGAGCCAGCGTCGCCGGGTCGCAGGAGACATACACCACCCGCTCCGGTCCCATGGCGGCCACGCTGTCCACCACCTCCGGGGCCAGCCCCTTCCGGGGCGGGTCCACGCAGATCACGTCGGGCCGCAGGCCCTCTCTTTCCAGCTTCGCCGCAATATCCGCTGCGTCCCCCTGAAAAAACTCTGCGTTTGAAATTCCGTTCCGCTCCGCGTTCTCCCGGGCGTTTTCAATTGCTTCCGGTACGATCTCCGCGCCGATTACCCGCTTTGCCGCCTTCGACATTGCCAGCGTGATGGTCCCGGCCCCGCAGTACAAATCCAGCACCGTCTCCGTCCCCGTCAGCCCCGCGAACTCCACAACCTTGCCGTACAGCACCTCCGCCTGCTCCCGGTTCACCTGATAAAACGACGGCACGGACAGCTTGAACTGCAACCCACACAGCTCGTCCATCAGAAAATCCTGCCCCCAAAGCGTCCGATACCGCTCCCCCAGAATCACGTTGCCCCGGCTGACGTTGCCGTTGAGCACCACGCCCACGGTCTTGGGCGCGGCGGCCAGAATCATGGCGGACAGCTCCGGCTCCCGAGGGGCGTTTTTCCCGTTCAGCACCACGCAGCAAAGGCTCTCCCCCGCCCGGTTGGTTCGGACATAGACATGCCGCACCAGGCCCTTCCCCGTTTTTTCGTCATAGGGGGAAACGCCGTATTTTTTCATCCACGCGCCAACGGCTCCGGCGGTTTTGTCCGCGGCGGGGGCGCAGATTTGGCAGCGCTCGACGGGAATCACCCGGTGGCTCCGCCGCCGATAAAAGCCCACCGCGCCGTCGGCCCCCACCGGGTACTGGGCCTTGTTGCGGTAGTGAAGCGGATTTTCCGCCCCCAGAATTTCCTCTGCCCGCAGCATAAGGCCCCCGATGCGCCGGAGCGCGTCGTTCACCTTTTGCAGCTTGGATTGCAGCTCCTCTGCATAGGTCATATGGCGGTAGACACAGCCGCCGCACTCCCCGAAATAAGGGCAGTCCGGCTCCACCCGCTCCGGTGAGACGGTCAGAATTTCTTCAATTTCCCCCGCGTAGCTGGTTTTCATAGCCTTGACAATGCGAAGCCGCACCTCTTCGCCGCGGACGGCGCGGGGTACGAATACCACCGCGCCGTTGATGCGAACAATGCCTAAGCCCTCGCTGGAGTAGCCCTCCACCGTGCCGGTATATGCCTGATTCAGCAATAAACGTTCCATAATCGTTTCCTTATTGTAAAGTGGCAGGAACGGACAGGCGTTACGCCTCCCACTTGTCCAAAACCTGCTTGAGCTGGTCGGCAAGCCTGCCCACGCTCTTGTTATCCCGGCCTCTGGCCCGGGTAATGGCCTCCGCCACGCGCCTGCCCACAGCCGTCAGCCGTTCATAGGCCGCCGACAGCTTCACCCCGTCCACGGTCTTGGCCTTGCGCTCGGGCAGATATCCGGTTTCAATCTGCCGGTTGGCGGCCAGATCGTAAATCTCCGTATATTGCGCCGCGTGAGCGTCTAAACCCATGCCCCGCAGCGTCTCGGCAAAGAAGGGCGCCACATCCCGGTCGCCGTGAACCACAAACACCTGCTGAGGTTTGGGGTCCTTGAACTCGGAAATCCATGCAATTAGATGATCCCGGTCTGCGTGGGAGGACAGGCCCGTGTAGTTCACCCTCTCCGCCCGGACCGTAATCTCCTCACCGAACATCTTGACGGTCTGCGCTCCGTCCAGCAATTGCCGTCCCAGAGTCCCCTCTCCCTGATAGCCCACGAAGGCGATGGTGCTTTCGGGCCGCCAGAGATTGTGCTTGAGATGGTGGCGGATACGCCCCGCGTCGCACATGCCGGAGGCGGAGATGATGACCTTGGGCGTGCGATCCTCGTTCAGTGCGCGGGACTCGTCCACCGTCTCGGTCATGCGCAGGTCGGGAAAGTTGAACATATGGGTCCCGTCAGCCACCAGCGCCAGCGCGTCCTCGTCCAGATAGCCCCTCAGGTCGCCTGTAAAGACCTGTGTCGCCTTTCTGGCAAGGGGCGAGTCGATATAAACCGGGAAGTTGGGAACAGACTTTACCATACCCTTGTCCTTGATCTCCCGGATAAAGTACAAAAGCTCCTGCGTGCGGCCCACGGCAAAGGAGGGAATCACCACATTGCCGCCTCGGGCCATGGTCTTGTCGATGATTTCCGCCAGATCGTCCGTATAACTCCAGACCTCTTTGTGGTTCCGGTCGCCGTAGGTGGACTCCATCACCACATAGTCCGCCCCGGGGAATGTGGAGGGGTCCCGGATGATGGGCTGGTCCACGTTGCCAATGTCCCCCGAGAAAACAATGGTCTTGGTCACACCGGCCTCGGTCATTTCCACCCAGATAAACGCGGAGCCAAGGAGGTGGCCCGCATCTTGAAATTTCACCCGCACGCCCTCGCACAAGTCAATGATCTGATTGTACTCGCAGGGGTGCACATACTCCCCCACCTTCTGGGCATCCTCCACGGTGTACAGCGGCTCCATCGGCTCGCGGCCCGCCCGCTCGCCCTTGCGGTTTTTCCACTCCGCGTCCTGCTCTTGAATGTGGGCGGAGTCCAGCAGCATAATGTTAATCAAATCCGCCGTAAGACGGGTGGTAACTACCTGACCCCGGAACCCGTCCCGAATCAACTTGGGAATCCGGCCCGAGTGGTCGATGTGGGCGTGGGTCAGCAGCACATAATCCACACCGGCGGGATTGAAGGGAAACTCCTCGTTGGAGACCTCATCCCGCCCCTGCTGCAAGCCGCAGTCGATTAAAATGGTTTTGCCGTTGACCTCCAGACAGTGGCAGCTACCGGTGACGCTCTGATCCGCGCCAAAAAAACTCAGCTTCATGGAATGTCCTCCCGTATTTTTTAGAGTTTCACATTTATAATATCGCAGAGCAGGGCTTGTCCGCCCCGCAGTGTTACTTCCTTTACAGCACCTGTCAGCGGTTCAAAATCTCCACCTGAAGCCCCGCCAGCACGTCCATGGTCTTTTCGTGCAGATCGGGATCAAAGCTGGCGGTAAGTCCGGCATCCACCACGATGCGGGCCTGAGGATAGCGGCTTTGCAGCACCGCCGCGTTGCTGACAACGCAGATGTTGGACACCAGCCCGCAAAGCTCGATGCGCTCCGCTTCCTTGGGCAGCTCCGCCAGCACCGCCGGATCGCCGGTATCCATGCCGAAGGCGGGCTTGTCGATGCCAACCGCCCCCACCTCTTCAAGGGCCTTGGCCGTCTCACCGTAGTTTTCCCAGCCGGGGGTCCCTTTTACGCAGTGGACCACGGGTAAAAACGCCCCTTCCCGGGTTTGAAGGTAATCCTCGGAATGGGTGTCTCTGGTAAACCAGACGCGGCCCGGACCATAGGCCCGCACTCTGGCGGCAATGGACCCGTCCAGCTTTTCCGCGCCGGGAAAGCCAAGGGCTCCATCCACAAAATCATTTTGGTAGTCGATGACAAACAGGCAATCCATACCGATTCCCGATCCTTCCCGCTGCCAGTCGCAGCCGCTTATATTTTACCGTTTATTCCTGCTATTGTAGCATCAAATTCTTAAATGCACAATAAAAAACCCAAGGGTTCTTGCCTCCTTTTCCGCTCCTCCGAGAGGGAAATCTATTGCCCTTCCCGCCCAAACGGCGGTTTTGCCCGAATTTGCCGAATTTTTTTGTGAAAAAGAGAAAAATCTTTCTTCGCAAATTGACTTTTGACACCAAAACCGCTACAATTATGCCAGCTCAAAGTTCCTAATTAACACAGATTCTTTTGTTTTTGGGGAGCTTTGAGCTAAATTATTTTGGAGGTCTTTTCATGAAAAAGTTGTTTGCGCTTGCTCTTGCACTGGCTATGACGCTATCTCTGGCCGCCTGCGGAGGCGGCTCCACTCCCCCCGCCGGGTCCACGCCCTCTTCCGGCTCGGGCTCCGAGGCTCCCGCCGGAAAGGTATACAACGTGTGCAACCTTGTCAACGGCAATCTGGGGGACAAGTCCTTCTTTGACTCTGCAAACGCCGGACTTGAGCAGTTGAAGGCCGACGGCCGCATCACCCTGAACACCATTGAAATGGGCGGCACCGACGCCGACCAGCCCACTTGGCTGTCTAACCTCTACGAGGTGTCCGACTCCGGCGAATACGACCTGATTGTCTGTGGTACTTATCAGATGCCCGAGTATCTGGACGAGGTGGCCGCCAAGTATCCCGACCAGCACTACCTCATTTATGACTCCGAGTCCAGCCAACCCAACGTGGTGAATATCAACTATAAGCAAAACGATCTGGGATATCTGATGGGCGTGTTTGCCGCCAGCATGACTGTTGACACCACCGTGGACCACATCAATGAAGACGCGGTGCTGGGCTTCGTCGGCGGCGTGGACAGCCCCGTCATCAACGACTTCCTGTACGGCTTTATTCTGGGCGCTCAGAGCGTCAACCCCGACGTGAAGGTGGACACCCGCTACACCAACGACTATGTGGATACCGCCATCGCCAAGGAATATGCCAACTCCATGATTAACGACAACAAGTGCGACGTGATCTGGGGCGTGGCGGGCAACTCCGGCAACGGCGCTGCGGAAGCCGCTCTTGAAACCGGCAAGGCATGGTTCTTGGGCGTGGACTCCGACCAGGAGCTGACTTTCTCTCCTGATCTGGCCGCTATCACCCTCACCTCCGGCCTGAAGAACATCGGCAACTCCCTGATCTGGTTCTTTGACCAGTGGGACGCCGGTCAGGACCTCTTCGGCCAGAACATCCTGCTGGGCATCACCGAGGGCGGAGTCGGCATTGTCACCGACAAGAACTATGACAAATATGCCTCTGCCGAGACGAAGGCCGCCGTGGAGGCCGCGCAGAAGAGCATCATCGACGGTGCTGTCACCGTTCCCTCCGCCATCACCGACAGTGACGGCGTTGTCGCCCTGCGCGAGGCGGTCCGTCCGTAATCTTCCCGCTTTTTCAGACAAAGAGGGGGCCTTCGCCCCCTCTTTGTCTCTCCCGCCCGGGCGCGGAGCGAGTGGCAGGCCGCTCGTTTCGCGCGCGGACAGGAGGCCAGTCCGCCGAAATCCGTTTCAACCACCCACAGAAAAACGCAGAGGGGGAATCCCATACATGCAGGAGCACAAACAAGAGGAGTACGTCGTTCGGATGCTTGGCATTACCAAGGTCTATCCCAACGGCATCGCCGCCAATCAGGACGTTGAGCTGAACATTCGCAAAGGCGAAATTCACGCCCTGATGGGAGAGAACGGCGCGGGGAAATCTACGTTGATGAAAATGCTGTTCGGTCTGGAGCAGCCTACCGGCGGCGAAATCTGGCTGAACGGGGAAAAGGTGTCCCTTACCTCCCCCTCCGTGGCTATCTCCAAAGGAGTGGGCATGGTCCACCAGCACTTTATGCTGGTGCCCAGCCTTACCGTGGCGGAGAATATGGTGCTGGGGATGGTTCCAAAAAAGTCCAGTTTTCTGATTGACGAGGCAAAGGCCGTCCAGATTACAAAGGAATACTCAGAAAAATTCAATCTCCATGTGGACCCCAACGCCCGGGTATGCGACATTCCCGTGGGCATGAAGCAGAAGGTGGAGATTCTCAAGGCTTTGGTCCGGGGCGCAAAAATTTTGATTCTGGACGAACCCACCGCCGTTTTGACTACGCAGGAAACAGCGGAGCTGTTTAAGGAGCTGATCCATCTCAAGGAGCAGGGCTACACCATTATCTTTATCTCCCACAAGCTGACCGAAATTATGCAGATTACCGACCGCATGACCATTCTCCGGGGTGGAAAGTCCATGGGCGTCTACGAAACCAAGGACGTAAGCCCGGAGAAAATCTCTCGCCTGATGGTTGGCCGGGACGTGGTGCTGAAGGTGGAAAAAGGCAAGGCGGAGCCGGGAGACACCGTGCTGCGGGTCCGAGATCTGGAATACGTCAACGAGTGGGGCAAAAAAATGCTGGACAAGCTGTCCTTCGACCTGCGCCGAGGCGAGATTTTGGGCATCGCGGGCGTGGAGGGCAACGGGCAGAAGGAGCTGGTGGACATGCTGTTCCACCTGAATCTGCCCAACGCCGGTTCTGCCGAAGTAAGCGGCATCAGCGTTCTGGGCCAGTCCCAGCGGAAAATTCGGGAACTCGGTGTGTCTCTGGTTCCGGAAGACCGGATGATTTACGGCATTGCGGGAGACGGCACCATTGAGGATAACCTGATTTCCGACCGGGCCGGGGCAAAACGACTGAACCGGGGCCCCATGTTTGACATGAAGGCCATCCACAAAGAGTGCGACCAACTAATTGCCGACTACACTGTTTTGTGCAAATCCGGGGCCCAGCAAGTGAAAATGCTCTCCGGCGGCAACATTCAAAAAGTGGTGGTGGCTCGGGAATTTTCCAACAGCCCTACCCTCATTATTGCCGACCAACCCACCCGTGGTATTGATGTTGGCGCGACGGAGTTTATCCGCCGCAAGCTGGTGGAGCTTTCCCGCTCTGGCATTGCCGTGCTGCTGGTTTCCGCCGATCTGAACGAGGTCATGGAACTGTCCGACAGTCTGATGGTCATGTACGGCGGACGGATTGCCGCTTATTTTGAAGACACATCCAGCCTCACCGACGAGGAGATGGGCGAATACATGCTGGGCCTGAAGCAGCAGGCCCCTGAAGAGATTGGGAGGGTCTGCCATGAATAAGAGACAAAGCATACTCTTCAGTCTCATCCGGGGCGGCGCGGCTATTTTGATTGCCCTGCTGGTGACAACGCTTCTGATTTTTATTTCTGCCGACGCGCCGGACGGCGCCGCTTTTGGCGCGGCTGTCTCCGCCAAGCTTTCGCTGACAGGGGGCGCCCTGCGCCAGCTTTTGATCGGCCCCGCCTTCCGGGCAAACGGAAGCATCAGCGTCAAAAACCTTTCCGACATTCTGGCTTCCATGATTCCCATTATCTTTACCGGCCTTGCCACCTGCGTCATGTTCTCCGCCAACCAGTTTAACCTTGGCGCGGAGGGCGGCGTCATGTTGGGTGCCTTTACAGGTGCGCTGGCCGCCATTTATCTGGATCTGCCCGCAGGGCTTTTGCCCGTGGTGTGTGTGCTGATCGCGGCGGCCTCCGTGGGCGTGATGATGCTGATTCCCGCCGTGCTGAAAGCAAAGCTTGGCGTCAGCGAAATGGTAAACTCCTTAATGCTGAACTACGTGGTGATGTACCTCATCAAATATCTGCTGAACACCTATCTGGCCGACAAAAGCAAGGGGCAGATTCAGTCCTATCCCTTTCAGACAGGGGCCGCGATTCCTCAACTGGTGGACAACGGGTCCAAGCTCTCTTGGGGCTTTGTGGTGGCGCTGGCCTTCGTGGTGATCACTGCGCTGTTTATGTACCGCACCCGCTGGGGCTATGCCATCCGCATGATCGGCATCAATCAGGACTTTGCCATGTACTCCGGCATGAAGGTGGGCGGCATCGTGATTCTTTCGCAGGTGCTGGGCGGCATTCTCGCGGGCATGGGCGGCAGCATTGAGATGCTTGGCCGCTATACCTCCTTCTCTTGGGGCGCTTTGCCGGGATACGGCTGGACCGGCATCACCGTGGCGATTCTCGCCGGAAACAACCCTGCCTTTGTGCCTCTGGCGGCCTTTTTTATGGCATATCTCAACAAGGGCTGCAACCTGATGTCCACCTATTCCGGCGTTCCCGCCCAGTTGATTGACATTATTCAGGCGTTGATTTTCCTGTTCTTCGCGGCAGAGCAGTTCCTCTCCCGCTACCGGCAGAAGCTGGTGGTCCGCAACACGCAGGCGGAGCTGGCCGCAAAGGCCACTCCGGCGGAAGGGAGCGTGAAGTAATATGCTGCTGGAACGTATTTTTACCATGGATTTCTTTTTCTCCGTCTTGCGCATCACAGCACCTATTCTTTTCGCCACGCTGGGCGCTGTCATCGGAGAAAAGGCCGGTATTTCCAACATCGGCCTTGAGGGCATCATGATGATCTCTGCCCTCTTCGGCTCTCTCTCCGCGTATTGGAGCGGAAGCTGGCTTGTGGGTGTTCTGCTGGCCCTGCTGATCGGGATTCTGGTGTCCCTGCTGATGGGCTTTTTCTCTTTCAACCTGAAAACCGACATTATTCTAACCGGCGTGGCGGTGAACATGATCGGTTCGGGCGGCACGCTGTTTCTGGTAAAAGTCATCACCCAGCTCACCGAGGGCTCCGCCATGGCCTCCACCACCTCCCTGATTACCAAAAGCCTTCAGACGCCCTCCGTCAACATTCCGCTTTTGAAGGATATCCCCATTCTGGGTGGCATTCTCTCCGGCCACAGCGTGTTGACTTACCTTGCCTTTTTGCTGGTGTTTCTCACTTGGGTGATGCTGTATCGGACTCCGCTGGGCCTGAACATCCGCTCTGTGGGTGAAAATCCCAACGCGGCGGCCTCTGTGGGCGTCAGCGTGCTGCGCATCCGGTATATTGCCATCGGCTTTTCTGGGGCCATGGCGGGCCTTGGCGGCGCGTATATGTCTATGTACTACGCCATGGGCTGGTCCCAAGACATGGTAGCGGGCCGAGGCTTTATCGCCCTCGCGGCGCAGGCCATGGGCGCGGGTGAGCCTTTCGGGGCCATGCTGGCGGCGCTGGTCTTCGGTCTTGCTCAGGCGCTGGGCATCAAAGTTTCGTCTCTGGGAGCGGACTCCAATCTTGTTTCTCCTATCCCCTATCTCGTGACCATTCTGGGGCTTGTGATTTTTGCTCTGGTGGCCCGGAGCCGCACGCGGCATCGTCATTCTGCCGCCGCGTTGGCCTCCACCGCCGGAAAGTAAGCTGCACACAGCCCGCCTGAAAGGAAACCGCATATGAAAAGTCCGAAAAAATGCCCTGTGATTCTTGATGGCGACCCCGGCCACGACGACGCCATGGCTTGGATGCTGGCGCAGGCCAGCCCGGAGCTTGACATTCTGGCCGTCACCTCCTCCGCCGGGAACCAGACCATTGAGAAAACAACCTTTAACGCCCGGCGCGTGTGCGCCTTGCTGGGGATTACCGCGCCCATCGCTATGGGCCTGCCCAAGCCCCTTCTCTGCGACCCTATCACCGCCGGGAATATCCACGGGCAGACGGGGCTGGATGGCCCCAGTCTTCCTCGTCCGGAAGACCCGCTCTCCCCCTTAAGCGCAGTGGAACTGATGGCAAAGGTCCTGCGGGAAAGTCCCGACCCCGTGACCATCATTGCCACCGGACCGGAAACGAATGTTGCCGCCCTGCTGCTGTCTCATCCGGAGCTGAAAGCCAAGATTGCTCAGATTTCCGTCATGGGCGGCGGACTGGGCTTCGGCAACTGGACTCCGGCGGCGGAATTTAACATTCTGGCGGACCCGGAGGCGGCGGAAATTGTCTTTTCCTCCGGTCTTCCCCTTTTGATGTCCGGACTGGATGTAACGGAGCAGGCCCTGATTTTCCCCAAGGATTTTGAGCGCATCCGGGCCGTTGGCAATCAGGTGGCGGGCGTGGTGGCAGACTGGCTGGAATTCTTTTTCAAGTTCCACAGGGACCTTGGTTATCAGGGCGCCCCCGTCCACGACGCGGTGGCCGTGGCGGCCCTGCTGCACCCGGAGCTGTTTACCATTCAGGAGATGTATGTGGGCATTGAAACCGGCGGAGAATACTGCCGCGGCGCCACCGTGGGCGACCCGCAGGGGAAGTTTCACCGCGCGCCCAATGCCCGGTGTGTCCTGAACCTTCAGCGTGAAAAATTTGTGGACCTGATGGCCGAGGCCGTAAAAACCTACGACGGACGGGAGGTTGCGGTATGAGTAAAATCCCTGTCTGGTTTGATACCGATTTGGGCGTGGACGACGCGGTGGCTCTGCTGGTGCTGGCGCGGCTGCCTCAGCTTGAGTTGAAGGGCATTTCCGCCGTGGCGGGCAATGCAGAGTTACATCGGACCTTTGAAAACGCCCGGAATGTCTGTCATCTGGCGGGTATTGAGACGCCCGTCTATCCCGGCGCGAAGCACCCCTTGTTCGTCCCGCTGCACACCGCCCCTCTGGTCCACGGCATAAACGGCGTGGGCGAGGTGGAGCTTCCCTCCTCCCCCGCAATCAGGGAAACCATACCCGCGTGGGACGCGCTGTACGAGGCGGCAGAAGCCGCCGACGGTGAGCTTCAGGTTTTGGCAGTGGGGCCGCTTACAAACCTCGCCATCGCTCTGGGCAAGTACCCCAAGCTGAAAACTCTTTTAAAGCGCATTCTTATCATGGGCGGCGCGGCGAAAGGCGGCAATGTGACTCCCGCGGCGGAGTTTAACATCTACGGCGATCCTCATGCCGCGCAGGCGGTCTTCCGCTCCGGCATTTCCGTAGTCATGTGCGGACTGGACGTGACCATGCAGGCCTATCTCACCCCTGAGGAAGTGGACGGGATTGGCGCGCACGGCACGCCGGTGTGCCGCTTCGTCCGGGAGAGCAACCAGTTGGCCCTGAGCTTCTTTGAGCGGCTAAACGGCCCCGGTCTCTGCTGCCACGACACCTGCCCCGTGCTGTTTCTGGCCTGTCCAGAGCTGTTTTCCGGAGAGACGGCGGGCGTTTACGTGGAAACCCGGGGGAATCTCACGCTGGGCAAAACCGTCACGGATTTGTGGAGCGACAGACAGTTCCCCCAGCAAAACGTCTTCGTGGTGCTGGATGTGGACCGGGACAGCTTTGCCGCAAAGGTTCGGGAACTGCTGCTGCAATACTGAGGTCGGCATTGGAATATTACAAGGCGGCTTTTGGGCGACTCCCAAAAGCCGCCTGTTTTGCGTCAAATACCCTATAAACGGACTCTCTCAATAAAAAACGGAGCGGTGTGCCTAAAGCACACCGCTCCATATTTTGAGTAATTCAGTCATTCCAAAAGCGCATGAATGCAGCATTCAGAAATTCTTACTTCTCCTCGACCTCGATGACAGCGCCGGAACCAACGGTACGGCCACCCTCACGGATAGCGAAACGCAGGCCCTTCTCGATAGCGATGGGGGTGATCAGCTCCACGTCCATCTCCACGTTGTCGCCGGGCATGCACATCTCAACGCCCTCGGGCAGGGAGATGACGCCGGTCACGTCGGTGGTACGGAAGTAGAACTGGGGACGATAGTTGTTGAAGAAGGGGGTGTGACGGCCGCCCTCGTCCTTGCTCAGAACGTAGACCTGGCCCTTGAACTTGGTGTGGGGGTGAATGGAGTTGGGCTTCGCCAGAACCTGGCCACGCTCAATGCCATTGCGGTCCACGCCGCGCAGCAGCACGCCGATGTTGTCGCCAGCCTCAGCGTAGTCCAGCAGCTTGTGGAACATCTCGATGCCGGTGACGACGGTCTTGCGCTTCTCTTCCGCCATGCCGACGATCTCGACTTCCTCGCTCAGCTTCAGCATACCGCGCTCCACACGACCGGTGGCCACGGTGCCGCGGCCAGAGATGGTGAACACGTCCTCGACGGGCATCAGGAAGGGCATATTCTCCTTGCGCTCGGGGGTGGGGATATAGTCGTCAACCGCGTCCATCAGCTCCTTGATGCAGGCATACTCGGGAGCGGCAGGATCGGTGGACTCACAAACCAGCGCGTTCAGCGCGGAGCCCTTGACGATGGGCAGGTCGTCGCCGGGGAACTCGTACTTGCTCAGCAGCTCGCGGACTTCCATCTCTACCAGCTCCAGCAGCTCGGCGTCGTCCACCTGATCGCACTTGTTCAGGAACACAACGATGGCGGGCACGCCCACCTGACGGGCCAGCAGAATGTGCTCGCGGGTCTGGGCCATGGGGCCGTCGGAAGCGGCGATAACCAGAATTGCACCGTCCATCTGGGCAGCGCCGGTAATCATGTTCTTGATATAGTCGGCATGGCCCGGGCAGTCAACGTGAGCATAGTGACGCTTGTCAGTCTCATACTCAACGTGAGCGGTGTTGATGGTAATGCCGCGCTCTTTCTCCTCGGGAGCCTTATCAATGGAATCGTAGGCCTCAAACTTGGCCTTGCCCTGCAGGGACAGCCACTTGGTAATAGCGGCGGTGAGGGTGGTCTTGCCATGGTCAACGTGACCGATGGTACCAATGTTTACATGGGGTTTTGTTCTCTCAAATTTCTGCTTAGCCATTTGATGATCCTCCTGTCAATTTAAAAAATCCTTGCGGGCAGCGCAGTTATATTCAGTGCTCCCCATTTTACAGTAAAATACGGGGAAAATCAATCCCCAATTATTCAGCCTTGTTCCCGTTGCGGGTAGCCACAATCTTGTCCCGGATGTTCTTTGGGATTTCGATATAGTGGCTGGGTTCCATGGTGTACTGACCACGACCCTGTGTGCGGGAGCGCAGATCGGTGGCATAGCCGAACATTTCGGCCAAAGGCACATGAGCGTCAATCTGCTGGGCGCCGGGACGGGCCTCCAGCTTGATGATCTGTCCGCGGCGGCTGTTCAAATCGCCGATGACGTCGCCCATATACTCGTCGGGCACGGTGACGGAAACCTTCATGATGGGTTCCTGCAGCGTGGGATCAGCCTTGCGGCAGGCCTCCTTAAAGGCCATAGAGCCAGCGATCTTAAACGCCATTTCAGAGGAGTCCACCTCGTGGTAAGAGCCGTCGTACAACGTGACCTTCACGTCCACCACGGGGAAGCCAGCCAACACGCCGCCGTTCAGAGCGCCCTGAATACCGGAGTCGACCGCGGGAATATATTCCTTGGGAATCGAGCCGCCCACGATGGCGTTGACAAACTCGTAGCCCTTGCCGGACTCGTTGGGCTCCACACGGATCTTGACGTGACCGTACTGGCCCTTGCCGCCGGACTGGCGGGCATACTTGGTGTCCTGCTCCACTTTTTTCTTGATGGTTTCCTTGTAAGCCACCTGAGGTGCGCCCACGTTGGCCTCCACCTTGAATTCGCGGAGCATACGGTCCACGATAATGTCCAGATGCAGCTCGCCCATGCCGGCGATAATGGTCTGCCCCGTCTCATCGTCGGTCCATGTCTTGAAGGTGGGGTCTTCCTCCGCCAGCTTGATCAGGGCCATCGTCATTTTTTCCTGACCGGCCTTGGTCTTGGGCTCGATGGCCACGCGGATAACGGGATCGGGGAACTCCATGGACTCCAAAATAATGGGGGCCTTTTCGTCGCACAGGGTATCGCCGGTGGTGGTATTCTTCAGGCCCACAGCCGCTTCAATGTCGCCTGCGAAGACCTCATCAATATCCTCCCGGTGATTGGCGTGCATCTGCAAAATGCGGCCGATGCGCTCTCTCTGGTTCTTGGTGCTGTTCAGCACGGAGGAACCGGTGGTCAGATGCCCGGAATAGACCCGGAAAAAGCTCAGACGGCCCACATAAGGGTCGGTCATGATCTTAAACGCCAGAGCAGAGAAGGGCTCGTCGTCGCTGGGCTTGCGGTCTTCCTCCGCCTCGGTCTTGGGGTTCACACCCTTGATGGCGGGAATGTCCACAGGCGAGGGCATATAGTCCACAACCGCGTCCAGCAGCTTCTGCACGCCCTTGTTTTTATAGGACGTGCCGCAGGTGACAGGAATCATCTTGTTGTTGACGGTGGCCGTGCGGATTGCCGCACGGATCTTCTGCGCGGAAACCTCTTCGCCGCCAAGATAAGCTTCCATAATGGAGTCGTCAAACATGGACACTGCGTCCATCAGCTTCTCCCGGTACTCATTGGCAAGATCGGTCATGTCGGCGGGGATATCTTCCTCACGCATGTCCTTGCCCTGATCGTCATAATACACGTCCGCTTTCATGTCCACCAGATCGATGATCCCCTTAAAGGTATCCTCGCTGCCGATGGGAAGCTGGATGGGGACGGCGTTGCACTTGAGCCGATCCTCCACCATCCGCAGAACGTTGTAAAAATCCGCACCCATGATATCCATCTTATTGACGTAAATCATGCGGGGAACCTTGTAGGTGTCGGCCTGCCGCCACACGGTTTCAGACTGGGGCTCCACGCCGCCCTTGGCGCAAAGCACCGTCACAGAACCGTCCAGCACGCGCAAAGAGCGTTCCACTTCCACGGTGAAATCCACATGGCCCGGGGTGTCAATAATGTTGATGCGGGTATCGGGGAACTGGCTCTTAGAGCCCTTCCAGTGGCAGGTGGTGGCAGCGGACGTAATGGTGATGCCACGCTCCTGCTCCTGAGCCATCCAGTCCATGGTGGCCGTGCCGTCATGGGTTTCACCGATCTTGTAATTCACACCGGTGTAGAACAGGATGCGCTCCGTGGTGGTGGTTTTACCCGCGTCGATATGGGCCATGATGCCGATGTTACGGGTGTTTTCGAGCGAGTTTTTTCTCGGCATAGTCTTTCTCCTTAATAGCGGAAATGCGCAAACGCCTTGTTGGCCTCGGCAGCCTTGTGGACTTCCTCGCGCTTCTTGACGGCGGCGCCGGTGTTGTTGGATGCGTCCGTGATCTCATTGGCCAGGCGCTCCGCCATGGTGCGCTCCCCGCGGGAGCGGGCATAGGCGGTGAGCCACCGCAGGCCCAAGGTCTGACGGCGGGCGGGACGAACCTCCAGGGGCACCTGATAGGTGGCGCCGCCCACTCGGCGGGCCTTGACCTCCAGGCTGGGCATGATGTTCTCCATGGCCTGAGTGAACACTTCAACGGGGTCCTTGTCGGTCTTCTCCTTGATTTGGTCGAAGGCCGTGTAGACCACCTTCTGGGCTACGCCCTTCTTACCGTCCAGCATCACGCTGTTGACCAGCTTGGTCACCAGAATGGAGCCGTAAACGGGATCGGGCAAAACCTCTCTTTTGGGAACGTTACCTCTTCTCGGCACGATGCTTCCCTCCTTCATAATAATATGATGTCATAGGTACTCAAAAGGCAAATTTGCCTTCCGTGAATGCCCGCCAAAGAGGTGATCTATATAAACCTATTCGGCAAAGCTTTCAGTGAGTTGTCCTTACTTGGACTTGGGCCGCTTGGCGCCGTACTTGGAACGGGACTGCATACGACCGGAAACGCCCTGCGCATCCAGAGTACCGCGGACAATGTGGTACCGAACGCCGGGGAGATCCTTCACGCGGCCGCCGCGAATCATGACGACGGAGTGCTCCTGCAGGGAGTGACCCACGCCGGGGATATAAGCGGTGACCTCGTAGCCGTTGGTCAGACGAACACGGGCGATCTTACGCAAAGCGGAGTTGGGCTTCTTGGGGGTAGCCGTTCTCACAGCGGTGCAAACGCCTCTCTTCTGAGGGGAGGGCAGATCGGTGCTCCGGTTCTTCAGGGTGTTCAGGCCGAACTGCAGCGCGGGGGATGCGGACTTGTAGCTGGCCTGCTCCCGTCCTTTACGGACCAGTTGGTTAAAAGTAGGCATACTGTTCTCCTTTCTTGTCAAATAGGTTGACTGTAAAACGCACAGCCTTTATTTTTCGCGGAAAGCCGGTAAGCTATTCCGAAAAAACCGAAATGTTCCATCCTATTTCAAAAGGACGGCTACGGCGGCGCCCACGCTGATGCGGCAGGCGGCGCCAAGCTGCGCCATGGTGTGCTTCCCTTCAACAGGGACGCCCATCTTCTCGCAGCTTTTTGCAAGGGCCTCCAGCAGCGCCGGGTCGGCATCGCAAGCCAGAAACGCCTTTGCGGCCTGTCCCTGCGCAATGGCCCTGTGGGACTGCTTCACGCCCACGACTCTGGATTTTCCTGTCAATTCCTCCAGCACGGGGTTCTCCCTCACATTCGCATGGCAAAATTCGCGGAATATCCGCGCAGAATGGAATTATATCATGACTTTTTGCCGCAGTCAAGCATTTGTTCCCAAGATTTCCTTTCCGGTGGACCTTTTTCGTGCACAAATCCCCATCTGTTCTTTTAAGGCAAAAATCCCCGGAACCAAGCGGTTCCGGGGATTTCGTGAAAAATCAACGCTTGGAGAACTGAGGTGCGCGGCGGGCGGCCTTGAGACCGTACTTCTTGCGCTCCTTCATGCGGGGGTCGCGGGTCAGGAAGCCGGCCTTCTTCAGGATGGGCCGGTTGTCCTCGCTGGCCAGCAGCAGGGCGCGGGCAATGCCATGGCGCAGAGCGCCGGCCTGACCGGACACGCCGCCGCCGGCAACAGTGGCAACAACGTCCATCTTGCCGGTGTTGGAGGTGGACTCCAGCGGCTGACGGACCACCATCTTCAGGGTATCCAGACCGAAATACTCGTCAATGTCCCGGCCATTGATGACAATGGAGCCAGTACCGTTGGGGAACAGGTGAACGCGAGCCACGGAGGACTTTCTCCGGCCAGTGCCGTACAGATAGGGCTTCTTAGACTGATACATTCTGTTCTTCCTCCTTATTCCGCGTCGAGCGCCACGGGCATCTGTGCCTGCTGCTCATGGTTTTCGCCGGCATAGATGTGCAGCCGGGTCAGAGAAGAGCGGCCCACGCTGTTCTTGGGCAGCATGCCCCGGACAGCCTCGCGCATAGCAAGCTCCGGCTTCTCCTGCATCAGGATGCGATAGGGGGTCTCCTTCAGTCCGCCGATCCAGCCGGAATGTCTCCGGTAGATCTTCTGGTTGCCCTTGTCGCCGGTCAGCACCGCCTTGGAGGCATTGATGATAACCACAAAGTCGCCGCAGTCGGCATGGGGAGTGAAGGTGGGCTTGGTCTTGCCGCGCAGAATGTCGGCAGCTCGGACGGCCGTCTTGCCCAAGGGCTTGCCGGCGGCGTCCAGGATGTACCACTTGCGCTCAATATTGGACGCGTTGGCCATAAAAGTGGACATGTTGTTTCCTCCGTATATGAAATTCTTGATCTTCTTTACAAACCTGACGGATCAGGGTAAAATCAAAGCACGTTTATTTATACCACCCTATTTCGGCAATGTCAACACAAATCTGATTTAGATATATGATACCTTCGATTATCTCTATTTTTCTCAAGATATCTCTCGAAATTGCTTGTTTTATTTTTGATTTTTACAAAAAGAACGGGAGCGCTTCTCCGCCCCCGTCTTTCATCAAGCACCTGATTTTAATATGTAGCCACTAGAGAATCCACTGCACCAGTAACAGAAGCACAAACCCCGGCAGGCCCAGAATCCCCACCACCAGGGCATTCCAGATGTTCAGGCCCAGTGCGATGCCGGTCCACGGGGCCGTCAGCCCCGCTAGATACAACGCGAGAAAACCCAGAAAGGTGTTGGCCAACAGCTTGACGGCCAGCTTCAACGGCGCCTTGAAAATGCGCAGCAGCGCGGCTAGCAGAAAAATCGCCAGCACTCCCAGAATGATTTTATGACTTAAGTCCATGTGGCGGCCTCCTCCGTCCGGGTCATCGCCGCTGTGTCGGGGCAGCGGGCCTTGATGGCGCGGATCAGGTAATTGCACCGGGCTTTGGCCGCGCTGATCTGGTAGACGCAGGACTCCACCAGCTCCGGGTCCGTTGCCAGATCGAACTGACAATACGCCAGAGACAGCTCACCTTGGGCCGCGCGCAGCTCGCTTTGCAGGATCGACAATTCGGACTCCTGTACGGGACGCTTGGAAAAGAATAAGTTTTTCATATGACTCCCCCGTTTCTTTGCGCACTATATCTTACGGGGAGTTTGGACAATTATTCCAATTTCTATACGGAGGTTTTCATGGAGCACGAGGATTTTATGCGCCGGGCGCTAGCGCTGGCCCGGGAGGCTGCGGAAGCCGGAGAGGTTCCCGTGGGCTGCGTCATTGTTCGGGAGGGCGAAATTGTCGGCGAGGGCCGCAATCGGCGGGAGGAATGCGGCCTTGCCTCCGCCCACGCAGAAATGGACGCGATTGCCGCCGCCAATCGCCGCCTTGGAGACTGGCGGCTGGAGGACTGCTCCCTGTACGTAACGCTGGAGCCCTGCCCCATGTGCGCCGGAGCAATCTTAAACGCCCGGATTGCCAAAGTTTTTTACGGCGCGCGGGACGGGATCTTTGGTGCCTGCGGCGGGGTAACAAATCTGTTTATAGAGAGCTTTCCCAACCCCCCGGCGCTGGTAGGCGGAATTTTGGCAGAGGAGTGCCGTGCGCTTCTGGCCTCGTTTTTTCAATCCCTTCGGAATGGCGATCACGGCAAATAGCGGCTTCTCTTTTTTGTCCGCTTCCATGCATTCCATTAAATAAAGTAGGCGGCGCAAATGCGCCGCCTACTTTTCCTTTCGGTCCGAATCAC
The DNA here is from genome assembly GCF_031978065.1 of Oscillibacter sp. GTDB lineage: Bacteria > Bacillota > Clostridia > Oscillospirales > Oscillospiraceae > Oscillibacter. The sequence goes on from NZ_DALZCH010000058.1 coordinate 18,495, forward strand.
CGAAGGACTTCCCCCAGACGGAGCGCCGCAGATGAAAATTCTCTTGCGGTATTCTCTGTCCGGTATCACCAGATGCCCAAGATCCTTTGCAGCACAAGGCTGACCACGGTAATGCCCACCCAACAGCAGGCCCCCAGGGCCAAAGGCTTCCCTCCGGTTTTAATCAGCTCGACGAGGTTGCTGTTCAGCCCAATGGCGGCCATTGCCACTACAATAAAAAACTTGCTCAGCTCCTTCACCGGACCAAAAACCGCCGCCGGAACCCCCATCCGCAGCGCCACGGTGGTGACAACGGAGGCCGCCACGAAGTAGAGAATAAAGAAGGGGAAAATATCCCGGAGCCGCAGGGCCTTCCCCGTACCCCCGGCAGCCTTTTCCCGGCGGGCGCGCATCAGCGCCAGCACCAGCGTGATGGGGATGATGGCAAGGGTTCTGGTCAGCTTTACGGTCACGGCCTTGTCCAGCGTGGCGGAACCGAGATTCCACATACTGTCCCATGTGGAAGCGGCGGCAGTGACAGAGGAGGTATCGTTGATGGCCGTGCCTGCAAACACGCCGAAGGTCTCGCCGGAACCAGTGTCAAAGCCCAACACACTTCCAAGGAGGGGAAACAACACCGCCGCCAACACATTGAAAAAGAAAATCACCGAGATGGCCTGCGCCACCTCTTTATCGTCCGCGTCGATCACAGGGGCGGTGGCGGCGATGGCGCTGCCACCGCAGATAGAGGAGCCCACCCCCACTAGCGTGGAGATGTTTCCGGGGATGTGAAGCGCTCTATGCAACGCGGCGGCAATCATAAGAGAGGTTGCGATGGTGCACAGGATGATGGGCAGGGACTGCTTCCCCGTCTCGATCACTACCCGCAGATTCATCCCAAAGCCCAACAGGATCACCGCCCACTGAAGAATCTTTTTGGAGGCAAATTTGATTCCGCTCTCCAAACGGTCCCTGCTTCGTAGGAAAAACGCGATCACCATTCCCGCCAGAATGGCAATCACCGCCCCGCCCACCACAGGAAACCGCTTGCCCAGCAGCCAGGACGGCGCGGCAATCGCCAGACACAGCAACAGCCCCAGTCCGTTTTTCTTTAAAAATTGCATTGGTCTTTCCTCTTTTCACAAAATTCTCTCGCTATCATACGCCTTCTAACGCGGAAATTCAAACGTCTTATTTGTTTTTAATTGGCGGTAGAAGATTTCATACTTTTGTAACAATCCTTGCTTTTTCGGTTAACATATTGCCGTTATTATAATACTTGCAAGAGACAAAACTTCTTTTCATCCAATCTTCCAAAAGTAAAACGGGCCAGCCTGCCGGCTGGCCCGTTTTGCTGCGCCTGCACCTTGTGCGAAAAGAAACCGGTTCCCGTTTTTCCCCGTTTACTCCGGAACCTGATCACCGGGCGGCGAATTATTGGACTCTTCCCCGCAGAACTGCTCCAGCAGCGTCCTGATTTCGCTGAGCAGTTCGTTCTGATAGCTGAGGGCGCAGCAGATATAATGCAGCGTGGACTCCGGGAGCGCCGGGCCACCAGTCTGCGGAATAGGATGAACCCACCGGCGGACTTCCGGTTCGCAGGCGCCCGCTTCCGGGATGGGGGAAGCAGCCGCGCTCCGGCCCCGATTGAATTTATTTTCCATCAAAGCTCCCTCCAGTTCTAAACTGTGCCGGTTTCCGGGCGGCTTTTGCCTCCCGTCACCGATGCCCGTGGAGATATTTTTCCTTGGTGGCAATTCCGCCCCGGATATGGCGCTCCTGCTTGTTCACGTCCAGCACCCGCCGCGCCTGCGCCGCCAGCGCCGGATTCATTCTGGGCAGCCGCTCTGTGATGTCCTTATGTACGGTTGATTTGGAAATTCCAAATTTTCCGGCGGCGGCGCGGACCGTCGCCCGGTTTTCTATGATGTACTGGGCCAGTTGCTCGGCCCGCTCCTCCATGTTTCCCTTCAAAAAGCAACACTCCCCGCCTTGCGTTGCTCCATCCTATGCAAAAAGCCAGACGGTTATGTACGTCAAACGCGCGGGGCGGGACGACGCGTAATTTACAGCCTCGCAGCAGGCTTTTCGGAATCAGCCGCCGCAGCCCCCCTTCTCATACACAAAAGAGCAGAGCCTTTCGCACACCTAAGTATTGCCAAAGGTCCCGCTCTTTTTATTTGTACCTTAGCACACCGAGAGCACGCATACTCAGTCCGGCTCCCCCGTCTTTGAAGTCTCAGCATCCGTGTTGGGGCCATTGTAATAGCGATAGACAAACCTTCCGTGCTGAAGGATATCGGTATACATGTCATATTCCTGCCGGTTTCGCAATTCTCCCGGCGTGTGGCCGGTAATCTGCTTAAACACCTTTGAAAAATAGTGAATATCCCGAAACCCGCTGCTCTCGCAAATATCGGACATTTTCTCGTTGGTATAGCGAATCATATCCACAGCCTTTGAGATGCGGAGATAGCTGGCATAATGAACGATTGTCATGTCCGTCGCCTGCTTAAATACCTTGCAGAGATAATTTCGGTTATAGGTCAGTTCCTTCGCCATCCTGTCTAAAGACAATCCTTCACAAAAATGATGCTGGACATAGTCTGCAATCTGACGGCAGAGGCCGTCCAGACGCTCCATTTTTTCATGAAGCTGCGGAAAAAGGAATTTGG
>NZ_DALZCH010000059.1:0-20685 GCF_031978065.1 Oscillibacter sp.
CGGCGTATATGTGGTGTGGTCGTGGCGGAGTAGGGTGCTGCTGGCTGTGCGTATGTGCGGTGTCGCTGTGGCTGGTCATTTTAATTGCGGCGATTTTTCCTACGGGCTTTCTGCTGTTTATCGTCGCACTGCCCCTTATCGCCTGCGGGAGCGCCTGTCTTCGGCGCTGAGATGAGTTTGATTTGGAAAAGGAGTGCGTGTATATGAAAATCGTCGTCTGGAAGTCGCCGAAAGCGCTGTGCGGCCTGCTGCGCAGGTTGTTCGGAATCAAGGAATAACCCTCATCCTCCCGGCATAGGATAGGCTAGAATCACAATGGCCGGGAAAGGATGGTCTGAATGGAACTGGATTTAAAAAAAGCCCGCTTCGACGCCTATGACGTGGGCGGGGAGCTTGTGCTGACGCAGGAGGAGACGGCGGAGACAATTGTGCCGGATTACTGCCCTGACATTGCCCGCATCATCGACACGGAGGGAAAAATCTATCTCCACAGCCGGGAGCTGCGGGACGGAAAGGCGGAAATCTCCGGCACCGTGCGGATAACGGTGCTCTATACCCCTGATGGGGAGAGCGGCGTGCGCACGCTGGATTTTGCCATGCCCTTTTCCGCCGAGTCGGACGCCAAAGCCATGCCGGAGTGTGTGCTTTTGGCAGCGGATACAGAGCCTGAGCTGCTGGAAACCCGTGCGCTGAACCCCCGTAAGGTGTTTACCCGCTGTCGGCTTGTCACCCGCCTTACCGGATATCGCCGGGCAGAGACGGAATTTTGCACCGACGCGGAGACAGACGCAGCCCTGTGCGTTGAAAAGCGGCGGGAGGTGCAGCATACCACCGCACTGACACATATCGCAGAAAAAGATTTTACATTCTCTGATGAGCTAGACCTGTCCCCGGGCAGGGAGGGCGCTGCGGAAATCCTGTCCAGCCGCGTCTCCGTTTGTGTGACGGAGACGAAGGTGGTGGGCAGCAAGCTGATTTTGAAGGGAATCTTCACAGTTTGTCTCCTGTACCGCTCCTTGGAGGGAAGATGCTGCTCCACCTCCGGCGAGCTGCCGTTTTCTCAGATTATGGAGGTGGACGGCGCGGCCGAGGGCTGTGTGGCCTCGGTTAGTGTTCAGCTCACCGGCACAGATATTCAGGTGGACGGAGACCACGACAACCGAAAGATTGCCGTCACGCTGTATCTCCACGCCACAGCCCTGCTGCGCCAGGAGCAGGACGTGACGTTGCTGTGCGATTTGTACAGCACGGCCTATGATTTGAGCTATGAGGCCCAGCCTTTGCAGCTATGTGACTTCGCGGAAACCCTGACCCGCCGTCAAACGGTGCGGGAGGTACTGGAAATCGGTGTGGTAGCGGATTCCATTCTGACACTTTCCGCCTCTCCCAGCGCCGTATCCGTCAACCGTGAAGGCGGAGGCAGTACCCTTCGTACCGCCGTGGCTGTTCGGGCGTTGTATCTGGACGAGGGCGGCGCTGCGCTGATGGCGGAGCGAAGCATCGACGTGAACTGTCAGATGGATTTACCGGAGGACTGCCGGGTAACCGCCCACGCCATTTGCCCCGAGGAAGTTCAGGGAAGTCTGGGGGACCGGGGGATCGAGGTACGGTTCTCGGTGGAGTTTCGGGCGGAGGCAGTCTCTCGGAAAAAGAGAGTTTGTGTGTCTTCCGCAAAAATCAGCAGCGAAGCGCCAAAGGACCTTTCCGGCGCCCCCTCCCTCGTTTTGCGGTGCAAAAACAGGCAGGAGACGCTTTGGGACCTTGCCAAGCGGTACAACACCACCGTAACCACCATCCTCTCTGCAAACGACTTGGAGGACGAGGTGAACGTATCGGAGGAAAAGCTGCTGCTGATTCCCCGGAAGCGGGCGTAAGTGCCAGAGGGACTGCGTTTTTCTGAATATAACATACAAAATCGGCGCAGCCATAGGCTGCGCCGATTTTAATGGTCCTTATGCCGCTGCATTCCGTCGGTCTCTGCGTTCCATAGCCCAAGGCAAGCGTCCATAGCCGAAATATGTACCGATACAAACAAATTTGGATTTAGATTGCCGCCAGAGGCGAGAAAATGCTGCAAAGCGAGGCCCTGTTGCCTCAACTCGAAAACCGGGCCAGAAACTGCTTCGTCCGCTCTTCCTTTGGGGCCCTAAGCACCTCTTGGGGCTCGCCCTGCTCCACAATGACCCCTCCGTCCATGAAAATCACCCGGTCCGCAACATCCCGGGCAAAGGCCATTTCGTGGGTGACAATCACCATAGTCATTTTTTCCTGTGCGAGCTGGCGGATAACCTTTAAAATTTCGCCGGTCAGCTCTGGGTCCAACGCAGAGGTGGGCTCGTCAAAAAACAGAATTTCCGGCTGCATGGCCAGAGCCCTTGCAATGGCCACCCGCTGCTGCTGTCCGCCGGAAAGCTGGCAGGGATAACACCCCGCTTTGTCGGAAAGGCCCATTTTTTTCAGCAGCTCCAATGCCGCGATCTCCGCTTCCGCCCGGCTCCTGCCCGCCACGCTGACAGGCGCGTCCGTCAGGTTTTTCAAAACTGTGTAGTGGGGAAAGAGATTGAAATTTTGAAAAACCAGCCCAAAGCAGCGCCGTATCTTTTTCAGATCTCCGGCATAAACCGTTCTGCCACGCGCATCGTTCCATGCGGCTTTGTTCCCGGAATAGGAAAGCTCGCCGCCGTCCATCTCCGTCAACAATGTGGCGCAGCGCAGCAGGGTGGACTTTCCGGAGCCGGAGGGACCGATGATGGCCACCACCTCCCCCTTGTCCACGCTCACGGAAATGTCCCGTAGCACCTCCGCAGTCCCGTCAAAGGACTTGCGGACGCGGTTCAACTCCATCACTTTCATCTTCGGACACCTCCTCAGCTATAATAGCTCATACGTTTTTCAATGCGTTCCATCCCCCAAGCCACCACGCTGTTAAACAAAAAGTAGAACGCTCCCGCAATAAATAGAGGGAGGACGGTGGTGTTGGCGGCGGAAATCTGCTTTGCAACGTTGAACAGCTCCTGATAGGCGATGACAAAGGCCAGAGACGTATCCTTCACCAGCGTAATTACTTCGTTGGTGACGGCAGGGAGGACCCGCTTCACCATCTGGGGCAGAATAATCTTAAAAAAGGTCTGTCTCCGGCTATAACCCAACACCTGCGCAGCCTCATACTGTCCCTGCGGGATGGACTGGATGCCGGAGCGATAAATTTCCGCGAAGTAGGCTGCATAGTTGATGGAAAACGCAATGACCGCCGCCAGCAAGCGAGAATAGCCCGATAGACTGATGCCAAAAACGTAGTAGGGTCCGAAATACACCACCATCATCTGAAGCATCAGCGGCGTGCCCCGGAGGACGGAGATAAAAAACCGCACCAACGCCTGCACGGGCTTGAATTCCCGCAGTGCCGACACTGCTTTGCCCGGTTTCTTCCCGGCGGATTCCCTCTTTGTGCCAAGACGGCACAGAGGCGCCCAGGCGGACATCCGCCCCAGCGCCACCAGAAGCCCCAAAGGCATGGAAAACACCAGCGTCAGCACAAAAAGCTGCACGGCGGCCCACAGGCCCGTCAGCAGTTGCTGGAGTACATTTGCCAAAACCATTCCAAATTCTCCTTGCTCTTCAATTGCTGGTGAGGGCGACGGGGTTTCCCGCCGCCCTCACGGAAGCAGTCTGCTTATTCGCCGTAGCAGAGCATATCGGCCAGTTCCGGCGCATCGTAGGTTGTGGCGGCTGTGGCAGCAATTTTCTGGAAGGTTCCGTCGGCCCACATGGCATCCAGCGTGTCCTTTACCTGATCGGCCAGCTCCGTGTTGCCCTTTTTGAAGCCGATGCCGTACTGCTCGGTGGACAGGGGCTTTTCCAGCATCACAAACTTGTCGGAGCCACGGGTCTTCAACTGGAAGTTGGCCACGCCGATATCCACCGCGATGGCGTCGTTGGCGCCGGATTCTAGATTCATAAAGGCGGTATTGTAGTCGGGGACCTCGTCCAGCGCGGAGAAGGAGGCGGCCAGAGCAAGATTCTCGTCGTTGCTGCCGTCACCGGGGTCGTCAGTCAGCGCCGTGAGAGCGGAGGAGCCGGACTGAGTCACCACCGGTTTTCCGGCAAGCTGCGCCGCGTCGGTAATCCCGCTGTCAGACCGCACCACAAACATAATGGAATTATTTACGTAGGGGCCTACCCATGTATAGTTTTCCTCGCGTCCGGTCATGGTGAAGCCGTTCCAGATGCAGTCGATATTCCCCGCGTCCAGTTCCATGTCCTTGGAGGTCCAGTCAATGGGCTGGCGATTAAGCTCCCAGTCGTTGCGGTCGCAGACCTCCTGCGCCAAATCCAGATCAAAGCCCACGTAGCTTCCGTCGTCGGCAATAAAGCCGTAAGGGGGATACTCCGCGTCGAAGCCGACGGTAAAGGTGGTGCGTGCCGCGCTGCCGGACGCGGCCTCCGGGGAAGACGACGCGGAGCCGGACGTTTCGCTGCCTGCGGGCGCAGTGCCACCACAGGCGGCAAGAGAGCCGACAATTGCCGCCATGGCAAGCAGAGCCAGAACCTTTTTCATGTTCATTACAATTCCTCCAATTTAAGGGCCCCGCCCTTTTGATTTAGTTAATTATCAATTTAGCATGATAATACACAACTGTAAATATGCGATATCCAAAAAGAATCCGCAAAAAAGCGACGGACTTTTGTGCAATTTTCGGTGGCTCCTGCCTGTCATACTTGTCAGGCTTTCCACATAGAGTGGAAGCAGGATTGCAAGAAGGACGGGGGATGCTATGAATACGACCATCTATCAGAATATCGCCACCCGGACCGCCGGTGACATCTACATCGGTGTGGTAGGCCCGGTACGCACGGGAAAATCTACATTTATCAAACGGTTTATGGAGACGCAGGTGATCCCCAACATTGAAAACGTCTACCGCCGTGAGCGGGCCAGAGACGAGCTGCCCCAGAGCGGCTCGGGACGGACCATCATGACGGCGGAGCCAAAGTTTGTGCCGGAGGAGGCCGTTCAGATTCAGCTGTCCGATGGGGCGGCGTTTTCCGTGCGGCTGATTGACTGCGTGGGGTATATGGTTCGGGGCGCCATCGGGTCCACAGAAGACGACCAGCCTCGCATGGTAACAACTCCTTGGTACGACCACGAGATTCCTATGATGGAGGCGGCGGAGCTTGGTACCCGCAGAGTGATTGCGGAGCATTCCACCATTGGCATCGTCATCACCACCGACGGGTCCATCTCGGAGATTCCCAGAGAGGATTATCTGGAAGCGGAAGAGCGGGTGATCCGGGAGCTTCAGGAGCTGGGAAAGCCCTTTATCGTCCTGCTGAACTCCGACTCGCCCAAATCCGAGCGGGTGCAGGCGATGGCAAAGGACATTGCCGCTCACTATGACGTAAACTGCATGCCGGTAAACTGTTTGGAACTGGACGAGGCTGCAGTGGCGGACGTATTGAAGGCCGTGCTGTACGAATTCCCCATGCAGGAGCTGGATGTGTTCCTGCCCGCGTGGGTGGACGCCCTTCCGGCGAACCACCCCATCAAGGCCGGACTGTACGGCTCGGTGCGGGAAGGGACCATGGGACTGCGCCACATCCGGGAGGTTGACGGCGTGATTGCACAGCTTGGCAAGAGCGAGAACATCAGCTCTGCCAAGCTCACCGGTATCGACCTTGGAACGGGTGTTGCCTCATCGGTGCTGCTTCTACCTCAGGAGCTGTTTTATCGGACGCTGTCGGAGCAGTCGGGCTTCTCCGTGGCGGACGACGGGGATTTGATGAGCCTGCTGACCCAGCTTGCCACCGTGAAAACAGAGTATGACAAGGTGGCGGGCGCACTGAACGACGTGCGGGAAAACGGATACGGCATTGTAGTTCCCGGTCTTGACGAGCTGAAGCTGGAAGAGCCGGAAATCATGAAGCAGGGTGGACGGTACGGCGTGCGCCTGAAGGCCAGCGCCCCCAGCATCCACATGATTCGTGCCGACATCGAGACGGCGGTCAGCCCCATTGTGGGGAACGAAAAGCAGTCGGAAGACATGGTGAACTATCTTTTACAGGAGTTTGAGGGGGACACCAGCAAAATCTGGCAGTCCAATATCTTCGGCCGCAGCTTCCACGAGCTGGTGAGTGAAGACCTGCAAAACAAACTCCAGCGGATGCCTGACGACGCACGGAAGAAGCTTCAGGAGACGCTGACCCGCATCATTAACGAGGGCAGCGGCGGGCTGATCTGCATTATTCTTTAATAAAAAAGACAGAGGGAAGCACCTTGTGCTTCCCTCTGTTTGTATGTATAGGTTACTGACGGCGATTTTACTGCGCTGCCATATGCCGTCTCTGGAGCTCTCCAATCAGGTCCTGCGGAGAGACATCGCTGGGGCTCAATGAGATACTAATAGGTTGATGCCCCAACTTGAGATTCCACCGCGCTAACCATTTTTTGACACCACTAAGCTTTTCAATATAAGCTTCCTGATTTTTTAACAAAACTTCAATAAATACATTGTTCATCATACTGCCAAGATAAATAAATTCAATATCGTTCCACGGAATAAATCCGAAAGAAAGTACAGTGCTGTTTTCTAAAATACCATCTGTAGTGACTGTAAGAAGCGGCTTTCCGGACAGCGCCTTTTTGATAAAAAAAATACTGCAAAAAGTATAAAGGAGAATACTAAAAGCTGCAAAAACTCTTAACACAATCTGCAGCAGAGGGCTTTCCATCAAATCTGCGAACAGTAGAAACACACTAAGTAAGGTCATTCCTAATATGATGCATATGACGAGGAAAACGCCTTTTTCTGACTGCTTGACAACAATTGTTTCATCCATTCTCTCCGCGTCCTTTCCAATCAAAAAATGCCGTACTCTGCTTCAATTTGCAAATTGTCTGTAAAGTGTATTTATCTTACAGATATTCCCTCTCTTTGGGAAGATGAAATCTTTTTAAATCCACGCCCTCCAACTCCAGCAGGCGCATTTTATTGCCAAGGCCCCCAGCGTAGCCAGTGAGGGAGCCATCTCCGCCCACCACCCGGTGGCAGGGGATGAGGATGGAAACGGGGTTATGCCCTACCGCACCGCCCACGGACCGGGCCGACGCGGAAGTTCCCTGTGCTTGCAGGCGCTGCGCCAGCGCACCGTAGGTGACGGTTTCGCCCCGGGGAATTTCCAGCAGAAGCTTCCATACCTCCTTGCGAAATGCACTGCCTTGGGGAGCCAGCGGCGGAAGAGCGTCGGGAATCCCGCCTGAGAAATAGACCTCCAGCCAGTCCCGCGTTTGATCAAATACCGGAAGCGCGGCGGTTTCTTCGTGCCCCGTAAGAGTGGAGCCGAAATATTTCTGCCCTTCCAACCAAAGCCCAGTCAGCGCCGTGCCGTCCGACGCAAGGCACAGAGGTCCTAAGGGGGAAGAAAGCTTGCAAATTGTATCCATAGGCAAAATTCCTTTCAAATTCTAAAAAGCAGTTGTTAAAAAACCTTTGTTCGACTGATAAGATCATTATAGCAGAATGCAGTTCCGCTTGCAAGAATTGTCCGGACGTGATACCATAAAAGCATCAGACAGGGGAGGGGATTGCGACATGCTTCTGGCCATCGACGTGGGAAATTCCAATATGTCCGTGGGGCTGTTCGGCCCGGACAGGGAGCTGAAGTTCCTGGCCGCGCTGGATACGGACATCCGCAGAACGGCGGATCAGTTCAGCATTGACTTGATGAATTTATTTGCGCTGTATCATTACGATCTGAAGAACGTCAGCGGAGCCATTGTGTGCAGCGTGGTTCCGCCGCTGAATTTCATGCTGGAAAAGGCGGTGGGCCGTCTTCTGGGAAAGCCGCCCATGGTGGTGGGGCCCGGAGTGAAAACGGGCCTGAATATCCGCATGGACTTTCAGACCCAGATGGGGGCCGACATTGTGGCGGACGCGGTGGCGGCTCTTGAGAAATTCGCCGCACCTATCGTCACCATCGACATGGGCACCGCCATCACCATCGGGGTCATCTCTCACGACCGTACCTATGAGGGCGGGCTGTTGCTGCCGGGGGTCAATGTCTCGCTGGAGGCTTTGAGCCGCCGGGCGGCGCAGCTTCCCGCCATTTCCCTCCAGCACCCCAAGTCTCTCATCGGCAAAAACACGGAAGACTGCATGCGCGCCGGTATCATCTATGGAACCGCCGGGATGCTGGACGGCGTGTTGGACCGCATCCGAGACGAATTTCGCGGCAAGACCGTCAGCGTGGTGGCCACAGGAGGGAGCGCGCCCATCATCGTGAAGTACTGCCGGAATGAGATTATCTACGACAAGTACCTTTTGATGGACGGGCTGTGGGCCATCTACCAGAAAAACCGATAGGAGGTAAGAAGTAAGGTTCAATAAAACAGAGAGGGCCTTTCGGCCCTCTCTTCTATATAGAAAAAAGTACGCTCAGTTTCCACAGTGCCGCGCAACACAGGTGGCGGAAATCTGTGGGGGAAGACTCATCGTCATGGCCCCGCTGTAACGGATGCACACGCAATCACCGCAGGAGAAGCAGCATGCATTATCTGCATGAACAACAACCTCTTGGTTTGTAGCGCAGTCGCACACCAGTAGCTGACAGCGCTCGGCGCGAAGAATACGCGCGATCATCACGGTATCCATGACGGTATCATTATTGCGACAAGTTTCAAGTTCCAAAATAATTACCTCCAATACACAGGCCGCAATCTATCATATTCAAAGCAAACGACTTCAGTGCATCGTACCTCCGGACAGAAACAAGCGCAGCCGCAGGGTACTGACGAGGCCCGTCTGCACTGCGAACGACTCTCTTAAATTACAATGCGGCCCGCTCGAATGAGCGGGCCGCATGTTTTATTTCGCCAGCACCTTTTTAAGCTTCGCGAAGCGGGGGAGGGAGTCTTCCTTCGGCAGCTTCGGCTCGCCCTGAATCAAGGGCAGCACATAGTCAATAAAGGGCTGCTCCACGCCGTTGCCTCTGGGGTTAATCCACTCCCGCGGGACCTTTTTCTCCGTGTTGGCAACGTCGGTCAAGTTCAGCAGAGCCGTTTTGCAGACGTAATGGCCGTCCCGCTCAATTCGCTCAAAGCCCACCATCTTGTCGGTGATGCCGTTGACCGCATTTTCCACAGCAGCCTTTCCGGCCATAAATGATTCTTCAATATCTGTCTCGGAGGCCAGATGCGCGCCGCAGCGCTGCAAAAGGCTCAGCTCGATGCCCCGAACCTTGGCGCCGGTCTTCTCCTTGACGATGGCGGCAAGCGTGGCGGCAAGCCCGCCCAACTGGGCGTGACCAAACCCGTCGGTGGCGGACGCCTTCGCCTCGGACACAAAGGTGCCGTCTGGATAGTGGATGCCCTCGGACACGGCCACCATGCAGTTGCCCTTTTCCTTGTAGATGCGCTCCACGTCGGCTAGGAACTCCTCCATGTTGAAGTCCGTCTCCGGCAGGTAAACCAGGTCTGGACCCGCGCCGTAGGTTGTGGCCAAAGCAGACGCGCCCGCCAGCCAACCGGCGTGGCGGCCCATAATTTCAACAATGCAGACCATTCCGGTGTCGTAGACCCGGGCGTCCTGATAAACCTCCATACAGCTTGTGGCGATATACTTGGCGGCGGAGGCGTATCCGGGGCAGTGGTCCGTTCCGTACAAATCGTTGTCGATGGTCTTGGGTACACCCATCACGCGGCACTCATAGCCCGTCTTCTGCATATACTTGGAGATTTTGTTGCAGGTGTCCATAGAGTCGTTGCCGCCGTTATAAAAGAAGTAGCGCACATCATACTTTTTAAACGTCTCCAGAATACGCTTGTAGTCGGTGTCGTCCATATCCGGGTCCGCCATTTTGTAGCGGCAGGAGCCAAGAGCGGAGGAGGGAGTGTATTTCAAAAGCTCCAGCTCTGTGGGGGTCTCCTTGCCCATGTCGAATAAACGGTCGTTCAAAACGCCCTTGATGCCGTGCTCCGCGCCGTAAACCGCAGTGATGGCTGGAGAATTCAGCGCGGTGGCGATCACGCCGTACGCGCTGGCGTTGATCACAGAAGTGGGACCTCCGGACTGGCCTAAGATGCAGGCGCCTTTCAGTTCACTCATGGATAGTTCCTCCTGATTTTTCATCCCGGAAAGCCGGGCTTGATAAATGTATAAGTGAAAATATTTTATCATGTTCACCCACAATTGTAAATACTTGCAATTTTATTTCTCTGTGCTATTATGATATCAGAAAATCGTTTTCTTAAAACGTATCCAAACCGTTTTGGATGGATGCACGGACTCAGGCGCGTGTTCTCGCCGCGCCGGGAAAACAATAATTTTGACAGGAGATGATTGATATGCCACTGGTCACGTCAACCGAAATGTTTAGAAAGGCCTATGAAGGCGGCTATGCCATCGGTGCGTTCAACGTCAACAATATGGAGATCGTACAGGGCATCACCGAGGCCGCCCGCGATCTGGATGCCCCCCTGATTCTTCAGGTATCCAAGGGCGCCCGGGCCTACGCCAACCATACCTATCTGATTAAGCTGGTAGAGGCCGCGGTCATTGAGTGTCCCAACGTTCCCATCGTGCTCCATCTTGACCACGGCCCGGATTTTGAAACCTGCAAAAGCTGCATCGACGGCGGTTTTACCTCCGTGATGATCGACGCCTCCGGCAAACCTTTCGACGAGAATATTGAGATCACCCGAAAAGTGGTGGAATATGCCCACGACCACGGCGTGGTGGTGGAGGCAGAGCTGGGGACTCTGGCCGGTATTGAAGACGAAGTAAACGTCAGCGCCGAGGACTCCTCTTATACCCGCCCCGAAGAGGTGGAGGAATTTGTTTCCCGAACCGGCTGCGACTCTCTGGCCATCGCCATCGGCACCAGCCACGGCGCGTTCAAGTTTAAACCCGGCACGAAGCCCCAGCTCCGGTTCGACGTGCTGGAGGAGGTTTCCCGTCGGCTGCCTGGCTTCCCCATCGTGCTGCATGGTTCGTCCTCCGTACCGCAGGAGTTTGTGGAGAAGATCAACAAATTCGGCGGCAACATGCCCGGCGCCATCGGCGTGCCGGAGGATCAGTTGCGCCACGCGGCGGAGCTGTCCGTGTGCAAAATCAACATCGACTCCGACCTTCGTCTCGCCATGACGGCCTGCATTCGGGAGCACTTCGCACAAAACCCGGGTGATTTTGACCCCCGCCAGTATCTCAAGCCCGCCCGTCAGGCCATTAAGGACATGGTGTCCCATAAGCTGATTCACGTTCTGGGCTGCGACCACAAAATTTAATCATTTTTTCAGAAAAACAGGGCAGGGAGACGAATGTCTCCCTGCCTTTTTATAGGGACTGCGCCGCTCATGTAAAAAATCGCACGGGCGGGCGTGTCCGCCAAAGGCCGGTGGTGGCACAGTTCTCTCCCTTCGCATAAGCTGGGGGCAGGGGAGGGGTGCCCATGATTTTACAGGACTATGACCGCCAGGCAGCGGTGCAGTACGCCCATCGCTGGGCCTATGGCCGAAATCCGGCCTTTTACGACTATGAAAGCATCGGCGGAGACTGCACAAATTTTGCATCTCAGTGTCTGTATGCCGGGGGCGGCGTAATGAATTTTCTCCCGACCTATGGCTGGTACTATATTAACGCGAATCGAAAGGCCCCCGCGTGGACGGGGGTGGAATTTCTGTATAACTTCCTCACCCGGTCCCAGCCCTCGGTGGGCCCTGTGGGTGTGGAATGTCAATTATGGGAGCTGCGTCCGGGCGATCTGGCCCAGCTCTCTCTGGGCGGGAGCCGTTATCAACATTCACCAATCGTGGTGGAGGCGCAGCCGCCCTATGGTCCGGAGGACATTCTCGTAGCGGCACATAGCTTTGATGCGGACAACAGGCCGCTGAGCAGCTATGAGTATGTCCTTATTCGACCTGTCAGAATCCTTGGTGTTAACCGTGCGTGACTTGAACGCGGCGAAAAAAGGTGCTATAATTACGGCTGACGGAGTTTCTTTCCGCCAGCCGTGATTGTTTGTATTGATTAAAAAGTAAGGATGGCGAATACATATGAAAAAGCTTTGTGCGGCACTGTTGGCCGCTGTTCTGACCGCAGTGGCCGCACTGCCGGTTTCTGCCGCGTCCTTCCGGGATATTCCGGTGGGGAGTGCTCTTGCAGCCGAGGTGCAGAAGGCCGCGGACTACGGCCTGATGGGCGGATACAGCGCCTCCAACTTTGGCTATTCGGCCCCCATCACCCGGGGCCAGTTTGCAGCGGTGCTGGTGCGGATGATGGTGAAAACCATGAATTGGGACGGAGAACTGCCTTTGCAGCCTTCGTTTTCCGACGTACCTGCCTCACATACATGGTACTCTGTGGTGGAGACGGCTCTGGCCCATGACGTGGTGGATCAGAGCGAAAAATTTCGCCCGGACGTGCCCATCACCCGCGCCGAGATGTCTGAGATGCTGGTCCGGGCGGTGGGGCTGAAGGGGGCGGCTGCGATTCAGGAAAAATCGACCGCGCTTCCGTTCACAGACGTGGAAGCAGGGAAGGGCTATGTGGCTGTGGCCTATCAGATTGGCATGACCTCGGGCACCTCAGAAACCACCTTTGCCCCCAACGCAACCGCGACCCGGGGACAGGCTACCGCCATGCTGGTGCGCATTTACGAAAAGCTCAGCCGGGCCACTGAATTTGTCCATGGGTTCTACGCCATTTCCTCCCGAAGCCAGCTTAGCCTGACGGACGGGATGGAGGCCGTCAGCGCCGGGTGGAGCCGGATGACGTGGGACGGAACTACGGCGCTGCTTTCCACCACCTCAGCGAACGGGAATGAGTACGCCGTTCCCAGCGGCTATCAGGACGTAACCGGCTATCTGGACGCGGGCGGCACCCCACTGAACCTGAGCGTCTATATGGATGTGTCCGGCGGCGTGCGGGAGCTGCTGGCATCCGAGGCCGGAATTTCGGCGGCGGTGGAGCAGATAGTCAATGAGCTGACCGTTTCCTACAACGCCGTGGGCAAAAATCCCTATTCCGGTGTGACAATTGATTTTGAGGGTCTACGGACTGTGCAAAAAGCGAATTTTACGGTGTTTTTGAACGCGCTTTCCAGTAAAGTGCATTCCCTTGGCAAGAGCCTGTATATTTGTGTTTCCCCAATTTTAACCACCGGAAGCTATTACGACGGCTATGATTACGCTGCCATCGGAGCGGTTACCGACCGGGTAATTTTGATGGCGTATGATTACAACACCGCGGATATGACTCCCTTTGTGGGAACGGAGTATTACAAGACCGCTGCGCAGGCTCCGGCTGATCAGACATACGCCTCACTGCTGGACGCCGTCGTCCAAATAGGCGCTGCCAATCAGCCCAAGCTGCTTCTGGGCTTCTCCAGCAAACCCATGGCATGGAAAATCGGCGCAGATGGAAAGCTTCTCTCCGGAACGCCGGTGTATCCCTCCAATGAGACGCTATATCAGCGGCTGAGACAGTCGAATACGGAAAAGGGCTGGTCTGACACCTATCAACAGCCCTATGCAATCTATACCACGGAAGACGGCAGCCGTTATTTCGTCTGGTACGACGATAATAACAGCGTTCATGTCAAGCTCGGCGCCGCCAAGCTGCTGGGCATTACCGGCGTTTCCCTGTGGCGGCTGGGGACCATCCCCTCGGAAACCGACTGGAACTGGAGTAGCCTGCTGGCGTGAAATTTTGTGACAGGAAAACTTTGCGCAGGTCAAAAGCGGACAAGGAAGGATCTAAAGACCGGCGTCCGATCAGTGGTTTGCTATGGCTGGGCTGCCGGGATGTTCTGTATGGCTAATGGGCAGTAATATAAAATCGAATGGAGTTCACAATGGTATATTACGATGAAAAGATACAGGGTCTTCGCAAGAAGATTGAACAAAAGAAGCACACCCAATCCAAACTGAAAGAGCTCTATATTCAACGAGAGTCTCTGCTCTTAAAAACCGATGCACTGAAGAAAGAAAAATTAGACGAACAAGCAGACGTGGATCGGCTGGAAGGGCATAGCTTGGCCGCTTTTTTCTACGGTGTTGTCGGCAAAAAGGATGAAAAGCTGGATAAAGAACGTCAAGAGGCCTATGCTGCGGGTGTGAAGTATGACGTGGCCGCGCGCGAGCTTTTTGCCGTGGAGGAAGATATCAGCCGCTACGAAGCTGAACTTGGCCGACTAGGGGAGTGCGAGAGGGAATATGAGCAGACACTGAAGGAAAAGCTGGATGCCATTAAATCCCAGGGCACACAAGATGTCCGGAAGATTCTTGAGACTGAAGAACGCATTTCATATCTGGACGGACAGATTAAGGAAATCAACGAGGCGTTTGGCGCCGGGCAGGCCGCTCTTGCCACTACAGAAGGGGTTCTATCCAGCCTTGACAGCGCGGAGGGTTGGGGGACTTGGGATTTGCTGGGCGGAGGGCTGATATCGGATTTGGCGAAGCACAGCCATCTGGATGAAGCGCAGCAACAGGTAGAGCATTTACAGGTACAACTGCGCCGCTTTAAAACAGAGCTGACTGATGTGACGATTCATGCGGATATGCAGGTCAGCATCGAAGGCTTTCTGGGATTTGCAGATTTTTTCTTTGACGGATTGTTTGCGGATTGGGCGGTATTGGATAAAATTAATCAGTCTCAGGCACAGGTGCAGAATACCAAAAGCGAAATTGAGCGCGTCATCAGCCGCTTGAAGGACATGCTCGGTGTGGCTGATACAAGCCTGAAAAACGAAACCGCTGCGCTGAACGAACTGATCGCAAAAGCGGCAATCTAAGCGGCGGGAGAAATTCCATAAAATGCGGCACAGGAAAAGTGATATCTTTCCTGTGCCGCATTTTATGGAGACAAAAGGACTTATCTCAAATTCTCTTTATAATGATAACGAAACAAATTTGCAATTCTTTGGTTCAAAGTTTTTTGATTCTCTTATTCGCCAGATTTGTCATGAATTTTAACGCGTGACAAGGGATTTGCCTTTGCGGCGACACGGAGGGCTTCGTTGTCGATGTGCGTATAGATTTCCGTGGTATTCAGGTGCTCGTGACCCAAAACCTCCTGCACTGCTTTCACGTCCACGCCATTTTGCAGCATTAGTGTGGCGGCAGTATGACGGAGCTTGTGAGAGGAGTATTCCGATGCGTCCAGTCCGGCTTGACCCAGATGCTTTTTTACCAGCGCATGCACGCCGGAGCGGCTGATGCGTTTGTTTTGCTCAGACAGAAGCAGCGCGCCGCTGTCCCGTCCCGACACGGGCCGCCGCGCCGCCAGATATCGCCGCAGCGCGTCCTTGCAGGCATCGTTCAGATAGACGATGCGGACTTTGTTGCCCTTGCCCAAAACCCGAAGGGCCTCCTCCTGAATATCGTTTAAATTCAGCCCCACCAGCTCGGAAATACGCAATCCGCAGTTGAGAAAAAGTGTCAGAATGCAGTAGTCCCGCTCGCGGTTCTTTCCGTCAACCGACTCTAAAAGCCGGATGCTTTCATCCAGTGTCAGATATTTCGGCAGCGACTTTCTGGTTTTGGGGGAGTCGATGTCCTTTACGGGATTCTCGGTAATCAAGTGTACCTTATTGGTCAGATAGTTGTAAAAAGATCGAAGTGTTGCAATTTTTCTTGCTCTTGAGGAGGAATTTAGTCCATAATCTGAGTTAGAGCTGTTTTGATGCAAAATCCGGTCGCGGCTGAGATAGGTCATGTATCCGTAAATGTCTGTTAATGTTACAGATTTAACAAAGTCTAAATCCACATCTAGAATAGGAATTTCATCCAGCCGCCTGTCACGCAGGGAGGAATCTCGTGTCTGCTTCATGTAGCGAAAAAAGTTTCTCAGATCCAGAAAGTATTCATCCACGGTTCGCTTTGAATGAGCTTTGATGGTTTCATGATACGCCAGAAAGTCCCGCAGAACCGGCGGCGCTTCAGTACGATAATCGTTCAAAATATCACCCTCAATCCTGTAATGTTATTGTACGCGTAGTGGCCTGAGCGGTCTTGAAAGAGGATTTCTTCATGAAAAGCCGCCCAAATCGCTGGAAACGGGTTTGTCCGGATGGGTATTTCCAAGCAGTCGGCGCAGAACCTTATGCAATATGCAACAGCATAATCCTGAAAATGATTCCGTAATCCAGTTGCCGTAGGCAGCGCTGTCCGCGCGTAAACCCGCACGGTGGATGACAACCTTTTCATGCCCGCGTACGTTATATAGAAAACCCGACCAGCGATGGCGACGTCTACGATGTCACAGTGTAATCGGATTGGATATCCTTTATTGACTCCCCCGCTTTAAACAAAATTTTTATTTTGTTCAATCGTTTTTGCAAAACAAAGCCGACTGTCCGCCCTCCGCCCCGGCATACTGCCGGGCTGCGCGCGCTGCGTGTCGTAGGCAGCGCGTCGGAAGCAGCGCCCCGCATCGCGCTTGGGGCCAGCCGCTCCGGGCAACAAAATAAACGTTGTTGTTCCGTCTTGGTATTCGATGGCGTGTGTTTTCGCCGCCTCCGAACCTAGCTTGCCGTCCTCCTTCCGCGCCGTATTGGCTGTGTCAAAACAGCCCTCATTCAGGTGCAGGGTTGTTTTGACACAAGTATAAAGCGGCGCTAGTCACTTGTCAACCGAAAATTTCCGCCTCCGCTGCTCGGCGAGGACGTTCTTCCGAAAAAGCAGCGTGTCAGCCATCACATAAATAGCGGTGACGGCAGGGCTGGCGTGTTCCATGGCCCGCTGCACGCGCCGAATGTCCCCGTACTTTTGCATCAACTCCATGGCGTAGACTTTTCGGAAGCTGTGCGGCCCAACGTTTTGCTCAAACCTAGCGTGCTGCGCCCGCTTCACGTCTTTCCAAACGGCCTGCCTTGTCTTGTGGTTCCCCAGCCTCGTGCCGGGGAACTCCCAAAGAGGCCCGGCCTGTTGGCGGGCCGTTTTTTCCTCTTACAAAACATAAACTCTACCATTTCGGCACATCCTAGCCGCAAGCGCTTGACTGCCCGCAAACATCTCAAACTGAAAGGAACGGATTAAAATTTATGGGGCTTATTCCGTGCACCTCTGTCTGTATCTATCAAAAGGATGGACTGTGTGATCTGGACTGCGCGGCGGCTGCGGGCGTTCCGCCCGCCGGTGGCGGCTGCGTTCATTTTATCCCTGTTTGCGCAGCACGGCCCGCAGAGCCTCTCCAATATTCCGCACCGGAATCAGCTCTAACCCTGCCGGCGGATGGAGCGATTGGGACCGATGCTCCGGAATCAGGCAGCGCTTAAAACCCAGACGCTGCACCTCGTTCACCCGCTGGCCCAACTGGCTGACGCTGCGCAGCTCCCCTGTCAGTCCCACCTCTCCGATGGCCACCAGATCGCTGGGAATGGGCTGATCCAGATAACTGGAGGCCAGTGCCACGGCGGCGGCAAGGTCGGCGGCAGGCTCGTCCAACCATAAGCCGCCGATGATATTTAAATAAGTATCACAGGTAGAGAGCTTCAGCCCTCCCCTCTTTTCCAATACTGCGATCAGCATGGCCGCCCGGTTGTAATCAAAGCCGTTGCTGGTGCGGCGGGGCGTTCCGTAGCCACTGGGGGCAATCAAGGCCTGCACCTCCGCCAGAACTGGCCGAACGCCCTCCATCACACAGGTGACGCAGCTTCCCGGCGCATCCGCCGGGCGGCCTGCCAGCAGCAGCTCTGAAGGATTTTCCACCTCGTGCAGCCCCGCGTCCTCCATCTCAAACACGCCGATCTCATTGGTGGCCCCAAAGCGGTTTTTTGCCGCCCGCAAAATGCGGTAAGAGCTGTGCTGATCTCCCTCGAAATACAGCACGCAGTCCACCATGTGCTCCAAAACCTTGGGTCCGGCAATGGAGCCCTCTTTATTCACATGCCCGATGACGAATACGGTGACCTCCTGCCCCTTGGCAAGCTGCATCAGCGCCATGGTGCAGTCTTTCACCTGCCCCACGCTCCCGGCGGGAGAATCCAGCGCGTCGTTGTACAGCGTCTGGATGGAGTCAATGATAAGAATGTCCGGCTGCTCCGCCGCCACCGTTTCCAGCACGTCCCCCAGACAGGTTTCAGAGATAACGAACAATTGTTCGCTCTCCACATCCAGCCGCTTTGCACGGAGCTTTAGCTGGTGCTCCGACTCCTCTCCGGATACATACAAAACCTTAGAAAATTCGCACAGTTTGCTGCAAATTTGCAGCATCAGCGTGGACTTTCCGATCCCCGGTGCGCCGCCCACCAGAACCAGCGAACCCTTGACGGCTCCGCCGCCAAGGACCCGGTCCAGCTCGCCCATTCCGGTGGGAAAGCGGATTTCCGACGCAGTTTGCAAATCCGTCACCGGACGGGCACGGCGGGCGCCCCCTATGACG
This sequence comes from Oscillibacter sp., assembly GCF_031978065.1. Lineage (GTDB taxonomy): Bacteria > Bacillota > Clostridia > Oscillospirales > Oscillospiraceae > Oscillibacter. The sequence goes on from NZ_DALZCH010000059.1 coordinate 18,378, forward strand.
GGGATTGCCGGGGCCGCCGCTTTCCCAATCCCCCGGGACTTTTTCGGCGCGGCTTCCGCGGGGCGCTCCACCACCGTGTTCCACGCGTCGCAGGCGGGGCACTTCCCCGCCCATTTGGGCGTCTCGTTTCCACACTCCGTGCAGTAAAACGTGCTTTTCGCTTTCATCTATGATGTTTCCTCCGTAGAAAAATATCCGGCGGCAATGGCGGACGCCAGCCGTATCTGGTATCCCGGCTCTTGCAGGCGGGCGGTTTCGGCGCTGTTGGAGAGGAATCCGCACTCCACGATGATTGCCGGAGCCGTGGCGTTTTTCGTGAGATAGATAGAATCGGAAATGCGCTTAGGCGTTTTTCCGTTTCCAGTGTTCACGCTGCTGTTCAGCCGTTCCTGCACGGTGGCGGCCAGCGCCGGGGCAGGTTCCACGCCATTGTAAAATACCTGTGCGCCGTGGGTTTTGGGAGAGCCTGGCAGGCTGTTCTGATGGATGCTGAGGAGCACCGCATTCTCCAGTCCATTTACCAGCGCCACCCGGTTTTTAAGGTCGGACGCCTTTTTCTGGCGCAGCGTCGTGGCTTCCGGAGAATGGATGGACACGTCCTCCGTCCGGGTCATCACCGTGTCCTGCCCCCAAAACCGGAGCAGCGCGTCCACTCGCCCGGCAATCTGCAAATTCAACCCGCTCTCTACCGTGCCGTCCCCGGCCACCGCGCCGCCGTCCTCTCCGCCGTGGCCCGGGTCTACCACCACCACGCGGCTGGGGCTTCCCACCTGCTGGGCAGAGAGCACAGAGACACTCCCACTCCCCTGCCACAAAATCAACGCCATCCCCGCCACCGCCGTAAGCAGCAGTGCGGATAGGGTCAGATGGGTCCTGCGTATAAAAACAACCATCGCCGTCACCTCCCGTGAAGAATATGAGGTACGGCTTTTCCATTATGTCCGCCGCAAGCGGGCGCGGGCAGTCCGGGAGGGCTTTGCGTATATTATAGCACTCTTCCCTTCGGTCCCGCAAGATGTACCCGCGGAGGTTGCCGGGCATAGTATGGCATAAGCGCACGATACCGTGCGCAGTCTGAGCAAACCTGCGCAAAGGAAGGAGTATTTTTGCAGATGGATAGACCTGAATTAAATTCCTGCGGCCAAAACGACGGGAGTCTTCCCGGCCGCTGCGCGCCGCTGGCATTTCCCTATGTGCCCATGCAGGATCAGGACCCGCCCCGCTATGAAAACGCCACGGCGCTTCAGACAGGGACGCTGTTTCCGGGGCTGGACCTGCCTTTTAAGGCGGCAATGACTGACAAGCTGAAAACCAACAACACCGCCTTGGCGGAGCTGATGGCGCTTGATTTCGCAATCGACGAGCTGGGCCTTTATCTCACCACCCATCCCAAGGATCAGGAGGTTCTGAACCTCTACTGGTCTTATATCAAGCTTGCCCAAGAGGGCCGGATAACGTATCGGAAAATGTACGGGCCCCTCCTCCAAACCGATATTACAGAGCAGGACGGCTTTATCTGGCTGAATGACCCGTGGCCCTGGGATGAAGGAGTGAACGGCTAATGTTTATTTATGAAAAAAAATTGCAATATCCCGTAAACATCAAAACTCCGAATCCAAAACTGGCGGCGCTGATTATCAGTCAGTATGGGGGACCATATTCCAATAAACTACAAAATATCACGTCTCCGGAAAACCGAAGACGTGATATTTTCCTTTTCATAGGGGACTCCGTGTCCTGTCCCAAACCAGAGAGGCCTTTTACCAGCGATCGCGTCTTTTTCGATTGCCTACCACGCGATCATGCTCTTTCGCGGATGCAGCATGAGGTCTTGCGGAAGCGGCCGTCCGGGTTTGTGAATGCCTGGGATTAGATGATGCCGAGGGGGAATGTGAACGACCGGAGCTAAACCGCTTTTGCGGTGCTTTTTCTGTCTTTTGCAGAATTATCATTGGCCACTCTGATTTTTCCACAGGAATCGTGCGGCCCATCAGCTTTTCAATATCCTTTAGGTAAGAAATTTCATCATAGTCGCAGAAGCTAATGGCAATGCCTCCCAGACCGGCACGGCCGGTTCTGCCGATACGGTGAATATAGGTTTCCGGTTCATTTGGCAATTCATAGTTAAACACATGGGACAGCTCAGGAATGTCAATTCCTCTCGCCGCAATATCAGTTGCAACAAGAATTTTGATGTCTCCGTTTTTAAAGCGTTTTAGGGCGGTCTGCCGGGCGGTCTGGCTCTTGTTCCCGTGAATAGCCATCGCCACTACACCCGCCCCAGCCAACTCCGTTACTACCTTGTCGG
>NZ_DALZCH010000060.1:0-20437 GCF_031978065.1 Oscillibacter sp.
CAACCCGGCCAACTTCGTGGGCGAAAGCAGTCGTTACATCAAGTGGTCCACCACAGTCAACAGCAACCATGTGAAGCTGACGGCCCCCATTGTCAAGGATTTCATTCAGGACGGGCACGAGCTGATTATAGACGGCGCCAACCATAAATTGACCGTGAAAAGTCAGACCACAGGCGGAGTTGTCACCACCATCGGCACGTATACCGGCTTCCCCTCCATTGTCACCGACCCACAGGCCAACGGTACGACGACCCTCACCGTCAGCAATGCCAATAAACGTGAGTTTGAGCTTGCGCTCCCCGCCACCCCCAACTGCACGGACAGTTACATTATAGAATACTACACCTATGTGACCGATGGTGGCCTTGAACGGCTGTACAAGGGCAATGGCCACCCCATTGTGCCCAATACGACCGCAACCGAGGCGTTCGTCAACAACACGTCACTGTGGCTCAACGGCAGCAACTCCAGCGAAGCCTCTGCCGAGAAGAAATTCAACCTCGAAATGCTGAACAAAAGTGGCTCCAGCTACAATGTGGCCGACCGCTCTATCATGTGGACCGTGGTGGCCAACCGCAACCAGCTTCCCCTGACGAACGCAACTATTTCCGACGAGCTGCCGGAGGGCCTTGAACTGTGGGTCGATTCCACGCACAAGTTTGAAATTCAGGCCATGACCGGCAGTACGAAATCCGCCAAAACGGAGCTGATTTATGGCGTAAGCCTTTCGTCTCCCACCGAGCTGGACGGAACCAAGCGCGAGGCGCACCCCAACCTCACCGCACCCGGCGACCAGAACAAGGGCTTTTATATTACCCTGCCCACCTCCACCTCCGCCCAGTTCACCGTCACCTTCTGGACCAGAGTGACGGACGAATACCTGAAGAAAATCGGAGACGGCAGCGACTTCTGGGATGCGAATAAGCAGCACAAGTTTCCCAATACAGCAACGTTGAATTGGACGAATCTCGGGGGTGGCTCCGAATCGGACACCTACACCGTAACGGGTAAAAATCCCATGATCTCCAAGAAAACCATCGGCATCAGTGACGAAATCATTTCGTGGGAAGCGGTCATTAACCCCTCCAAGGTTCCTCTGACAAACGGCAAGGTTACGGACACCCTGCACGCCAAAATTGAGCTGATTGACCGGCCGGAAGGCACCCTTGACGAGCGGCAGCCGGTGCTGGGAGACAACTCCATTCAGCTATACAAAATCAACGTGGACAAAGACGGAAATCAGACCGGCGCAAAAACCCTTGTTTCCGTAAAAAAGCTGGACGCGGAGGACCCGGCGGAAACGGACGCGTATTACACCTACACCAATACCGGCGACGGAGGAAATCACGTTCTTACCGTTTACCTCCCCAAAAACACTTCCGAAACCTATCTCCTGCAATTTGACACCGCACTGAAAAAGAACGAAACCACCAACGGCATCACCAATAAAATTGAGCTGGAAGACTCCACGATGAAGGACGGGAAGGAAGTCACCAATATCAATGTGACGGAGGCCTCCGCCATCGGCGGCATGTACTCCAATTATATCACTGTTGAAAAATCGGCGGATATCGCGCCGTCTAACCCCGGCTCCACCGCGTCCACGGATCTGTCCGGCGCGGAATTTGCTCTCCTGAACAGTGCAAACGGCCATGTTAAAAAGAACGAAACCGAATTCAACGAGGGTACAGGAGGAAAGACTCTGCGCGATGTTGCGCGGAGAACCGATACCAGCGGAGAAGCTCTTTTCAACAACCTGCCCGCATGGGTCTTCAAGGTTCAAGAAACAAAGCCGCCCCACGGCTATCTCCTGCCCGCCAATACCGCCGACAGAATCCACACGGTCAACAACGGAAACCCCATCAGCAAAACGGATCAGGCTCTGAATATCGTGCGCATTACCAACGAGCTTGCAAAGTCCGATGTGGAAATCAAGAAAATCGGCGAGGCGAACGAAGCCCTTTCCGGCGGCTGGTTCGGGCTGTATAACAGAGCCGACGACAGCGAAGTGCAACGAGTGCAGGCCGCCGGCGCCCCTGACATGGGGCAGGTGAAGTTCACCGGCGTGGAGTTTGGCGACTACTACATTCAGGAAATCACCCCACCCGCCAATCACGAAAAAACCTTTGATAAGATTTACGTCAAGGTCGATTACAAGCCGGGCAGCGGCTACACCAAAGCGGAAGCCACTTACTCGACGGACGGCGTTACCTACGCCGCTGTATCCACTCCCCCGTCCCTGAAAAACAACGCCACGCCCACCAACAACGACGTGAATCCCGATATCGCCTTCTACAAGCTGCGCACCGACAACAATTTGGTAAATCCCAACAGGGGAATCGGCCCTCTGCCCGCCGCGCAGTTTATCCTGAAAAACTTCTCAGGCGGAGCGCAGGTTGGCTCTGTTCAGAACCCCGATTCTGTTTCCGGAAAGGTGGCTTTCTCCGGCGTTCCTTATGGGAAATACGCGATTTATGAGACGATCCCCGCCGGATATCTGAATCCTAATGCCAACCCCGGCACCACCCCCGTCTTCTGGGTGGATGTTAGCTATAAGACGACAGGCCCCACCACAGGACTGCGGGTCCGGCTGTATGACAATTCCGGCTTTACCGGTGCTCCGCTCTTTGACTCGCAGGGCATCGATGCCACCGCCACCCTGCCCGAAGTGGTCAACCTCGCAGCCGTGGCGGATGTGTCCTTCGCAAAGGAAAGCACTGACTCCGCCACCGCAAAGATCAACGGCGGCACCTTCCAGATTCAGGGGCAGGCCGCCGCGGGCTTCCCCGCCTCCATAACCGGCGGCAGCATTGACCCCGTCACCGGTGTCTACACCGCAACCGCCACCTCCGTCAACGGCGTGGTGACATTCAAAAATGTTCCGGTGAACGCGCCGGGTGAAACGTACACCATCAAGGAAATCACCCCGCCCTCCGGTTATCAGTCCACCGATAAGCAGCTTAAAGCAGAGGTCCGGTGGAACACTGACCAAACGGCACTGCTGCCCACTGTCTATTGGGATACAAATGGCAGCGTAACGGTGGCCCCCGCTCTTAAAAACGCCCCCGCCCCCTCCTCCCCTTCCTCCGGAAAAGCGTCGGTTATGAAGAAGGATGAGGATGGCAAGCCTCTGGCAGGCGCGGAATTCACCCTCTATGACTCCACAGGCAAGGCGATTGCCAGCGCAACTTCCGGTTCCAACGGGCTGGTGGAATTTACCGGCTTGGCGCCTTACAGCAGCTTCACCATCCGCGAGACAAAGGCCCCGGACGGCTATGTGCTGAGCAGCGAGGAGTTGAGAGTCACGACCACCAGCGCCACCATCCGCAGCTTCACCGTGGTCAACAAAAAAGCTGCTGCGGACGCGGGAGCAATTCTCATTTTGAAGACCAACCCGGACGGAAATCCCCTCTCCGGCGCGGAATTCACGCTCTACGATAAGGATGGCAACGCCGTTGCAACCGGCACAACCGGACTGAACGGAAAGGTGTCCTTTGAAAATCTCCCCGCCGGACAGTACACCGTGGCGGAAACCCGCGTTCCCAGCGGCTACGTCCGTGCGGCCGGTAATCAGACCGTGACCCTTGTCAAGGATGAAACCCGTTCTCTGACCGTGGTCAACGAGGCAAAGCCTGCGGTCCCCTCTTCCGTTCTGGGTTCCATTCGGCTTATGAAGGTCAATTCGGACCGTGAACCTCTGGCTGGCGCGGAGTTCACCCTGTACGCCGCAGACGGCAGCGTTTTTGCAAGGGGAACCACAAACAGCAACGGTCTGGCTGTCTTTACCGACCTTCCCATTGGGAAATATACGGTCCGCGAAACAGCCGCACCCGACGGGTACTGGTTGATTGAGGATGATCTGGTTGTAACTCTGCCCGCCAGCGGCGCGGCGCAGTCCTACACCCTCAAAGACGCCGCTTTGGACGAAGAACCAGAGGTCGCTGGCTGGGAGGAAGACGGCATTCCCGGCAAACTTCCTCAAACCGGCGGCGCCGCCCCCAGCTTCTTCTTCCTGCTCTCCGGCATTGCACTGGCCGCCATTGGCTTTGTGTGGAGCTGGAAAGAAGGCTATTTGCCCAAGCACCGGAAGAAGTAAGTCGTTCCTCTTGGAACAGGCTGAATCGCATAAATAAACGGAGCCTCGCGGCATGGCCGCGAGGCTCCGTTTATTTGCTGCAGAGCGAAGCTTTGCTTTCCAAAAAGGCCCGCCTTTCCCTCCAGTCAATTGCCGCGAAGCAAAGCCGCGCAAAAAATGGCCGCCTCTTAACGAGGCGGCCCGGGTCAGAAGATATAGTCGGCCTCCTTGACCAGCTTTTTCAGCGCGTCCAAGGAGCTTGGCGGCGGGTCCTTCGCCAGAATCTGCGCCTGAATCACTTCAGGCAGGTCGTTAAAATATGCCGCCGCCTTCGGATCGGGTCCAATGTTTGCATACATATCGGTATAAGTTAATCCCATTTCATCACCCCTGCATAGGGTTTCCGGAAAAATAAAATTTAGCCGTTCCATCAAAAATGCGAACATTTTAGGAACGTCGGCGGATGGTTCGCAAACCGGAAATCAGGTGAATAGCCGCATCCCCACCAACAGACACCCGTTGATATAAGGCATTCCCTTCTCCTCCAAATAGGCCACCAGCTTCGCGCTTTCTGCCCCCGGCTGAAGCACGATGCATTTGAAATCCTTTTTGCATTCCCGCATCAGTTCCAGTCCCTTTGCGGGATGAATGCACAGGTCGATGATGTCGATTTCCTCCGGCACGTCGTTCAGCGAGGGAAGCTCCTTGCCCACGGCGTAAACCGTGTAGCCCTTCTCGATCATCCCCTGCTTGATTTTATAGGCATATTTCTCGGAATCCAGCGTGTTGCCCACCACAGCGAAAACGCGCTGGCGCATGATTTCCTGTAACTCCATAAAAACACCTTCTTTATTTTATTCTGCGCCGTTTCTTTTCATTCAATGCTTTCAATGCAGTATAGCAAACATTTTCACACCCGGCAATGCTCTTTGCCACATTTTTAAACAGGCGGTTCCCTTGCGGAAAATTTGCTTGCAGTTGCCATCTGTCAAAGCGCTGTGCATTTTTCGAACGCTGTGGTATACTGGTACGGAAAAATGCAAGGGGGCGAGAGGAACGGCGTACTATACCTACATACTGCGCTGCGGGGACGGCAGCCTTTATACCGGCATCACCACTGACCTTGCCCGTCGTCTCGCCCAGCATGGGGGAAGTCTTCCCGGCGGCGCGAAATACACGGCGGCCCGCCGGCCCGTCCGTTTTGCGGCTGCGTGGGAAGCGGACGGCAGAGCGGCAGCGTCCCGGCTGGAATACCGCATTAAAGCTCTCTCCAAACAGGAGAAAGAGAATCTCATCCACGGCGAAATACCGGCAACGCTGAACCTTTCGCCATACCTCAGACGTTCCATCACCAACGAAGGAGAATTTTATATGCTGTTTGTCTGCTATCCAAAATGCACCACCTGCCAAAAGGCGCGGACCTTTCTGGACACGAGGGGCGTCACCTATGACTTCCGGGACATCAAAACGGAAAATCCCACGGAGGACGAGCTGCGCACTTGGCACGCAAAAAGCGGCCTGCCTCTCAAACGCTTTTTCAACACCAGCGGTCTGCAATACAAAGCGCTCGAGCTATCCAAAAAGCTGCCCTCCATGACAGAGGACGAGCAATTCCGGCTTCTTGCCACCGACGGAATGCTGGTTAAACGCCCCATTCTGGTGGGAGACGACTTCGTTCTGGTGGGCTTTAAGGAGCCGGAGTGGACCCAGCGGCTGTGAGCCGCCCATAAAGCAAACAATACATTTCTTTTTCAAATATGAAATCGCGCCCCCGGCGGGACAGTGGTCCCGCCGGGGGCGCATATGGTTCAGGCATCAGCCCTTGCCGTTTTTACTGATAGATGGGGAACGCCTCGCACAGGGCGTTGACCTCCGCACGAACCTGCTCGGCGCTGCCCTCGAAATCCCGGGCGGTCAGAGCCATCCAATGGGCAATCTTCTCCATCTCCGGCTCCTTGAAACCGCGGGAGGTGGAAGCGGGGGTACCCACGCGGATACCGGAGGTGACAAAGGGCTTCTCCGGGTCGTTGGGGATGGCGTTCTTATTGACGGTGATCTGCACCTCGTCCAGCCGATGCTCAAATTCCTTGCCGGTAATGTGGAAGTTGCGCACGTCCACCAGCATGAGGTGATTGTCCGTTCCGCCGGAGACAAGGCGGAAGCCCTCCTTAATGAGGCCCTCAGCAAGTGCCTTGGCGTTTTTCACCACCTGCTTCTGATACTCTCTGAACTCCGGACGCAGCGCCTCGCCAAAGCTCACGGCCTTTGCCGCGATGATGTGTTCCAGAGGGCCGCCCTGGGTGCCGGGGAACACGGCGGAGTTAATCTTCTTATAGATATCCTCGTCGTTGCACAGGATCAGGCCGCCCCGGGGGCCCCGCAGGGTCTTATGGGTGGTAGAAGTAATCACATCGGCATAGGGCACGGGAGAGGCATGCTCGCCCGCGGCCACCAGACCCGCAATGTGAGCCATGTCCACCATCAGATACGCACCCGCAGCGTCCGCCGCCTCACGGAACTTCTTGAAGTCGATCGACCGGGGATAGGCAGAGGCGCCCGCCACAATCAGCTTGGGCTTGTGCTCCTCGGCCAGCTTGATGAGCGCGTCATAATCGATCTGCTCCGTCTCCTCGTCCAGACCATAGGGGATGATATTAAAATATTTGCCGGAGATGTTCACGGGGCTGCCGTGGCTCAGGTGTCCACCGTGGGCCAGATTCATGCCCATCACGGTGTCGCCGGGCTTGACCAGCGCGAAAAACGCGGCCAGATTGGCGTTGGCCCCGGAGTGGGGCTGAACATTGGCATAATTGCAGCCAAACAGCTCGCAAGCACGCTTACGGGCAATCTCCTCCGTCACGTCCACGGCGTAGCAGCCGCCGTAATATCGGTGGCCGGGATACCCCTCGGCGTATTTGTTGGTCAGGCAGGTGCCCATCGCCGCCATAACCGCCTCGCTGACCACGTTTTCGCTGGCAATCAGCTCAATGTTCCGACGCTCACGGGCGAACTCCTCTTTAATGGAAGCGCCAACCTCGGGATCAAACTTGGAAATAAAATCCATTGTCTCGTGCACCATCTGAATGTCTCCTTTATCATTGTGTATTTGTCCACACGCTTTAGTCAACATATTTTTCACATGGCCTACCATAATATCCGGCCATTTTACATTTTAGCACACGCAATTTCATTTGTGAAGACGGTTTAAAACTATTTTCCATTTAAATTGGAAATAAACGGCGCTGACTCCGTATCCAAAAACTCACTCAAGCCGAGCGGGAACGCCGTCCTCGTACAGCCCCTTTTCCGTCACCACCCACGGAACCGGCATGTCGTGCGGCTCAACAGGAATGTCCTCGTGGAGCAGCTCCTCCCGGCACAGCAGCACCGCGCTGCCCCGGTAAACGGTCAAAAAGCGGTCGTAATACCCGCCGCCCTGACCCAGCCGACGGCCCGCCCGACCGCAGCTCAGGCACGGCAGCACCGCGAAATCCACCTCGTCCGGCGTCAGAATCGGGCAGCTTTTGGACGGCTCCAAAATTCCGAACACGCCGGGAACCAAATCGTCCAGAGAATTTACCACCCGCAGCTCCATGATGCCCGGCACCTCGGTACAAAGCGGCAGGCACAGCCGCTTCCCCGCTTTCAGCGCGTCCTCCAGAATGGAGCGGGTATTGATCTCCCGCTTAGTGCCGAAAAAGCTGAAAACCGTGTGAGCCTCCAGATAATCCGGCAGCGCGCGGACGCGGTCCGCAATCGCCGCGTCGGACTCCTCCTTGTAGCGGGCTGAAAGCGCCCGCTCCTGCGCCCGTACCTTCAGCCTCAGTTCCTGCTTTTCTTCCGCAATCGTCATGACAGCGTATCCTCCTTTTTTTCGGGACTTGACGCGCCGAAGCGCACCGCACCCATTCCGTATTTTCCCCGAATTTTATCCATGGCAGATTCCAATTTCTCCTGCTTCTCCCGCCGGGGGGCCGCGGTATCCAGCAGGTCCGTCTGTTCATAGGCGTCGGCCTCCTCCGTCAGAGCGATGGCGGTGACGGTGAGCATCCGGATGGGGGCGGGCGGCTTCCAAAAGGTATCCAGCAGCTCCATGGCTCCGTCCGCCAGCTCCCGCATCAGATGAGTTGGTGAGGAAAAGCGCTTTTGCCGGGACCGATCCTGAAAATCCGGCGTGCGCAGCGTGACCGCAACACCCCCGGCATACATGCCACAGCGGCGCAGCCGCATGGCCACCTCGTCGGAAAGCAGGGCCAGCGCCGCGCCTACCTCCCTTCGGGAGGTCAAATCCCGCTGAAAGGTGGACCCACTGCCAACGGATTTTGGCGGCTCCAGCTCGCTTCGGGGCCGCACCGGCTCATGCTCCTGCCCATTGGCATACTCGTGGAGCTGACGGCCCATTTTCCCCATCAGCGTTTCCAGTTGACCCACATTCATGGCCGCCAACTGCCCGATGGTCCGCACGCCAAACTGCGCCAGAGTGGCCTGCGCGGTTTTTCCCACGAACAGCAGCGACTCCACCGGCAGAGGCCACACAAAGTCCTTCCAGTTTTGAGGGGAAATCACCGTGGTTGCATTTGGTTTTTTGTAATCGCTGCCTAGCTTTGCAAATACCTTGTTAAAGCTCACGCCCACGGACACGGTCAGTCCCAGCTCCTTTTCCACTCTAGCGCGAATCCCGTCCGCCACGGCCCGCCCGTCTCTGCCCAGCAGATGAAGGGACCCGGTCACGTCCAGCCAGCTTTCATCCACGCTGAAAGGCTCCACCAAATCTGTGTACTCCTCGTAAATGGCGTTGACCCGTTCGGAATATTCCCGATACAAATGGTGATGGGGCGGCAGCAGCACCAGCCCGGGGCACTTTTTCCGCGCCTGCCAGATGGTTTCCGCAGTGACCACGCCGAATTTTTTCGCCGCTTCATTCTTTGCCAGCACAATGCCCCGCCGGGAGGTGGGGTCGCCGCACACTGCCACCGGCGCGTCCCGCAGCTCAGGGTGGGACAGCAGCTCCACCGAGGCGTAAAAACTGTTCATATCGCAGTGTAAAATCACCCGCTCCACGGCGCCGCCCCCTTCCTCCGCGCCAAAGCGCGGCTGCGGTCCTCTATCCTCATTGTAGCACAGATGTTCGCGTTTGCAAGAGTAACCTCGGAGAGCGTAGGCTTTGCCGGGACAGTAGCACAAAATGGAGGAACAGAGGCCTGACAGCCTCCGTTCCTCTTAATGTTTCTCCATAACGGCGAAGACCGAACACTCCCGGATACAAAATAAAGCATTCAATCCTATTTGTCCATCATGAATCGCCTTACCTTTAAAGCAGTTCCATCAAAGCTTCCACATCGACACCTAAAGGTTCCTTATCGACATTCATCTTAGCAGTACCCATCGCCTTTTCCGATTCCTCCAGCCGGGCAATCAGCTCCTTGTACTTGGCAATCTTCTCTCGCTCCACGTTGACCACGGCCTCGGGTGCGTTTGCCACAAACTTTTCATTTTTCAGCTTGCCCTCGGTGATGCGCAGACCGTTGACCGCCTTTTCCTTCTCCCGGGCAATGCGGGCCAGCTCCTCCGCGACATCCACCAGCTCCGCCAGCGGAATATAGGCCACGGCCTTGCGGGTGACGATGCTCACCAGCCCATCCAGCGTTTCCGGTGCGGCGGCGGAAACCGTCACGCGCTCGGCATAGGCCATGCGGGTGATGAAGTGCCCCGCGTCCTGGAAAATCTCCGGCTCGTCGGTCTTCAAAGCAAGCTCCGTCTTTTTGGAGGGGGGCACGTTCATCTCCGAACGGCGGGCGCGGATGGCGCGGATAGTGTCCATCACCGCCTCCATGGCCTCCGTCTCGGCGGGGAAGTTCAGCGCCTCGTCATACACGGGCCAATGGGAGGTCATGATGAAGCTTCCCTCTTCTCCCGTCTCCCGGGGCAGGGACTGCCAGATTTCCTCCGTGATAAAGGGCATGAAGGGGTGCAGCAGCTTCAGCACCTGAATCAGCACATAGCACAGCACATTTTCCGCCGCAAGGCGGCTCTGGGCGTCGTCACCGTTCATGCGGGTTTTGGTCAGCTCAATATACCAGTCGCAATAGGTGTCCCAGATGAAGTCGTACACCTTGGCGGAGGCTACGCCGATTTCAAAAGCGTCCAGATTCTCCGTGACTTCCCTGACAAGCCCGTTCAGCTTGGTCAAAACCCACTTGTCCTCCTGCTCCAGATTGGCAGGAAGGGCGCAGCGGTCAATGCTAAGATTCATCTGCACGAAGCGGGATGCATTCCAGATTTTATTTGCAAAGTTCCGCATGGCCTCGCACTTTTCGGTGTAAAACCGAGTGTCGTTTCCGGGGCTGTTGCCGGTGATAAGGTTGAAGCGCAGCGCGTCCGCGCCGTAGACCTGGGCCATTTCCAGCGGGTCAATGCCGTTGCCCAGAGACTTGGACATTTTCCGTCCCTTTTCGTCCCGGACCAGACCGTGAATCAAAACCGTGTGGAAGGGAATCTCCTTCATCTGCTCGCAGCCGGAGAAAATCATCCGGGCCACCCAGAAGAAAATGATGTCATATCCCGTGACCATCACGGAGGTAGGATACCAGTAGTTCAAATCCGCCGTCTTTTCGGGCCAGCCCATGGTGGAGAACGGCCACAGGGCGGAGGAGAACCAAGTGTCCAGCACGTCCGGGTCCCGTGTCAGGTGGGTGCTGCCGCAATGTTCGCACTTCTCTGGGTCCGTCCTCCCCACGTTGATGTGGCCGCACTCGTCGCAGTACCACGCGGGAATCTGATGCCCCCACCAGAGCTGGCGGGAAATGCACCAGTCGTGCACGTTTTCCATCCAGTTGATATATGTCTTGGAGAACCGCTCGGGAACGAACTTTACCTCGCCGTCCCGCACCACCCGCAGAGCTTCCTTCGCAAGCGGCTCCATCTTCACGAACCACTGGGCGGAAATGAGCGGCTCCACATCGTTGTGGCAGCGGTAGCAGGTGCCCACGTTATGGCTGTAATCCTCGGTCTTCACCAGATAGCCCTGCTCTTCAAGGTCCTTTACAATGGCCTTTCGGCACTCATAGCGGTCCATTCCGTTGTAGGGGCCGCCGTTTTCATTGATTTTTCCGTCGTCCGCGATGCAGCGGATAATCTCCAGATTGTGCCGCAAACCCACTTCAAAGTCGTTGGGGTCGTGGGCGGGGGTCATTTTCACCGCACCGGTGCCGAAGCCGATTTCGCAGTATTCGTCCCCCACAATGGGAATCTCCCGGTTCATGATGGGCAGGATGCAGTTTTTGCCGATCAGGTGCTTGAACCGCTCATCCTCCGGATTCACGGCAACGCCGGTGTCGCCCATCATGGTTTCGGGCCGCGTGGTGGCCACCACCAGATCGCCGGACCCGTCCGCCAGAGGATAGCGGATGTGCCACAGGTGGCCCGGTTTATCCACATACTCCACCTCCGCGTCGGACAGGGCAGTGGTGCAGTGGGGGCACCAGTTGATGATGCGGCTCCCCTTATAAATCATGTCCTTTTCATAGAGGTCGCAGAAGGTTTCCCGCACCGCGCGGGCGCAGGTTTCGTCCATGGTGAAGCGGGAGCGGTCCCAGTCGCAGGAAACGCCCATTTTCTTCTGCTGCTCCACGATGCGGTCACCGTACTTCTCTTTCCAGGCCCAGACCCGCTCCAAAAACTTCTCGCGGCCAAGGTCGTACCGGGTTTTGCCCTCTTTTTCCCGCAGTTCCTCTTCCACCTTGATCTGGGTGGCGATGCCCGCGTGGTCCACGCCGGGAATCCATAGGGCGGAATATCCCTGCATCCGCTTGAAGCGGGTCAGGATGTCCTGAAGGGTCGCGTCCAACGCGTGGCCCATATGAAGCTGACCCGTCACGTTGGGGGGCGGCATCACAATGGAAAACGGTTCCTTTTCAGAATCCGGCTCCGCCGCGAAGCACTTTCCCTCCATCCAGCTCTCGTAGATGCGGGACTCCACCTGCTGCGGCTCATATACCTTCGGCAGTTCTTTTTTCATGGTTTGCTCTCCTCATATTCAGATATCTGAATTCTATACAAATACAGGCTTACTCAAACAGGGTGCGCACGCTCACGCCCCGGGAGCTTTATTCCCGCTCCATACTCCGACGCAGGCGCTCCGTCACGCGGTAAACGCGATAGCGCTTACTGCGGGCTTTCAGCCACCCGCGAAACGCCTCTTCCGTCCCCTCAGTCAGGGTGCTTTTATGCAGCAGAACGGAGGTGTCCTCCGCCGGGATCCAAAAAATCAAGTCGCTCTCCCGAACCTCACCCATGCGGATGCTTTTCCACAGGCGGATTTCCTCGCCCTTTCCGTCCAGCATTCGGCAGTCGTCTCCCTCGAACACAAAGCGCATGGGCCTTGCCCGCACCGCGTCGGTCAAATCCAGCCACCGTGCCCGCGCCTCCCGGACCCCCTGCCGAAACCGCCTACCCCGCTGCATGGGAAGCCAGAAAAAGCCGATGATGATCAGCGCCAGCAAAACCGTGAACAGCGCCGCCTCCCAGTTCCTCTGCACAAGAGAATATACCGTGAAGCACGCTGCCATCACCCCCACCGGAACACTGGCCCGCGTCGCGTTGCTCCGCACCCGGACCCAATCCATCAGCGCCGCTTCCTCCGCAGCCTCCAGCACCGCGCCCTGGGTCGTGTCGAATACAAATTTCTCCATATACCCCTCCAAACAAAAATCGCCCCGAGCCTGTCGGCTCAGGGCGAACAAAAGTCCGCGGTACCACCTGAATTCGGGAATTTCCCGCACTCTCCCGGCGCTTTGCGCCCGCCTCTGTAACGGGAGGTCCCGTTGACCTTACTTCCCTGTTCAGGCCAATGCTCCGAAACGACTTCTCCGCCGACTTCACGGGGACTTGCACCGTCCGTCCCCTCTCTTTGCATCCGTCCGCGAGTACTGCTTTTCCTCATCGCAACTTTCCTATTTTATAAATCCAGATTAGTATAACCGCGTGGCCCCATTTTGTCAAGATTGGGTGCAGGAAGCCGGAAAATCTTTTCCCAGCAGGATTCTTGTGTTTGCATTGTGCGGATTTTGTGATACAATAACCACAATGTAACCAGGCCGGGCTGCGCCGTCCGCGCCCGCTTTGGGGCACGCTTTCCTTCGTAATTTTTCAAGAGCGCGGCCCTTCATTATATTTATAGGAAAGGAATTCTTTGCCATGAGCATTTATCAAGCGGAAGACAGCGTGCAAAGCCCCTCCATCCTGTTCCGGCTGAATGGAGGACTGTATTGCGCAGACAGCCGCTATATCTCCACCATTATGGAGCTTCCGAAATACACTCCCGTGCCGGACGCGCCGCCCTATATCTCCGGGATTTTTCCCCTCCGGGGCAGCAGCGTCACCCTGTTCAATCTGCGGGCGGCTTTGAAGCTACAATCCCTTCAGGAGGAATTTGAGGACTTCACCGCCATGCTGGACGCGCGCAAGCAGGATCATATTAACTGGGTTTCCGCGCTGGAGCGCTCCATTGAAACCGGGGAACCCTTTTCATTGGCCACAGACCCCCACAAATGCAAGCTTGGGAAATGGTATGACAGCTTTAAGACCGACAGCATGGAGCTTTCCTCTCATCTGGCCCGGATTGAGGACCCTCATCGCAGGCTCCACGAAACGGCCCAGCGGGTGGAGCAGTGCGACGCGGCGGGGAACCGCGAAGCCATAGACAACTGCAAGCAGGCCACGTTGGCCGAGGTCCGGGGCAACTATATGCCAAAGGTTCTCGGTGTGCTGGAGGACGCCAAGGAGATTTTCCGCATCCGTGAATTTCACGAGATGGTGCTGGTGCTCAGCGGCGAGACCAGTCTTGGCCTGATGGTGGACGAGGTGCTGTCGGTGGAAACGGTGGAGGAAGAGACTGTGGGCGCGCACAATCAGCTTATGACCCGTTCCCCCTACATCCGGCGTGTGGTCCGCGCCCCCGGCCAGGACGAGCTGATTCTGGAGCTCAGTCTTCCCGATATTTTGCAGGTAGGCGACGAGGTGGCCGCGTTGCGCGCCGCCGGGTCCGCAGGATAAATACGCTTTGAAAAGCGCCGCCGGTTATAGCACCCTTTAAATAGAAATAGGGATATTTACGAAAATTCGCATGGTTTAGTATTGCTGCCAAACCATGACCGGTAAACTGGTAACGGCTGAATTTATTTACATCTAAAAACACCGTCCTGCTGACCTTGAAATCAGCAGGGCGGTATGCTTATATGGATTATGTTGGGGCACTTGAAGTGCAGCTAATGGAAGTAACTAGCAGTAAATTGCTTCTTTTCGTTTCTGCTCAACCGCCTATTTAACCTCCAACCATAAGTCGGGTCTTTTGGCGGCAATTTTTTCAGGTTCCTTTCAGTCCCGTCGACTATACTGGAGAAATCCGACAGACGGCAAATTTCCCGATAAGCCCGTCCGTGAAATTTTGCTTGCAGTTTCGCAGTTTATCCTATATAATATGTCGGTGTGTATTCGCGGGATTCTCCGCATCTTCACTTAAGATTTTGAGAGGACTGAAACGAAAATGAGCGCAAACGATAATCATTCCAGAACCGCGCGGGAGGCGCAGCAGCAGAAGGAGGCCCGGCGCAGCAATATTATGTACGCCGTCATTGCCATCCTGTTCGCCCTTCTGGTGGTGGCCGTACTGGTATGGAAATCCAACATCATCCAGAAAAACGCCACCGCCGCCACGCTGTATACCCAGCTTACCTCGGCGGAGGACCCCGCCGCCAGCGGCTCTTCTTCCGCAGAAAAGACCGTGCTGGCAGACGTGAAGGCACCCCAGCTAAACTACTATTTCGTAAATATCTATCAGAACTTTGTCCAGCAGAACAGCGCGTATATTTCCTACATGGGGCTGGACACCAGCAAAGACCTGCGTTCTCAGCCCTATCCCGGCGACGAGACGCAGACCTGGTTCGACTATTTTGTCGGTCAGGCGATTGACCAGATGTCTGCCATCTACGCGCTGAACGACAAGGCGGAGGAAGAGGGCTACGTCTGGAACGACGCCATGCAGGCGGAGTTTGACTCCAATAACGAGTCTCTTGAATCCACCGCCACCGCTTCCAACCTGAGCGTGGTCAAATATCTCCAGAAGATTTACGGCGCAACCATGAGCCGCAGTGTTTACGAGGCCGAGATGAAGCGTGTGATTCTGGCCAGCGACTTTTCCAAGAGCCATAACGATGGCTTGACCTATACGGACGAGGAGCTGGAGGCCGAATACGCCGCCAACCGGAACTCCTATGACGTGGTGGATTATCAGAGTGTCCGTATCAGCGGCGCCGCCGATGCCACCACGGATGCCGACGGAAACAGCGTGGACCCCACCGAGGAGGAGAGCGCCGCCGCGCTGAAAGCTGCCAAGCAGTCCGCGGACGAGCTGTACGCCGGTTTCAAGTCCGGAAAGAGCATGTCCGATCTGTCCAAGGACAACGACAAGATGTCCTATACCAATGGCGAGGCCGGTTCCTATTCCTCCGGCGTTCTGATGGATTGGCTGTTTGACAGCGGCCGTCAGGCCGGGGACTCCGCCGTTCTGGCCGACGAGGACAACTCTGCCTATTACGTGGTGTCTTTCGGTAAGCGTTATCGTCAGGACTATAAGACCGTAAACGTGCGTCACATCCTTCTCCAGCCCGAAGTCGGCAAGATCGCGCAGGGCGAGGACGGCTATGACGAAGAGCAGGCCAAGCTGAAAGAGGACGCCAAGGCAAAGGCCGAGGACCTTCTGGCCCAGTGGACGGCGGGCGCGGCTACTGAGGACTCCTTCGCCGAGCTTGCCAAGGAAAACTCCGTTGACGGCGGCTCTCAGGCCAATGGCGGCTTGTACGAGCAGGTTTATCAGGGCCAGATGGTGCCCACCTTCAACGACTGGTGCTTCGATTCCAGCCGTAAGGCCGGAGACACCGGCGTGGTGGAAACCGATTACGGTTATCACATCATGTACTTTGTGGGCGAGAACCTGCCCTACTGGCAGGTACAGGCGGACAGCGCCCTGCGGAATCAGGATTTTGGCACATGGTACGACGGTGTCATCGCCGGGTATACCGGTGAGGCCGCCAGCGGCGTCAAATACGTGTCCGCGAGCTGAATTGCATCGTGAAACACGGACCGGCTTTCGCCGGTCCGTGTTTTTTAAAAAGAACGCTTAGACAGATAAGAGGAAAACGCTATGGAAGATCAATTTCTGCGCAACGAAATGCTCTGGGGCCGGGACGGGCAGTCGCGTCTTGCCCGCGCCCATGTGCTTTTGCTGGGCCTTGGCGGGGTGGGGAGCTATGCCGCGGAGTGTCTGGCCCGCTCCGGCGTGGGCGAACTGACGCTGGTAGACAGCGACGCCGTGTCTCTTACGAACCTGAACCGCCAACTAGAGGCCCTCCATTCCACCGTGGGTCAGCCCAAGGCAGAGGCCATGACCGCCCGCCTGCTGGATATCAACCCCGCGCTGAAGCTTCATCCTGTCCACGCTTTGTACAATGCCGAAAACCGAGGCCTGTTTTTCCCCGAGGGCTGCCGGTACGATTACATCGCGGACGCCATCGCCCTTGTGGCCTGCAAGCTGGATCTGGCGGAAACCGCCCTGCGCCTCAACATTCCTCTCATTTCGGCTCTGGGCACCGGAAACAAGCTGGACCCCTCCCTGCTGCGAATTGATGACATTTCAAAAACTTCCGGCTGCCCTCTGGCCCGCGTGATGCGCCGGGAGCTGAAAAACCGGGGTATCCGTCATCTTCCGGTGGTGTTCAGCCCGGAGGAACCAGCTTCCTCCGTTCGGCAAATGGACGCTCCCCCGCCGGGGCGGCGCAGCGTCCCCGCCAGCAACCCATGGGTCCCGGCCACCGCCGGACTGCTGCTGGGCAGCGCCGTGGTGCGCAGCCTGCTGAAGGAAACGGAGGGATTGGTATGCTGATCGGAACGACGGTCAACACGCTTGCCATTCTGGCCGGCTCTGTGGTCGGGCTGGGCCTGACACGAATTGCCACGCTCCTGCCCGTGGCCGAGGGCGGTGCACTGGGGCAGCGGCTTCAGGACATGGTTATGAAAAGCGTGGCTCTATGCGTGCTCTATATTGGCATAAGTGGGACCCTGAAGGGGCAGAACATGCTGATTGCCATTCTCTCCATGGTGCTTGGCGCGCTACTTGGGGAATTGCTGGATCTGGATCGGCAGATGCGCGCGTTGGGCGATTGGGTTCA
This sequence comes from Oscillibacter sp., assembly GCF_031978065.1. Lineage (GTDB taxonomy): Bacteria > Bacillota > Clostridia > Oscillospirales > Oscillospiraceae > Oscillibacter. The sequence continues at coordinate 17,299 of NZ_DALZCH010000060.1, forward strand.
GAAAAAAACGGAGCATCTGATTCCGGGCGGGTCCTCCTCCGTGTCGGAGGGCTTTGTCACCGCAAGCCTTTTGTTCTGCGTAGGCGCCATGGCAATTGTGGGCGCGCTGCAAGACGGGCTGACGGGGGACCATTCCACCTTGTTTGCAAAAGCCCTGCTGGACGGCATCAGCGCCGTTATTTTTGCTTCCTCTCTGGGAGTGGGCGTGGCGTTTTCCGCCATCACGGTGTTTCTCTTTCAGGGAAGCATTGCCGCGCTGGCGGCCTTGATTTCCCCATTGCTTGGGGACGCGGTCGTGGCGGAGATGACCTGCGTGGGGTCGTTGCTGATTATCGCCCTGTCGCTGAATCTGCTGGGCATCACCAAAATCAAGGTCATGAATATGACTCCGGCTTGTCTTCTGCCGATTCTGATTTGTTGGCTGAGCGAAACGATCCCCGCCCTATTTTGATGATACCCTCAATTCTTTAACACGCGGCTTTGCCGTCGGGAGAGTTTCTCCCGACGGCATTTTTTCATTTAGCATCGTTTCTCCGTCGCACTTCATCGTTCCATAACAAAATCCGCTCTTACAGGTGTTTGCTATAATTTTTCTCCAAGTGGGGCAACCTATGGAAAATCATCACAAGGCGGTGTTTTTTATGAGCAAAAAACGCGTTGGACGGCGGACCGTCCGACTGGATTCTCCCCCGTCCATCCTCTCCTTTGCCGCTACCGGCGGAAAGCTGGAAAAACAGGGACCGCTGGCGGCCTGCTTCGACGAGCTGTGCGAGGACTCGTTTCTGGGGGAAAAGACCTGGGAAAAGGCAGAGTCCCGGATGCAGCAAAAAACGGTGCAGACAGCGCTGGACAAGGCAAAGCTACACGCAGGCGATTTGGATTATATTTTTGCCGGAGACCTTTTAAATCAGTGCATCGGTACCTCCTTTGGCCTGCGGGAGTTTGAAATTCCCTTTTTCGGGCTGTATGGCGCCTGCTCCACTATGGGAGAATCTCTTGCCATGGCGGCCATGAGCATCGACGGCGGCTTTGCCGAGCGGGCCGCTGCCGTCACTTCCTCCCATTTCTGCACGGCGGAGAGGCAGTATCGTATGCCGGTTCCATACGGAAATCAGCGTTCCCCCACCGCGCAGTGGACCGCCACCGCGTCCGGCTGTTGCATTCTGGGCCGGGAGGGAGAGGGTCCCTTCGTCACCCATGTCACCTGCGGCAAAATCGTGGACAAGGGCGTGACCGATGTGAACAACATGGGCGCGGCCATGGCCCCCGCGGCCTACGACACCATCTCCGCTTTTTTCAAGGATACAAAGACAAAGCCCTCGGACTTTGACCTGATCCTTACCGGCGACTTGGGCGAGCTGGGCCACAGCATCGTCCGAGGCTTCTTTCAGCGGGACGGCATGGATATGAGCAAAAACTATCTCGACTGCGGAATGCTGCTCTACGACCGGGAAAAACAGGATATGCACGCCGGAGCCTCCGGCTGCGGCTGCTCGGCGGCGGTGCTGTGCGGGTATCTTCTGCCGGGACTGCGGGCCGGAAAGTGGCGGCGGATTCTCTTTGCGCCCACCGGAGCGCTGCTCTCCCCCACCTCCAGCTTTCAGGGGGAGTCCATCCCCGGCGTGTGCCACGCGGTGTGTATCTGCACAGAGCGCTAGTCGGGTCTTCTCCTTCCTTGCCGCCCGCCTTCTGCATAATTCGGGCAAACATGGAAAAGCTGGGAGAGAAAAACTCGGTTTGGAGGTTTTTATGGACTATCTGAAAGCATTTATCTGCGGCGGCATTCTCTGCGCCATCGGGCAAATTCTCATTGACAAAACCAAGCTTACCCCTGCCCGCATTCTCACCGGCTATGTGGTGGCGGGCGTGCTGCTGGGGGCAGTGGGCGTTTATAAACCCATTGCCGACTGGGGCGGAGCCGGTGCCACAGTGCCCCTTACGGGCTTTGGCTTTTCTTTGGCCAAAGGCGTTGAAAAAGCAGTGGCGGAACAGGGCTGGCTGGGCGTGTTTACCGGCGGACTCACCGCCACGGCGGGCGGCATTGCCGCGGCCGTGATCTTCGCCACGCTGATGGCATTGCTGTTTCGCCCCGGAGACAAGCGATAATCACAAAAAAGCGGCGGCTCCTGAAGGAGCCGCCGCTTTTACGCTTGTGAAATGGCTTAGTCCTCGTGATCCTCGCCGCAGTCGCATTCCTCGATGTCGGTGAGATCAAATTCCAGCTTCTCCCCGCAGTTGGGGCAGACCACTTCGCCCTCTTCCAGAATGGACTCGTCGAAGTAGACCGTCTCCTCACAGGTGGGGCAGGTGGTGGCGTAGCAGTCCTCGGAATCGTCGTCTTCTTCGTCGTCATCCTCAAACTCGTCGTCCTCGTAGACGATCTCTTCCACGTCCTCCAGGTCGTCGCTGACAGCGTCCAGGCCCTCAGAGATTTCGATAATCTGGTCCTGATGGTCCTGAAGCTCCAGGGCCACATCGTCCAGAATATCAATGATCATGGTGATCAGCTTGCCCTCCTTGGATTCGGTGTCCAGGCCCAGGCCCTCAGCCAGCCCCTTCAGATAAGCGACTCTCTCGGTAATTTCCATCGTGTACACGCTCCTTTCTTCCTGCTTCGTTTTTGTTTTATAGAGGAATCCTCCTCTTGATTCAGGCGCGTTCTCTTTTAGTCCTTGCTGCGGGAGAGATACTCGCCTGTCCGGGTGTCGATGTTAATTTTGTCTCCGGTGCTGATGAACAGAGGCACCTTGATCTCCGCGCCGGTTTCCACGGTAGCGGGCTTGGTCACGTTGGTGGCGGTGTCGCCCTTCAGTCCCGGCTCCGTCTCGGTGACCACCAGATCCATAAAGTTGGGGACCTCCACGGAGAATACGCTGCCCTTATAGCTCAGCAGCTTGCACACCGTGTTCTCCTTCACAAAGCGGAAGCCATCGCCCAGCACGTCCCGGTTCAGGGGAACCGTGTCATAGGTTTCGGGGTCCATGAAGTAGTACAGGTCGCCGTCCTGATAGCTGTACTCCGCCTCCTTGCGCTCCACAAACGCCTGCTCGAACTTGGCGGTGGGGTTGAAGGAAGTCTCGGTGACGCCGCCGGTCACCACGTTTCTCATCTTGGTGCGCACAAACGCCGCGCCCTTTCC